>NZ_JBIAHR010000019.1:0-160196 GCF_042870695.1 Streptomyces sp. NPDC006384
GGTTTTTGTGGCGTCCGGGGGGGCCGGTGGGGGGGGGGGGGGGGCCGGGGGGGGGGCGCCCCCCCGGGGTTGGGGTGGGGTGGGGGTGCTGGCTTCGGGGGTACAGGTGGCCGACGGTGCGGATGCGTTCGCGCAGGTCTCGGCTCTGCGCCGGGAGCAGCGGGGTCAGCGATGCTCGGGGCTGGAGTCAGCGCGCCACGCGGTGTGGCGCTCGTGTCCCTCTTCCAGGGCCGCGTCCTCGTCGTCCGCCTCGACGGTGAAGGCGAGCATCCCGTCGTCCTGGCCTTGCGGGCTGTACAGGAGCGCGTCGTAACGCTTGCCGCGCTCGGCGGGGTCCTGGGGGGCCGGGGTCACTTGCGTGCGGGTCAGGGTGTCGTCGGCGCTGTAGCCGGTGACGAAGTAGTGAGGCATGGTCTTCTTCCGATCAGGGGCGAATTCGGCCGCGTCCTGCCGTTGTTGGCGGAGGGGCGCGGCATTCCACGTGCCTGCCTGTCAGGCGAGGTTCGCGGCGGCCAGTCGCCGACAGATGCAAACTATGTAATCCGTAGAATCTGTTCAATGCGTTGGGAGAGGTGCGACCGGCCAAGGTCGGGCGGTTGTGGGTTCAGGGGTCAGCGTCTGCGCGGATACGGGTGAGCTGCACGTCCTGGAGGACGGAGCGCAGGTAGTCGGGCCATGTGGCGCGGGGCCCGTATTCGGTGGCGAGGGCGTCGTCGGCGGCCTGGGCGGAGTCGAAGGTGCGCGGGGCCTGCACGTCGGGCGTGGTCCAGGTGCGGTGGCCGGTCCAGTACAGGTCGTGGCGGCCTCCGCCGAGTTTCGGTGAGAGCTGGTCGGGCCTGACCCAGGCGTAGCGCAGTTCGGGGTTCTCGTAGCCGGGGAGTTCTGGTTGCGTCATCGGTCGTCGTCGTGGGCCTGGGCGGTGGCTTCGGTGTCGGGCTCCCCGAAGCCGTGGTAGATGTGCCGGTCGCTGCCTTCGTAGGAGTCGAAGTCGGCGGGGTCGGGGCCGGTCGCTTGGGTGGCTGATCCGGTGCCTGCGCAGTGCGGGCAGGAGCCTTCGGGGTGGGTGAAGGCGGCCTGCTGGTCGGTGATGAGGGCGGTGAGCATCCGCAGCAGTCCGGGATGGATGTCGAGGGTCGTTCCGGCGACGGTGACGGGCACGGGGGTGGTGTCGCTGGCCTCGGGCGGGATGGCGTGCGGGTGGCCGGTGGCCCACGCGTGCAGGGCCTGGATGAACTCGGTGACGGGCACGGTGTGCGGGGTGCTGGACTGGGCGTGCATCGGGCTCCTTGCGCGGGTGGCGCGCGGCGCCGGTGCGGCGCCGCGCGGGTCGGGTGGGCAGGGTCAGATGGCTTCGCCGTTGACGGTGGGCGGTTCGATGTGGTCGTCCGGCTCGCACGCAGTGCCGTGCTGCGGGCAGATGGCTTCCGGGTCGAGGGGAATGCCCAGCGGCTTGCGCTCGGCGGCCACCTCGCCGTCCCGCATGGCCTGCTCGGGCAGGAAGTGGAAGAACTCGTACCGGCTTATGGAGTCGACGCGCTGGAGGAGGTAGAGGACCGCAGCCGGGTTACGGGGGTCGGTGGCGCCCCACAGGGCGCCGATGTCGTCCGGGACGGCTGGGAGTTGCGTGCTGCCCCGGTAAGGGTTGAGTCGGCACACGGTCTTGCCCTGCGCGTCGCGGATGGAGTTCAGCATGACGTCGTCGTCGTTGCCCTCGTAGTCGGTCGGCCGGGTGAGGACCAGGTAGGCGCCGGTGGGGTACTGGGCGCGCAAGGTCCTGGCGATGAGAGTGAGGGCCGCGCCGGCGGCGGTGCGTAGCTGTGTCTCTGCGTCGTCGAGGACGGAGAGCGGGGCGAGGTCGGCAGTGGACACATGGGGGCGCGCTGTCTGGGCGCGGGCGACGACATCGGCGGGGATGACGGCCATGGGCCGGTTGCGCAGGACGATGGTGCATGGCTCGCCGTCCTGGGACGGGGCCAGGCACACGAAGCGCCAGCCGGCGTCGGCGGTACGGCTGTCGTCGCCGAGAGTCCAGGCGGTGGTCTCGTCGCAGGTCTCGCAGCCTTCGCAGGGGCAGGCGGGCAGGGAGTGCGGATCGGCCGGATACGGGCCGGGGATGTGCTCGGTGGGGCGGACGCCGGTGCCGTCGGTGAACTCGGCGACCAGGAGGTCGCCGGGGCGGACCTGGTGGGCGCGGACGGCGACCGTGTCGGCGAGGCTCAGGCCGTGGGGCAGGGGGGCGTAGTCATCGGTGGTGGGCCGCTCGGGCAGGGTGAGCGGGCCGGAATGGCCGGCGAGAGTCAGGGTGCGCATGGGGGTTGCCTTCCTGGCGGTGCGGCCCGGGGATGCCCGGTGGCCGCACCGCCGGTGCGGTGGTGCGGGAGGGGTGCAAAGTGATGGCGCGGAACGGCCGGTTACCCGGGGCGCGGCCTGCCGCGGCGCCCCAGGCCGGGGAACGTCAGTACGTGTCGGGGCGACCTTGGACGTCTAGGTGACGCGGGCGCTGAAGGCCCGCGCCGATCCGTCAGCCGATCTCGTCCGCCGGGACGTCGTCGACGCTGACCAGGTCGGCGCCGTCGGCCTCCCCAAGCGTGACGTGCCCAATGACGTGCCCGCCGCGGGTGCGCACGTCCACGTCGAAGTCCTCGTACTCGATCACCTGCAGTGCATCCCGGGCGGCGGTCTCATCGGCGGCGTCCACGTGCACGGTGACGGTGCCGTCCAGGCGCAGCGCGAACCGGTGCCCGGCGGCGGGCCGTTCCGGCTCCCCGTGCGCGGTGACGACCGCCTTCACGTCGTCGGTGAGTGCGGTGTAGGCCAGACCGTCGGCACTCGTGTCGACCAGCGGCCGAGGACCTCTGAGGGTGACCCACGGCTGGGTCGCGCCGAGGAGTTCCACCTCGTCCCCGAACAGCGTGTCGGCCTCTTCGCGGCCCAGGGCGTCACCCGTGTTGATGCGCCAAGCCCAGCCGTGTGCTCGGTCGCCGAGCGGCCGGTAGGCGGCGGCCACGCTGATGACGGCGTCCGGGTCGGTGGCCACGGAGTGCGTGAGCCACGCCAGGAGGGTGGACACCTCCGCCGGGTTGAACCGCATCAGGTAGTCGTCGAGCACACCGGCGACGGCCAGGCTGGACCCGTTGCTCCGGTGCAGGGTGATCGTCATGCGCGGGTCGTCCTCGTACACGGAGTTGAACGCCCCAACGAACAGTGAAGCGGCAACGGTCTCGGGCGCGGCGACGGGAGCGGGAGAGGTGGTCATGCGGGATGTGCCTTTCTCTGGAGTAGGCGGCGGGCTGGTGGGTACGGGCGGGTGGCGCGGGCTTGCTGGGGGGCTCAGGGTGCGGCACGGAGCGCGGCCGGCGGGCGCGCGCAGGGCGCGCCCGCCGGGCGGTGCGGGCCTACAGGTGGCCGACAGTGCGGATGCGCTCGCAGATTCCGCGGGCGGTCTCACGCGCCTGGTCGACGTCATCGGCGAGTACGCCGAGGACGTAGTGCTTGCCGTGGATGCGGGAGTTGTCCTCCCAGTTCCCGATCTGGTTCCAGGCGTGCGCGTGGGCCTTGCGGCAGGGCACGGTGGTCTGGAAGTAGGGGTCGGTGGCGCGGGGAGCGCACATGTCGCACGGGTGGCCGTCTCGGAAGCCGTTGGCGCCCCGGTAGCGGTCCTGGTCATCGAGGCTGACCGCGAGCCACCAGCGGCGGTTGCTGGGCTGTGGGTACTCGGCCTTGACCGACTGGTGCTGGGCCAGGGGGACGGTGAGGGAGCTGTTCCAGGGCTTCAGGATTCCCATGGCGTCGTCGTGGGAGAGAGCGACCACCATGAGGTTCTGACGCTCGTTGTGGTCGTCGCCGCTGTACCAGGCGTTGAGGACCAGACGGCGCGCGCCGTCCGCGTGCAGGACCATGCCGGGCTTGACCGCGATGCGGGGGGTGGACAGGGCCCCGGACATGTCGTCGAGGAGCGCGGTGGCGTCGAACTCGGTGCAGGTGGGCACAGGGGTGCTCCGTTCCGTTCGGGTGTGGGATGCCGGGCAGTACAGTCGGGCGCGACCAGGGTGGGGAAACGCGGGCCGAACACAGCCGGACAACCGGTGACAGCTGCCAGTGACCCGGGCGGGGCCGGGACCGGGTTGGTTCCGGCCCCAAGCGCGGTCAGCAGGGCTCCGCGGGTAGGCTTTCCGCCCCGGCGGGGGCATCGAAGAGCTGCCACCGCCCCTTTTCGGGGTAGCAGTAGCTCTCCTCCTCGTACGCCTTGATCTCCAGGAATCCGGCCGTCCCGGCGACGAGCCAGCCCTTGAGGACGGTGCCGTGTTCCTCGGTGGTCTCGATGAGGCGCCGGAACCCGATCACCTCGCCGAGCCGGTCCCGCTCGCGGGCGGCAAGGCGGCGCACGCGGTCCTGATCCAACGCGGGCCATTCCGCGTCCAGGTGGGCGAACATCCAGGCCGTCAGGCCGGACATCGACTCGAACGAACTCTCCTCGGGCTCCACCCCGCACTCACACATGCCTGCGTAGCCCTCGTAGGACGGCAGGCGTCGAAGCATGTGGCGGCCCGGGCGTGCGTCGCCGGCGATGATCTGCCGCACCGCCTCCCGCACCCAGCGCGACGCCGGGGTGTCGTCGTCCCAACCCAGTTCCACCATCTTCGGCACGTCCATTCCACTTCCGCTGTTCCATGCGGCCAACACCGCCCAACACCTGCAAACTATGCAACCGGGAGGATATATTCAATGACGGATGTCCGGTCAGGCAGCTCATGCGGCCGGGAAGGCAGCGGTGAGAAGGAGAGGAAGCGGGATCAGCACCCCCCGCTCCCCCCTTCTTACTGCCGTTCCGGCACCGCCCGCCGAGACACCACCATCCGCAAGGCAGCACCGGCTTGCACAGGTCCCCGCTGGACGCCGCACTGGGGTATCAACGGCCGTTCGCCCGCCCCCGTGCAGCCCCCGCGCCCACAGTGGGCGGGCAAACGGCCGCTGATGCCCGCCGGAGCGCTGAGGGGCTAGTTGGGGTTGTGTGCGGCCAGTTCTCGCAGCAGATTCAGGGCCTGCTCGTCGTCGGGGTCGCAGAGTCGCCGGGTCTCGGCCTCGCTCAGCGCAAGGAGTCGCTGCGCGGTCTCGCGGAGGGGGGAGGTCATGCGGTAACGGCCGATCGCGTGAGCGTGGCCGGGCACAGTGTGCAGCGCGTATCCGGCGAGGTGGCAGACGATCGCCGCGGCGGTCAGGGTGACGCCGGCGGTGGCGGGGTCGGCGTCCTTGGACAGGTGGGCGAGGCGGCTGCCGGGGCGGGCACCCAGGGCGCCCATGCCCTGCTGATCGTGGATGCCGGGGTGGCTGGCGATCCAGTCGAGGACCTGCCGGGCCAACAGGCCCTGGTCCGCCTCGGACAGCAGTCCCTGCGGCCAGGTGCCTTCGGCGTAGGTGCGCCGTTCGCGGTTGCTGTCCTCGGCCAGGTACTCAAGGCCCTTGCGGTCCAGCTCGGTGGCTGCCGGGCAATAGGCGTAGGTGCCCTGGTAGCCGTCGTCGGTGAGGACCGACTTGCCGGGGCCGCAGCCCCCGCCGGACGCCTCGCAGTGACGGGCATGGGCTACGACAGCGGCACCGGTGTCGGCCTGCGCCGACGACAGGGAACCGTTCGCGCGGCGGGCGAGATCGAACACCGACGGGACCGGGATGGTGATAGGCATGTGGGGCCTTCCTCGAAGGATCGGAGGGTGCGGGGCGGAGCGGCGGGGGGATTCACCACCCCGCCCCGGCACACGCAAACTATTTAGTCAGGGTCCCGCATTCAATAAGACGGGGGCTTCAGAAGACAGATTTTCGAGGTGAGTACCACGGCATCTCCCACAGAGGCACGACGAGTTCGGCGGCAGACAGGAAGAGGGAATGACCAGCGCGGCCACTCCCTCTTCCATCTGCTTTGCTTCTCGTCGGCGCCTCGCGCGGCAGCACAGGCGCTCGCCCCGGGCCGAGCTGGAAGTCAGCGAGAAGGACCCGCGCAGAGGACCTCCTCACAGGGGCGCGGGGGCCGGGGAACGTCAGCCGCCGAAGACCGGGAGCTGGTCGGTGATGTCGGCGTCCGCGTCGAAGAGGACGTAGGCGCAGTCATGGGCGCGGGCCATGCGCACGATGGGCAGCAGCTCGTCCGGCCAGCCATACGTGCGGGCCCGCTCATCAGCGGATTCCGGCGCGTACATGAGCCAGCCGTGTTCGAGGCGGTAAGCCAGCACTCCCTCGATGGAGTTGAGGGCATCGCGGGTGGTCGGGGCCAGGTGCTGGGTGGACAGGTCCAGGAAGGACCTCACTCGGGGTCGGCCGCTGCCAGCGGTTTCACCGGTGAGGGGGACGACGGGGATGCCGTCGGCGTTGCACTGGGCGCGGCGTGTACCGCCCTGGGGGGTGTGGGTGATGTGCAGGCCGTTGGTGGCGTCGGTGGGGAACTGGGTGATCACGAATGCGGTGTCGTGGGTGGTTTCCAGCAGGGCAGCGGCCAGGAGTTCGCCGGTGTCGGTGGTGGTGCGGGTGGCGTAGACGCGGCCGGCGTGGACGGTGGTCAGAAGGTCCGGGTCACTGGCGACCGGGTCGGCGGCCAGACGGTGTTCGTTGAACGCGTCGATCACCGCCTCGTGGTCGGTGTCACTGGTGGCGTGGATGACGGCCTGGACGATGGTCAGGTCGGGCACGGGAGCGCCTTTCGTTCGTGTGCGGGCGGGGCTGGGCGTTGTGCGGCCGGGCCGGGGCCGGTTCGGGCGGCTGCGGCTGGCGGGGCCCTCGGGGGGCTATGCGCCGCGCTCGTCGGCGTACACCTCCAGCGCGCCGTTGGTGAGGAGCGCCTCGGGTGAGCCGTAGGCGCAGGCGAGGGCGATCAGGTCGCCGACGAGGAACACAAGGGCGCGCACGTCGTAGGTGACGGAGTGAGGGAAGCGGTCACCGGCGCGTGCGGCGTGCAGGTCGAGGACGTCTTCGGGGTCCATGTGGTGCGCGTCGGCCGCGTGGTGGAACGCGTCTGTGATCGCGTCGCGGGCCGCTGCGTGGATCATGTGGGCGGCTGTGGGGTGGTCGTGGCGGTCCTGACGGGTGAGGCGGCCGGTGGCGCGCAGGGCGGCGCGGCCGGCCTTCGCGGACGGCTTCGGGGCGCGGCCCGATTCGGGATGGGCGCGGTTCGCGGTGAGGGCGGTGACGGTGCGGGTGCCGGGGTTGTCCGCGAGGGCGTCGGCGAGGTTCCCGGCGGCGGCGGCGTAGCGGTGGGGCTTGGAATCACCGATGTAACCGTGGTTGAAGACGTCCCGGTAGGCGGCACACGCTTCGAGTTCGGCGGCGACGTGTTCGGCGTGGGTGAGGACATGGCTCATGGGTGTGCTGCTCCGTGCAGTGTCTCGTGGTCGTGCAGGACGGAAGAGCGCCGGGGCCGCCGGACGGCGCCGGGGCGGGGCGGCGGCGGACCGGTGTACGGACGGCGCCGGGGCGGGGCACCGGGACGCGTGCCGGGCGGGGCGGAGTCGGCACCCGGCCCGGCCTCGCGGCTTGCGCGGGGCGGGGCGGGCCCGGTCCGAGGGCGGCAGGCCCCTGCCGTCACCCGTCCGCAACACCCCACACCCGCACGGGAACCGGCCGGCCCCCTGGCGGCGCGGGCCTGATGCGAGTGCGGGCAGCGTCAGCGCTCGCGAAGCGTCGCTGTCTCGGCGAGAGGGTCCCCGACCCCGTGCCGCTGGCGGCACTCCTGGGTGGAGCGAACGTGAGCGGCACGGGGTTGGGGTTCAGGCGTGATGGGGGTGCGTCGGGCACCCGTCTTCGGTGCAGCGGTCGTTCACGAGGTGACCATCGCAGCCCTTTCGAGGGCAGGGCTCGGCCAGTTCCTCGCCATCGACCTTGTAGAGCTCGGGCCGGGCGTCCTCCAGAGCAAGTTCGTTGAGGACGTGGCCCTTGACCGTGGTGAAGCCGATGGCGAACTCTTCCTGATCAAGCTCTTCGTAGGCGGCTCGGGCTTCCTGCTGAGTAGGAGCGGTAATGGTGACCAGAACGGAAGCGTTCGCCAGAAACGTGAAATGGCGGTTGTCGGCCGCGTTGTTGGGATGTATCACTGTTGGGTCCTCGGCATGTGGGGCTTTCCTCGTAAGGATCGGAGGGTGCGGGGCGGAGGGGCGGGGGGATTCACCACCCCGCCCCGACACACGCAAACTATGCTTTCCAAGCTCACCATTCAATAGATATTGCGGGACGTCAGGCCCTGCTCCTCCTCGGCTTGCCCTGCGGGAAGCGCAGGAGGGAACACCGGTAACCGCGCAGTGCGGGGTAACGATGACCGACTACCCGGGGCGCGTCTCGTTCTTGGAGCGACGCGGCACTTCGTCCGTGGCGCGGTGAGACTTGGGTCCCTGCTCGGTCGGGTTCCTGGTAGGCATCTCGGCTGCCATCTCGGCGACCTTACTCTCGGCACTGTCGACGGCGTCTCGCAGAACGTACGACAGGGCGTCACGCAGGCTGTAGGGGTTGTGCCACTCGGCAAGGAACCAGGCCCGTCCCACCGTGACGCCCGCGACGTCGACCGAGGCGGACACGATCACCTCGTCGCCCTCGGCCGTGGCGTTGTAGTCGGCGCGGTCGTCCTCGGTGGTGTAGCGCACGCGGACGTCCACGAGGTGTCCGTCAACTTCGAACCGGGCCGTACCGTCCGGGTTGAGACGGAAGCCAGGGTCTGCCAGCGGGCTGGGGCGAAGCTGCTTCCAGGGCAAGGGCTGAGACGGAATCACTGCTCCCCCTCGGTGGTGTCGGTGGCGAGGCCCAGCATGTCCAGGTGGCCGAGGGCCTCGCGGTGCTCCTCCGCGGTGATCCGCCCCAGGGCGGCCAGCCCGGCGAGGTGCACGCGCAAGTGGTCACTCTCGGCCAGCCAGCTCGACGTGATCCGGGGGGTGTACGCCTTGCTTGCCCGTCCGCCGGTGATGACCTCCGAACCGACGAGGGCGTTGACGCGGGCTGCGGCGTTCTTGAGAGGCATCTCGCGGGCTTCCCGCGCCTCCCGCTCGGCACGGGCCTCGGCGGTCTTGCGCTGCTGCTGCTCCCGAGCGGCCGCATACGCGGCCTGCCACTGCGGAAAGCGTGTATCGGCCACGATCCGGGCTCGCAGTTCCTCGGGCTTGCCCAGGTTGGCGATGCTGCGGGCCGAGGGCACCTTCATGCGGGTCGGCTCGCTGGTGCCCGTCCAGGGCTCGCCCAGGCGGGTCAGGTCCGTGTCGAAGCCGCCACGCGGGGCGACGGCCGGCACAGCCTCAATCATGGTCGTGCCGCGCTTCGCCGTGACGGTCATGAACGAGCCCCCGCGTTGCGTAAGGGCTTCTCGGGCCGTGCAGTTGGAGAAGACGTCCCAGTTATACACGCGCTTTTCGCTGTCAGGCTCGATCACGTACAGCAGGTCACCGGCCTCGACTCCGTCGGGGCTCTCGACGTTGGCGAACCGGTCCGCGGGCCTCGGCCGCTGCTCCTCGGAGAAGCGCTGCGACGGCGGGCGCTCAAGGGTCTCGTCGTGCGGGAACAACTCGCGGAACAACCTCAGGGCCAGGTCAGCCGCGACGCGGGCGGGGTCTTCGATGGTGTCCATGGAGTCATGCTCCTGTCTGGTGGGTGAATGCCCTGGGCAGGGCCTTTACGGGAGGAGGAAGCCGGGGCGCCCGCCTGAAGCGGGCGGGCGCCGGTGCTGGCGGTCAGCGGCACTGCTTGATGGCTTCGGCCGCGCTGGCGGCGTGCACCACTCCTGCGAACCGCCTCATGTTCCTGGGCAGTTCGTCGTCCAGGTCCTCGGGGATCTGCAAGCCGGGGAAGACCGCGGTCACGGTCAGGGTCGTGTTCGTCCAGTCGTCGGTAGTGGTCTGCAGGCCGGTCACGGTCCACTGCGGGAGCGCGGCAGTCCTCGGGTCCATCACCATCACGATTCCTCTCGAAGGTGGGCTGGTCGCAGGGTGGCGGTCACGGGCAGGTGCACCCCTTCGGGGTGAGGCGGAAGACTTCCGGCGGGGTGAACAACTCGCCACGCGCCATCTGGTGGGCGAACTTGAACAGGGGGGTGGCGTAGTGTCCGCGTGCGGCGGCGTCCTCGGTGTCCGCGCGCCAGAACACGGTGCCGTTCTCAACCTTGTCGACGGTGCAGCGGTTGGTCTTGCCGATGCAATATGCAAACTATGCTTCTCAGATACGTCATTCAATGCATGGGAGGCGGCCTCTCTCCGAAGGACGTCCGCCCGTCACCCGTTTTCCGCCGACAGGAAACGGTGGCACCCACAGGCACATGCAGCACCGGCCCGACCGCCCGCCCCCTCCCCTCCCTTTTGCTGCTTCGCCCGCCGCGGGCGGGACGCGGTCCTGTGCGCCCCGCCGTTCGGTGAGGTGGGACTCAGTCGGTGAGCTCCACGGTGACATCCACGCCCTCAATCGGACGCAGCAGCTCTGCGAGGGTTCCGAGCGTGGCTGACAGGACCTCGTCGTACAGGTCGGCGGTTACGGAAATGTCCTTCTCCTCGTCGTACAGCTCCACCTCGTTGACCCGGTAGTCAGCGTGACCCATGCCCAGTTTGGAATCGCGGGCATCGAAGACGGCGTGCGTGTACCGGCGGCCGTCGGCCGGCGTGAGGAGGCGGACCCGGCGGGCGATCGCTTGGTGGAGGGCGGCTTCCTCGGCTTCGGCGACGGTCTCCCGCAGCTCGGTCAGCATCACCGGGTCCACGGTGTCCAGCAGGGCCCGGAGTGCGGTTTTGCGGGCCCTTGCGCGCGCACTGTCGGCGGCGACCTGGGCGCAGCACTGCGCGCGCCAGCACACGCAGCGGTGGCAGTCGAAGCAGTCCTCGGTGCGGTCGCAGCCGCAGCGGCAGTCGAAGGGGCGACAGTAGGCGCCGTGCTCTGGCTTCGGCGTGTTGGGGATGGCGGACAGGGAGCGGGACAGCTCGGTGAAGTCGCGGTCTTCTTCCACGAGGTTCGCGGCCAGTGTCTGGCTTTCGTCGCGGAGCATCGCGGCGAGGTGGTCGCAGGTCTGGCGACGGATCACGAGGGCGTACACCTCGACCTGGGCGCCGACAAGCAGCGGGAGCGAAGCCGGGATGTCAGGGGCGTTGTCGGGAGCGCCGGGGGCATTGTCGGGGGCGCCGGGAGCATTGTCGGGGGTAGTCACGGTCGTCTCCGGTTGTGGGTGGGGGTCACGGCGTGGGGAAGTTGGGGAGGGCGGGCTGATGGTCGTAGACGGCACCGATGGCCGCGGGCGGGTAGAGCCACGCGCCGTACTCGGCGTAGGTGACGCGGGCGTTGAAGGAGGGTACCCAGGTCGTTCCGCCGTCGTCGCTGCGCATAGTGGGGCCGAGGTAGGTGGCGGGGTGTCCGGCAGGGTCGATGATTGTGTCGCCCGGCCTGATCTCCTCGCCCGTGGCCATGCGGCGCAGGCGGCGGACGGGTTCGTGTGGCCGGTGGAGCTCCGCGCGCAGCGGGCTGCGGGTGAGGGTGTAGGGCCGGGCCTGGTCGGCGGCGCGGCGCTGCTGGTAGTCGGCCAGGGCGGCGCGGCCTTCGCGCGTAATGTCGATGTGGTCACCGCGGCGGGTCAGACAGCCGGCGGTGAACAGCTCGGGAGGGGGCGGGGCGAGGTAGCTGGTGTGAGGGCCGGAGCGGTCTTCGAGATAGCGCCAGGCGCCGTACTCAGTCACCAGGGTCAGGGCTCCGTTGCCGGCTGCCGTGAGGTAGCGGGCGTCCCGGTCGCTGATCGGGCGCGGGGGCTCGGGTGAGTTTGTCTGTGGCATCGGGTCCTCTGAGGGCTGTTCGAGCGGGGGCGCAGCGGGCGCCGCGCCCCCGCGGTGTCAGTTGGTCGGCCTAGTGCGGGTCAGTCCCAGCGGGTGAGCTGTCCGGTGTCGCTGATGTACTCGCTCGGGTCGAGACGGCGCGGGGTGCCGCTCTCCACCACCCACACCGTGTAGCGGCCCCCGGCCTCGTCGGCGAGGTTGAGCCCTCGGCAGACGGCTTCAGCTTCCAGTGCGCCCAGGGCCGTGCGGACGAACTGGCCAGTGGTACCGTCCCCGACGTTGAACGTGAGCGGTGCGGCGTTCTCGGCGACCAGCGCGGCCAATCGGCTCAAGGCCGCGAATGGGTGGGAGGCGGTGTCCTCCCCCATCCGGGTCTGCTCGATGTAGTCGGCGCGCTCACGGGCGATGAACTCCTCGACCACGATGCGGATGTCGGTGAGGATTTCGGCGGTCATCAAGGTGCTCATGGTGTCCTTCCGCATGCGGGTGGGCGGTGGCCCGGCTAAGGGTGTTGCTCTTCCTCAGGGCTAGGGGTGCCGGATGTCCGGTGGAGCGTGTAGGAGCCCACCGGGTGCGGGCGGTGGTGTCAGGCGAGGTTCGCGGCGGCCAGCACCAGCGAGCCGAGGGCGGCGAACAGGTGGGCATCGCCATGGCTGTATCCGGCTTTGAGGCCGTGGGCGCGGGCGTTGGCAAGGTGCGCCATCCCCCGGATGCTGTCGTCGTCGTCCATGTCGCCGTACTTCGCTTCGGCCGCCTGGATCACCTCCCCAAGAAGGTCGGACAGGTCGGCGGCGTAGCTCATCTCCCAACGTCCGGGGATGTGCACGACCGTCCCGAACGTGGCGGGCGCCCACGTGGCGAGCTGCACCCGGATGGTTTCGATCAGCGCCGCTTCGTTGATCGTGCGGCGGTCGTCGTTGAACGGGTCCAGTTCGAACCGGCCCTCGTAGCTGTCCCGGAGGTAGGCGCGGGCGACGATGAGCGAGTACAGGGCTCCCAGCAGGTAGGCGTCGCCGTGGCCGTGAGCGGCGTACAGGGCGTCGGCGTGGGCGTTGAGCAGGTGCGCAATACCCCACGCTTCAACATCCCCGTCCGCCTCCACGCCCCAGATGCGGACGTGTTCGGCCACCGCGGCAATGAGCTGGGATACCTCTTCGGCGGGCGCGGCGGCGACCATCTCAGGGCGGGGGACCGTGATCCCGAACTCGGTTGTCACCCAGGTGCGGAGCTGCACCCGGATCGCTTCAGCCAGCGCGCCCGTGTCCATGACCGGCTTCGGGTGCGGGTAGGTACTCAACCCGGCCGCGATGCCGTCGGCGACGTAGGTGTTGGCGGACTCGGTCATGAAGTCGTCTCCCTTGTGTCGGGGTTTATTGGTGCGGGGTGGAACACCTGAGCGACGGGGAATCACCGGCGACCAGCAGCCGCAAACTATGCTTCTCCGCCTAGTTATTCAATGAAAAAGCGCACAGATGCTGACGCGCCAGGCGGCCCGGGCAGAGGCGCGGCAGACGCCGCGCCCCTGGAGCGCCGACCGAAAGGACTGGAGCGGGACGGTCCAGTACCCCGTTCAAGGTCGTAGCGGTCACGTGGTGTCAGTCCCGGCCGCGCCCGGCCCGGGCTGCGTGCGGCTGGTCGCTACCCCTTGGTGCACACAGTCTCAGCGGGGCGACTGCGGGGCGCTGTAGGGGCGCAGGAGGCGTTCGCGGTGGTCTTCGTTTTCGGTCTCCCACCGCTCAGGGCGGGCCTGCGGGGACAGCAGCAGGCATGGGATTTCGCCCTCGCCGTCGCCCTCGTTGCGCAGGTCCTCGGGGAAATCGTCGAAGACTGCCCCGCTCACGCGCAGGGTGCGCAGGACATGACGGATCTGGAAGGCGTCGGCCGGGTCGTGGCTGCCCCACCGAGCGCGGAGGGGGTGCCTGGCAGGCAGCGGCGGCAGAGAGTCGGCATCCGTGAAGTCCGTCAGGATCTTTCCCTCGCCATCGCGGATGCTGCTTGGGAAGAGGTCCGTGGCGAGATCGCGCTCGGGGTCGATCCACAGGACAAGGTAAGCGGCCTGGGGGAACTGGGCACGCAGAGTGTCGGCAACGAGGTGGGCCACATCACGCGCGGCGGCCCGCTGGGTGTGGACGGTCTGAGTCCACGACGCGATGTCGGTGGCACGGGGGGGGATCGGGCTGGAGCCAGCGGGAGTCGCCGGCGGGGAAGTGCGGGTCCATGGCGGCAGGTTCCTTTCCAGGACGGGAGACGGTGGCTGCAGAGTGGGGCGCGGCGAGGTACCGCGCCCCTGGGAAGGCAGGGGTCAGGCGCAGCAGCCGGCGGCGGGGGTGCGGTGCGTGGCGCAGGTGGTGCGCTCGCCCGGAGTGATCACGCCGTACTGCTGGCATATGTCCTCGAAGGTGAGGAGGAGCACCGGGTGCGTCCCCTGGCGCGGGTCGTAGTCGGGGGCGGTGAGGTCGGCGTGGATGGCGGTCAGGAATTCCAGGGCCACGCGGGGAGTTTTTTGGGGGGGCTGGGTGGCGCCCAAACGTTCCGCGGCGGCGAGGGTCACGGCAAGGGAGCGGGCAACACGCAGGGCGGCGCTGCACTCGTCCATGGCCGACTCGGCGGCGGTGCGTGGCTTTTGCACTCCTTCGGGCTGGGAAAGCGCGGCATCCGCCCTGGTGGCTTCGTAGACGACGACGGTGACGTGTCGTATCGCGGGGGTACCGTTGGGCGCGGGCATGGCTGCGTCCTCTCGGGACAAGGAGCGTGGGTGAAGGAGGAGGGCCAGGCGGGCGGCATAGAGGTGCGGGGCCGCCCGGCGTCCTGCAGTACGCGGCGTCGCTACGCCGAGGCCGCCGGGGAGCGGCGACCGGTGTTGTCCTCGCGCCGGTGCGGGACGACCAGATGTAGGACGCTTCTCCGGTACTCCAGCGTCGTGAACGTCTTGCCGTCGGCCAGCTCATCGGCATGCTGGTCGGCCCACCACTTCCTGGCGGAACCCCGCCGCGCGGCAACGGGCCTTGCCCTCGTCAGCCATCTAGCGGCGAGCACCTTCACGGCCGTAGGGGCGCGTTGTGCCGATGGCTTGCTTCCCTCAGCGCGCACCCGGACCGCCCTGCCCGGGCCGGTTGTTGCACGGCGGCACTGAGTCGGTCGACAGCGGCACGGCCGCCCGGTTTGTGCCGGGCGGCCGAAGGATCCCACTTCGACGTGGGCCCACCGCCCGCCCACAGCGGGCTCGGCCGGGGTGAGCTCTCTGCTGTGCGACGGGTCAGGCGTCGCGACGTTCGGCGAGGCGCGCACCTCGCCGAATAGCCTTGGCGTCGTCCCAGCCGAGCGCAGCGGACGCCTCGAACACGACCTCTGCGGCAGGGGCCAGCGTCTCCTGCGCCTGAAGCAGGAACATCAGCCGACCGCGGTCGGCGCTGCCTTCGGGAGCACCGAGGAAGGGGGCTTCCGGCGCGCGGAGGGCGGCGGCGCCGTGCTCGGTGACGTGCTTGATCTGGGCGATGTATCCGGCCCAGTAGGCGCGGCTCGTGGTGCCCTGTCCGGCCGCATTCTGCAGGGCCTCGACGAAGGCGTCTGCGGCGTTCGTGAGCCGCTCGATCGCGTCAAGGGCTTCGTTGGTGACCTTCTGAGGCATGGTGTCCCTCCGGTGTCTAGAGGTGCCGCAGGGCGGCGCGGCGGTCTCCGGGGAAACCCCGGCAGTCCTCGGGCCAGGACGGCAACGTGCCGAAGGTTCCGAGCGGGTTGGACTGAAGCGAACATATGAGCTGGGTGGGGTTCATTCAACGGTGAGTTGTGATGGATCCCGGGGTGCTCCGACTGAGGCCGGCCAGTGGTGTCCCTGCACTCCGTGCGGCCACGGCCTGAGCTGCCGTCCCGGCCTCTCCCCCAGGTAGGTCCAGGTCAGCGGGCGGCTGCCCGGATGATCTCTTCGGTCTCCCTCGGGCCGTACTGCACGACGAGGTAGTCCACTTGGCCACTCAGGCCGCTGTTGTTCACATCGGCGGCCTGACGTCCGGCCTCGTCGTAAATCGCGTCGGCAACGACGGGGTCCTCGGCCTCGCTGGTGGCGTTGCAGTGATCGCTGGCGTAGCGGGCGGCCGCGTCGTGCACGGCGTCATACAGGCCGACTGGGTCAATGCCGATGCTCTCGGCTAGTGCGAGGAGGCGTGCGGCGTCCGCAGCGTCCTGCGACCCGAGCGGCGCGGTGGCTTCGATGTCAAGTGCGGTGTCGGGCATCAGCGTTCTCCTCGTGGTGAGTCACGTTGGATAGTGAGGGCCCGCCCAGCCGTCGTGACTGAGCGGGCACCAGCGCCGAGGGCTTCTGGCGTGAGGCGCGCCGACTGCGGGCAGCGCCTGGCTGCGGAGCGCGGGGCGATTAGTTCGTTGCCTCATGCGGGAGGGCGTGGTCAGGGGAAGCACAGGCCCACGTGGTCGACGGGCTGCGGACAGCCGTCGAGGCACTGGTGTCCGGCCCGCGCCTGGCAGGTGTGCAAGGTCTCGTGGCAGTCGATGCAGAACGCGGGGTGCCCGGCCCACTCGGTGGCGCGGGCCAGGAAGCCGACGCGCCTGCAACGCTGACAAACATCGCTCGCCAGAGGCGGCCAGGTAGTACCGAGGTAGGTGTAGACAGTTTGTGGGTCAGGGGTGTTGTTGGTGGTGATGTGGGGGGAGGCAGCGAGTTCGGGGAGCCTGGCGGCGGGGACGATGAGGTGGTGCAGGCGTCGGTCGCCGTACGGTGAGACGGGGGTGCAGTTGAGATCTCCGAGGATGCGGCGGGCGTCATCGCGGCCTCGGATGCTGCTCGGGTGGACAACGGCGGCTTCGGCCAGGCGGGGCACATAGCGGTGGCCGGCGGCGGTAGTCCATGTGCCGCGGTCGTCACGCCAGAAGCCGCGCGGTTCTCCGGGCTCGCGGGCGTCATCCCAGCCGGCGACGATGAACCGCATCGCAGCGGGGCTGATTCCCCTCGTGCCACTGTGGCGGGTGCCGTCGATAAGGAGGTCGTGGGTTACGCCCCACACTCGCCGGGCCTCCCATGCGGCGGCCACTGCGAAGTCGCCGTCGGCAAGTCCGTAGGCGGCAGCATGTGCCACCTCCCAGTCAACCGTTGGCGTTCCGTCGGCGAGTTGGTCGAGTGCGGCGATCACCTGCTCAGGCAGCAGGTCATTGCAGAACAGGCGGGCAGCATCGGACTGAGAGATGTCGAGTCCGGTGCGAGCCGCGTCTTTGATGGGCAACCGTGCGGCCCCCTTGCTGGCCCATCCATCCGGTCGCAGCACGTAGTTGGAGAGATGGGCGGCCCAGTGCTCAACGTACATCGTTGCGGGCCGGTAGTCGGGTTCGTGCCCTGTGCCCGAGGCGGCTTCGTGTGGATCAAGGACGGTGAGATCTGCGGCGCCTCTGGCTTCTTGGTCTTCCTGGGTCATGTGCTTAAGGACGGCTCGGGCGAGTGCCGCATTCGGCATGGTCAAGTCCTTTCAGGGTGCAACGGGCGGGGCGGTATGGGCGCCAGTTCAGGAGCCGGTTCTGGTGTGCATCGGCCCCTCCTCGGAGGGGCCCGTGTAGGGGGCGCGGCAGGTGGGGCGCGAGTGGCGCGCGTGGCGCGGCCAAGATTGGGGCGGTCCAAAACCCGACCGACGTCGGCAAACTATGCAAGTCATCCCCTTCATTCAACAAATGGAGAGTCTGATTCATTGAGCACTGACAGCCGGGGAGACCGCCCGAAGGAGCCTCTCACCCCGCCGCCGCCTGATAGAGCAGGGGCACAAGGATGCAGCCCAGGGCCTTGCTGCCCCGCAGGGGAAGCGGATGCCGCCGAGGTGCTGCTAGAACGCGCATTCACGCTCGGTGGGCTCCAGGGGTCAACGAGACACAAGCCTTCCTTTCTCATGGGACCCGCGATAGGGACTGCGTGTGGGTGAGGAGCCGGGCCTGTGTGATAGCACCGCCGATGGCGGCTGACTGCCTTCCCTTCGCCACAACATTCAATGAACGGGTCGACGCGTGAGTGCAGGGAAAGGCGTGACCTTGCGGAGCAGCGGCGCGTACAGGGGGGACCCGAGGGGCTGCGCGGAAGTCCTGCGTGGATGATCCTCCCGGCCCTCGCAAGTCTCAGCGCCGGCGCAGCAGGGCGCGGTCTGAGAGCCCACGAGGGGCCGTCGCGTGGGGCGAATTTCGGCTCCGCCCTTGGTCGCCCGATTCGACGGACCCGGGCCTCGGAGCCCGGGTCCGTCGTAGGGTCAGTGCCAGGCGATCAGCTCGTAGGGGGCCGCGGCGAGTGGATGCCACGGGCTGGGGACAGGCTCCTGTGCGGGCCCCGGCGCTGAAGAGAGTGCCTCGGGGAGGGCAGCACGCTCCTGGAGGGGTCCGTCGAGCCGGTACAGCGTGGCCTGGTAGGCCGCCGTCGGCTCGTACCAGTCATCGCCCTGGACGGCGGCGGAGAAGGCCGCACCGTTGAACACTGAGACGCCGTCCGCGATCATCTGGGCGATGTTCCGGGTCCCCTTCGCGCCCGCGCGGGTCGGGATGTAGGTCCACGGGTAGTCGCGGCGGAAGCCCACGAGCGCGCCGAGTTCTGGCAGGCTGATGGTGACGGTGCCCTCACCCTGAGGTACGTCCGCCGGACGGAACTTGATGCCGTACCACGGTGCCGTGACGCACTGGCCAACGTCGTTGAGTGGGAACGATCCGCCGCCCAAGGGCTTGCCGGTCTTGGGGTTGATCCCGCGCTTACCACGGGTGTCCGCCCACCAGTCTTCCGGGAGGTTGAGTGCGGTCGCGACGGTAACCTTCGGCAGGGCAGGGCGGCCCTGGTAGGGCTCGATCCGGCGGTCGAGGTCCGGCGTCCAGTCCGGCAGTCGGCCGGTGCGCTTGAGGACGTGCGCCCACATCTCGCGGGCTGCCTCGTCGCCGTCCACGTGGTCGGCGTAGCGGGGCCACCCGTAACGGGTGGCCACCATCCACGCGCGCTCGCGATGGGTAGCAGCGCCGAAGTCGGCGGCATCCGCGACCTGCCATGAGCACCAGGCCCAGCCGAAACCCTCCACGCTGGTGATCTCGGACTGGATGGCCTCCGCCAAGGCCGGGGACTGCTTGAGCAAGTTCGCGCTCTGCTCCATGGTGATGGAGACCAGCGGGGCGCCGATCTGGACGAGGCACATCGGCCAGATCAGCATCTCGGCCATGAGCGCCGTACGGTCGTCGGTGACGACGCTGGCCGCCCACTTCCGGAAGTCCGCGGGGGTCATGCAGGGGGGCAGGTGACCGCCGCCGCAGAACTCGCCCAAACCGTCGGCGTCGGGGTGGTCCTCCATGCCGTCAAGGACGTCACCGAAGTAGCCGTGCGGGCCGCCGTAGAGGCTGCACAAGTCGTCCACCTCCAAAAATCCGAACGCCTCGCTCGCCTGCCACATGATCGACTGGAGCTGTGCGACCTCGTCGGAGTCCCACCCGGACCGCTTGCCCGCGCCGGAAAGGGTCTGGCACGGCGGGGAGCCGTGGACGCGACTGACGCCCCGCAGGACTGGGTGGCGGGGGTCGAGCGTGCGCACGTCCGCCTCGACCACCCAGTGACCGGCCGCCCGAGCAGTTGCGGCAGCGTCGCGGTTCCACTCGATCAGGACCCAGTCGCCGCTACCATCCACGAGTCCTCGGCCAGCGGCCATGCCGCCGGGCCCTCCGAAGATCTCCACGCCGCGTTCCGGCTCGCCCTCCTGCCGGTCCCGTGCCCAGTGCGGGGGGTACGGTGCGGCGAAGGCCGTGCAGTCCTCGCAGTCCGCGCACGCCCCACCGGCTCCGCAGCGCAGACAGTCGGCGCAGGTCCACCCGTCCCACTCGAACACGGCAGGCCGAAACCCATTCGCGTACGGACGTCCCTCCTCATCCGTCGCTTCCACTGGAGCCTTCACAGTCATCGCACTCACTTGGAACCCCTCCCCTGTCGGTGTGCTCAGGGCCGCCCTCCCGGCCACACCTGTAAACTATTTAATCGCCAGCATCTATTCAATAAAGGGCCACGCAAAGGCGCTCTGACCTTCAGATATTCCCCGCTCTACAGTCGGCCCACTGCCGCCTCCCCCGTCGACACCTCCGCCCTTCTTGCTGCCATTTCTTCTGTCTCTCGCAATGCCGGGCAGAGGCGCTCAAGGGCGGCAAAGGATCGCGTGGGTCCCGATTCGCCGCCATACGACATGGCATGCTCCACGAATGAGCTCAGGACCATATGCCCAGGTGGCCCGGCCGTTCGGATTCCACGTCAGCTCGAATACACCGCGCGCCACCTGAAGGCCCTTGATCCGCAATCCGGGACGAAAAAGACCAGACTCAAGATCGGGCACGAACTCCTCGAGCACCACTCGCTGGAATCGCCGGCGTTGGACCGGGGTGAGCTTGAGGAGATCAGACGCGAAGCGCGGCGACATCTCGTAGGTGGGCATGACCTTCTCCGTGAATGAGAGGATCGCCCCCGGCTGTTGCCGGGGGCGATCTCGGTTGATGCGTGCCGGTCTCCGGCCTCAGGACAGTGGATGGAGTCATCCCGAGAGAGGCGGGGTGCCTTCCCGGCGGGTGCCGCGAGGGCGTCCCCCTCAGCGGGAAGAGGGGCGGGACTTCCCTGCGGCAACCCAGTCGATGGAGGACACCCCCGCTGCGATCTGGATGAGCGCGGCGCGCGCAACGGTCGGGATAAGACTGCTGTCGAAGAGCCGCTTGGCGTCGACGGGGTCCAGGCCGAGTGCGGCTGCGGCTACTTCCTCGACGTTGAAGAGCAGCCCTTGGAGCCCGACCAGGCGACGCCAGGCAAAGCGGCGGGAGTGGGTGTAGCCAGCAAGGTACGCCGCCCAGCCGGCTGTGCACATGCGCACGCCTTCGGAGAGCACGTCCCCTGGAAGGAGTTCCTCGGCCCCACTGAACCAGCAGGTTTGGTCGAAGTGACGGGGCTCGGTCTCGATGCGGTTGATGAGCATCTGGGCGAATTCCGCCGCAGGACGAGCGGCGGGGGCCGGACGAGACATCAGCGGCATTCCGGTGAGTCGTGTGAGGCGCCCGCTGCGGCGGCGGCTGAAGCACGGGGTGTGACTGTCCCGGCCCAGGACGTGCAGAACGTCCCCAACTCCGATGGCTCGCGTGTTGTAGGGCCACGGGGTCCCTTCGTCGTCGTGGCCCTGATGGTTTCCGACTAGGAAGGCGGCCTCAGCTGCCTCTCGCGCGCTCGAGCCCCGGATGACCAGCTTGAGGGGGCGGCCATCCTCGGGATCCGGGTACGAGGTCAACCAGTCAGTGGGCTGGTAGTCGGTGTACTCGGCTTGCTGAGCTGGTGGGTTGCTCTGATTCCGTAGGGGGGTGACGATGAATACCTCAGACATGCCGAACTCCTGTTCGGTTGGGTTGGTAGGGACAGGCCCCGGGTGCTCGGGCATCTCAGTGGCGCAGGTGCTCGACGTCGCCGGTCCGCAGGTGTACACGAAGGACGTCCTCATGGTCCGGCGGGTCGAGCTCGGCGAGCCGGCGAAGGGCGTTGCGCAGATCGGGATCCGTCAGTTCGGCGGCTAGGCGCGCTTCCTCGGTGGTGTAGGACTGGGTGCTGGTAGCCGCGCGGCTGAGGGTGGGGCGGTCTTCGCTCGCAGCCAGCGCAACGATGAACGGGCTCCAGGTGGACTCCCCGTATTCCTCGGTGGTTGTGAAATACGCTGTCCCGTTCATGTGTTGGCCGCCTGCGTCGTCCAAAAAGGCGCGGACGCGCTCGGCCAGGAGGGCCGACAGGGCCCCCTGCATGGCAGGGGGGATTGCGTCGGCGAGGGCGTCCAGAGCGCCAAGGGGAAGCAAGCGGAGGACCTGCTTGGCCTGCTCTGGAGTTGAAAGGATCGCGGCAACTTCAGCGGGCGTTGGGAGCATAGCGAGTCTTCCTGAGTTGCATGCGGGCCACGCGGGTGGGCGGATTACCCCACGGCGAGCCGCAAATGAATTACAGGCATTCATTCATTAGAGGAGCGAGGATCGCTCGTGTTCAGTGCCAATCAACGAGGTCGCTGGGCGCCGCGGCGAGAGGATGCCAAGGGGACTCGAGTGCAGACGCTGGCAGGGAAGCAAGAAGCCGGTTCCGCCAAGCCTGCGCGTAGCGAGGGCAGTTGGAGCAGCTCTTGTGTGTGCAGCCGGGGAGAGGCGGTCGGCGACGGGCGCTGAAGGACCAGGCAAGGGAGTCACTGGAGTACAGCTGGTGACACGCGGCGCGGAGGCCGGTCACCTTGAAGCCGAATCCGTGAAGCCTGATGCCCATGCCGGTCAGGGTCTCAACGATGATGACAGCCTCGCGGGTGCTCTGACGTCGGCACACCGAGCCAAGGCCGACGCGCGGCTCCGCGGTGAGGTCGATGCCCATGGCGTCGTACATCTCGACGCACCGAAGGTAGTCGTCCCGCGTCCATCCCTGTAGGACGGGCATCCAGGGAAGGTCTTCGTCCCGCCACAGGAGGTTGATGTAGCTGGCGACGGTCCGGCACTGGTGGTCGTAGATGGTCTGGCCAGTGCGCGTGAGGATTTCGGGTTCGCACATCCAGTCCTGTATCGAGCAGAATTCCAGTTCGCCGATTTCATCGTTGTAGCGGCGCACAGCGGCGGCGTAGTCCTTCGAAGACACGGTCCATTCCCCGTACATGGACAGTTCTGTGAAGGCTCCGGAATCCAGGAGCCAGGGGGTGACCGCACGTGGAAGCGTGCGCCGGTCGGCCAGTCGGCGGTGCGATACGCACAGGGGGATGACGCGGCTACCTCCGAACTCCTCGCGGGCCAGCCAGGACGGCTCATGTGTGCCCAGGTAGGTGTTACGGTCTGTCTCTTCGTATTCATGCCGCTCCCGCCATCTTGGATTGGCGACCGGGTCCGGGCGCGCGGCGTCCGTAGAGTGACTGTGTGCGGGGTTCGGGCGGCAGGTGGTGGAAGACGTCACAGGTGCTGCTCCATGGTTGTGCGGTGGGCCCGGCGGCACATCGCCGTCCGGCAGGTGCTTGGTGTGAGTGAGGGGGCAGGGCCCCGCCGGTGCGGGGCCCTGCCCAGGGACGTTGCGGCTCAGCGCGCGGCGAGAGCGAGAGCGTCGAGGGCCTTGGTTTCGAGGACGTGCGCGGCGTCGGCGTCCTCGACGGTCTGGGCCACGGAGGTGAAGGCCTGCATGACCCCGCCGGCCGTAGTCTGGCCGCCCTTGATGAAGTGGCGCAGGATCGCGTCTGCGGTCTCGTCCGGAATGCTGAGCTGCCTGGTGACTTCCTTGACTGTCGTGCCCGGGTCCGTGATCTCGGTCGCGGCCTGCTCCGTGACGCGCTCGATGACTTTCTCCACGTAGTTGTGCGAAAGGAAGTGCGCGACGGCGTCGGCGGTCTTGGAGGTGATGAGTTCCAGTTCCTTGGTCTGCGTTGCCACAGACCAGTCGATCGTGCCCTCCTCCACTCGGGCACCAAGGTGGACGGCCTGCATGGTGTCCTTCTCGATCGTCATGCCGTTGTTGCAGACGCGGAACACCGCGCGGGGGGTGATGCTGAGCCGTCCGCAGCCGACTTCAGAGTTGGTGATGACCAGGCCGGCGTGAACTTCCGGGAGTTCCGCCCCGGTCTGGTTGGAGAACGGAGACCGGTAGTCCTTCAGCAGCTCGCGGGCAGCGACTGCGACCTGCGGGGCTTCGATGCGGACATACATCTTGCGGTCGCTGAGGTCGCAGCCGGTGACCTCACCCAGATTGCCAGCCTGGCGGATGCCGTCCAGCGCCGCTACGAGGACGTCGAGGTTGTCCATCACCTTGTACTTGTCACTCAGCAGTGCGCGCGCCACCCCAGTCCCCCGACTGCGGTCCTGCAGTGTCCGGACCATGAACTTGCGGGTCGGCGTGCTCGCGAGCCAGCCGTTGATGTTCGCGTCGTACAGGCCGATCTGCTCACGCCGGGTCTTCTTGAGGTAGCCGACCGGGATTCCCAGCTTGGCACCGGCCTGCTCGTCAAGGACCTCCGTCGGCAGGAGCCGCGCCTCCGCGCGCCCCACACCGTTCGCGGTGATCGCCGACGGGTCTCCGGCGATTCGCAGGATCCCTCCCTCCATGCGCAGGTCGGACGCGGAAGTGACGATGTCCACCTTCGAGCCCCGCTGGGCACGCAGAAGGGACACCATGTCTCCGAGGGTCGCGTTCCGCGCTCCTGTGAGGCCGTCCACCGTAGGTGCGACGCGGGCGATGGCTCCGGCAGCCGCGTCGCCCTGGGGCTCCGCCGCAAACAGCGTGTTGAGGTCGAATTCCATTTTCCGTTCCTCCGTCTCAGCGTGTCCGGACCACCCGGGCACAACTGCAAACTATGAAATCAGTGGCTTGCATTCAATGATTCTCAAGGAACTTCGGCGGCGCGGCCGAGACGAGGCGGAAGCGGCAAACCCAGACCGCGCGAAGTCGCCTCGCCAGCCCCGGCGACCTGCCTTGAAAGGCTGGGGGGCGTAGGACCGACTCCCTTCTCGCCAGCTGCGCCGTGTGCACTGACATCGGAGAGACGTCCGTAGCCCCTTACGGCCTCTGGATTGCCGGTGCGGGCCGCCGCAGCGGCCCGCACCACAGAGACATCCCCCGGTTCAGGAGTTTTGGCGCACCGAGGCGAGCCGGCCGGAGTCCGCGATCAAGTGGCGGGTCGTGCCGCACCAGGACGAAAACAAGGAATGCAGCCTTGTCGCGATCCTCCTCGACGACTGCTCCCTTCCCTGCCCCGAGCTCGGCGATCCCTCCAACAGCGCCGACCCGGCCGGCGCCGCGTTCGAGGACTTCCTGCGCTCCCACGCCGTCGTCCTCACCCCGCCCGCCCGCGCCTACCTGGCCGGGCTCTCCGCGGCCGGGCCCGGCGAACTCCCGCTGCGCCGGCGCCACGAGACGGCCATGCGCGCGGTGTTCGCCGTCGGCGGGGAGGCGGCCGACCTGCTGGCCGCCGACACCGGTCCCCTGCCCGACCACATGGCCTGGATCGACCTCCTGGACGTCGCGGCGCTGGAGCGGTTCCTTACTGCCACGGAGCCCGATCAGCCCCGGTGACTGCCCGAGGCCGGCGCGGCCGCCAGAGCGATGACCGTGACGTCGTCGCGGTAACCCTCCTCGTCGGCCTCAGCGGCAGCGGCCAAGGCGTCGGCCAGGGCCTGGGGATCCGCCGCGTACGCGCGGACAGCACCTCCATCCGTGCATGGCCCACCTGGTCCGAGACGCCGTCGGACAGGAGCAGGACCAGGCGGACGGCTCCCGGGATCTGCGCCTCACGGCACATGGCCGCTCCTGCCTGGGCGAGACCGGTCCGCGACCAGTTGTCATGCTGCTCCGAGAGTTCCACGACCACACCATTACGGCGCAGGTACTCGCCCATCGTCTGGTCGGTGCTCCATTGGATGAGCACGTGGCCGTCCGGCCGTAGGCGCGACAGTCCCCGATCCAGTGGATCGTGGTGGGCTGGCCCGGCTCCATGCGGGCGTAGACGGCCGAGGCGTGCGGCGGGACATCGTAGGCGTGGGCCATCTGCCCAGCCGTGGTCAGCGCGGCCAGCCCGCCCATGGTCATGCCGATGTGCGTGATCACCGGCGGCGTGATGCGGGCGTAGCGGACGACGGCCGCGTCGTGGCCCGCGCCGTCGACGACGGCCGCGCACACCCGATGCCCGCGACGTCGGACGTCGTACCCGTCCGCACAGGGGGACTTGCAGCCGGGCACTTCCCGCGATCCCCGCGCGCGGGTGAACAGTGCTGCAGAGGCCGGGCGTTGTCGTCCCGGTGGTCTCCCCCGTACCACCGGGACGATGCCGTGCTCAGCGGTCGCGGATCTGGCGAATCCCGTCGACCGGCGCGGATGCGCTCGCACTGCTGCTCGGGCCACTGGGTGCACTCGTCCCAGCGCAGGCCGCCGAGGTAGAGGTGGGTGAGGTCTGCGGACCTCAGGTCAGCGCCTCGAACGTCATGGCACGCGTGCTCGAGGAGTACTTCTGCCTGTGCGAGATCGTCGGCCAGGCGGGCGAGCGTCCGGCGGGCAGCACGGGGCGGCCCGGGGACTGCAGCGGCGCGGCGGGCGGCGCGGGCTGCGTCGGCAAGCTGCCGCGCGCCGGGGGCAACCCAGGCTGGGTGGCATTCCGCACACGGTTTCGCGCAAGCCCCCCGCACGCTGTGTGAATCAGCTCGAGATCGCGCTTGGCGGGGTCGTCGGACATCTGGATCGGGTAGGCCGTTTCTTTCGAATCACCGCGGCGCACTCAGCGTCCCCCGGCGGCCTCGGTCAGCGCTCGCAGAGCTCTCAGGAAGGCTTCCCGGTCGCCGACGGGCAGTCGCGCGAGCAGGCGGTTTTCGTTCTCCTGGATGGCGGCCTGGACAGTGTCGCGCAGCCGGCGTCCTTCCGGAGTGAGGGAGAGGAGGCGGGCGCGGCGGTCCTTGGGGTCGGGTACGCGGCGGATCAGCTCGCGCTCCGCGAGCGCGTCCAGGACGGCGATGATCCGGGTCTTGTCCGCGCCGATGGCCTCCGCCAGCGCGGCCTGCGTGCGGATCGGGGCCTCGTCGAGATGGAGCAGGACGGCGTAGGCCCACGTGGTCAGGCCGTGGGCGTCGAGGACCGGCCGCTCCGCGGCCATCAGGGCGCGGCCCAGCGGCACGACCATCGCCGCGAGATCGGGGCGAGGCTCCTCGCTCGGGGGTGCGTTCTCGGACATGGATACGAAAGTACCCGTTGACAAACCATATGCCCACGCACACTGTAAGCACATGCCTACTAATATTTTAAGGTCCCACTGGACGCCGGGCCTGCTCCCGCGCCCCGCCACCGCGGTTCCCGCGTCCCTCACGGTCACCGTGACGGCCTTCCAGCCCCACCGGATCGCCGACCTGCCGGGCATCTACGGCGCCGCCCGTGCCCTGGCGGCGCGGTGGACCGAGCTGGAGGGCGCGTACGGCATGTGGCTCTGGGCGCTCCCCCTGTCGCGCCGTGTCGGCTCGGTCGCCGTCTGGCGCGACGAGGCGGCCCTCCGGGACTTCGTCGGCTGGCCGCCGCACGTCGAAATCATGCGCGCGTACCGGGGGCGGGGGGCGCTGGCCACGACGGCCTGGCGGCCGGAGACGTACGACCCGGAGGCCATCTGGGCCCGCGCCCGCACGTTTCTCGAACACTCACGGCACGAGACAGCCTCATCCAAGGACCTGGACCGACCGGACGATCCGAAGGAAACGCCCTAGTCGTCCCAGTAGATGCCCGGGTGAGGCATGGCCGGGGTGGCTGCCGAGACGCTGGCCTCCTTCGCCGCGGCGGCGGCACCCCATGCTTTGGCGGCGCTCTCGTCGTCCTGTCCGCTTGCTGCCTCATTCGGGGCGAAGGTCTCCAGGACACGGCAGCCCTCTGCAGGGGCTTCCGTTGTCAGGCAATCGCAGCCCGCCGCCGCATGGCGGAGCAGGTGTATGCAGCTTGTGCCGTGGAAGTGCCCTGACGCATTGAGTGTCGCCAGTTCGCGGCGCACATCCGGCAGTAGAGCGCGAGCGGCTCCAGGAGTAGCCAGCGCGTCGCAGAACTCCCAGCCGACGGCGATGCCGTCGCGCTCGGCGTACAACGCGTAGAGGCCGGGGATGGCGGGTGGGGATGCGTCGGCGCCCTCAGGGTCCGACAGGGCTGCTGCCAAGTTCACGGGGTGCTCCGGTTGATAGGAGGGCGGATGGCTTGCCGCCTTCACGACAAGCGCCCCGTAAACTATGTATTTGGCGAAATACATTCAATAGTCTGGTTCCGCTGCCGCAGACCGGTGCTCCAGGCGCCTTTGAGGGTTGTCTGGTGCCCTCCTTGGGGCGGTCTGCCTGCAGGGCAGTGCACCGCTCGACGAGCGGCCCGCGCACCAGTCAGCGTGCTAGTGCGGGGCCTTGACGTCCCAGGCCGGATCTGCCAGCACGTGAGGATCGGCGGAGTCCCAGGCGGGGTCTCCCGGTACTGCGTGACTGATGACGCCGGCCAGAAGGGCGCTGTTGGCTGCGATGCCGACGGCCACGGAGAGGCTCAGTGCTGCCGCAATCCTCGCGGCTCTCCTTCGGACCGTGCGAGAGCGGATGGAACGCTGGCCCGAGGGATGCGGCGCCAGGCGTCGGAGGTGGCTGGTCGCGGTTGCTGTGGACAAGGGAGCCTCGCCTCCATCTGTGGAACTGGTCTGGACGCCTAGTTTGCACTCGCGGAACGGGACACGCGAGGAGCAGCGGCAGAAACCGCTGCGTCCATCCCGCACGGCGCTGCAGGGAGGCTCTACCGTCCCGTCCGGTGGGACGACAAGAGGTGGCAGTGCTGCCTGAAACATGGCGAGGGGCCAGCAACCACCCCGGCACTAAGTGCTCGAGGTACCGCGATCGATACTGTCACGGCCTGGAAGGGGTTGCTGGCCCGTCAGTCCATCAGGGTAGCGCGCCCCGGCCGTGGTCCGCCACGGCCGGCTTTTCCAGCTACTGCTCGCGTGCGTCCGTGCGGCGCCGGTGCCTCCTGGTTCTTGCGACGAAGGCCGCGGCTGCAGCGTACCCGAGCAGGGAGTACCAGCCGTCCGGCGCTACTACGCGCCAGCTCCAGCCGCTGCCAAGGTAGGTGGCGCCAAGCACGATGGTCACGGCGAAGTAGAGCAGGCCGACCACCATCACGAGCTCGGCGAAGGTGAGTCTCCGTCGCATCACGGCTTCCCTTCTGCTCTGGGCCGGGCGAGGTGCGCCAGCCGCAAAGTCAATAGATCATACGGGACTTGGTTCAGCCCGCGCTCTCTGGTATTGCGGTCAGGGCGGCGTGGTGGCGCAGCAGTCCCATCCGGGCCATTCCTTCGGCCAGTGTGTGTCGGCTTTGAGCTGCAGTCTCGGGCCGTTGGCGGCGCCATGAGGCGACCGCGTTGTCGGCGCATAGGAGGGTGAGGCAGGGGTTTCTCTGCTCGTTCCGGGTCTCGGCGAGCCAGAGCCAGGTCTCCGCGGCGGCCTCGAAGTTCCCGGTGAGCCAGGCGAGGTGCGCCCAGTCCTCCGCTGCGTGGAGGGTGACAGGGTGTTCGGCGCCGTACTGCATGGTCAGGTCGATGACGAGACTCTGGGCGTGATCGGCTGCCGCCATGGGGCCGCCGTTGTCGGTGAGTTGCCTGGTGGCCATCAGACGTGCCTCGAGTTCGGGTGGGAGGCCGGCGGGCAGGGGACGGGCCGGTGGAGCCTGATCCGGCGGAGTGATGGGGAGGTGCAGCGTCTCCGGTGAGCCTTCCTGTTCGATGTGTGCTCGCAGGATGAGTTCGGGCCGGGCGCGGGCCCTGAGGTGGGCGAGGGCGGTTTCGGTGGGGGTGCGCCCTTCCGGGACGGGGATGGCACTGCCGTCGACGGTCACGGTGTTCGACCCGATGGCCAGGTGGGTGGAGATACTGCGCGGCTTTCGCGAGCCTGGGGCTTGGGGGGTCATGATGCTCCTCTGGTGTCGTCAGATGGTGATGCCGCGCTGGCGCATGTACTTCACGGGGTCGATGTCGCTGCCGTAGGCAGGCCCGCTGCGTGCCTCGAAGTGCAGATGTGGTCCGGTGCTGTTTCCGGTCGATCCGGTGAGCCCAATGACTTGACCGGCCCTGACCTTCTGCCCTGTGGAGACACTGACGCGGGAGAGGTGGGCGTACTGGGTGTAGCTTCCGTCGGACATCTTGAGAACGATGTTGTTTCCGTAGGCTCCACCCCATCCGGCCTCGACGACCGTGCCGTTGCCGACTGCGTGGAGTTCTGTACCGGTGGCGACCGGGAAGTCGACCCCTGTGTGGCTGCCGGAAGACCACCTCGAGCCGCCAGCCCTGTAGTTGTTGGAGGACTTGACGCTGACCGGGGCATGCCAGGATCCAGTGGCCTTGACTGCCTTCGCGCTGTCGGCAGGCTGCTCGCAGTCAATGACGTCCGCGCCCCAGACCTGGGCGACGAGCTTGCCTGCGCTGGTTTCCCACTTCGCGTAGTAGTCGGGGTATGCCGAGCGCTGGACGCCTTGGGCCACGTGGGCAAGGTCCTTGGTGTCCCAGTTCGGGATCTTTACGAGCGCGTCATAGAACTTGTTGCTCGCGTAGATCGGGTCGAGCACTTGGCTCGCCGACCCCCACCCCTGGCTGGGCCGTTGTTGGAAGAGCCCCCTGCTGTCCAGGTCTCGATGCTTCGGGTCCCGTTCCAGCGTGGCCTCCTGCATCGCGGTCGCCACCGCGATCACTGCTGCCCGAGGCTTGAGGTTCCTCGTCCGGGCCACATTCGTGATGATGGCGGCGTTCTTCGTCTGCTCCTCATTCCAGGAGGGCTGGGTCTGTTTTCCCTGCGGGTTCAGCGGGACCTGAGGGCGCTGCGTGGCTGCTCCTTCAGCCGTGGATGCCTTGACGATGCACTGGCTGGCCCCGGTCGCCGTCATGTCGTTGTCGTCTGATCCGCCGGCCCCGGCCAGTAGCAGCACGAGTGCGAGCACCACGAGGGCTGGACTGAGCAGGACGGCTATTCCGATCAGCGGTGCTTTCCGCATTTACCCCTCCGAGCGTCCCGCTGGACGGGCCGCTTCGAGAGCGGGTTTCCCGTGGTGCGGGCAGCGGCAGTGCATCGTGCCCGCCAGGCGGAAAGGAGGGCGATGCGTGCTGAATTGGCCTCTAGCGTCGTGCGCCGTCAGCTAGTCACGGAGGTATCCGGAGAATCCAAGGCGGGACTTTACTTCACGCACCGAGTGAACAGTCAAGCCCTTCCCGCGTGACGGGAATTGGGGCACGGCTATTTATCGGGTGTGGATTTCTTCCTGCTTTTCGGACCGAGTGGCAATAGTGCGGCGCTCGCCTCGTGGCTTTGAGCGCCGAGTCAGCAGGGAGGCAGGCATGGTCGGGGCCATACAGGACGCCACCACTTTGGCGGCGGGCGTGGGCGACCTCGTGAACGGGCTCAGTCCCGACTGGGGTCCGTTTGCTGCGGTCGGCACGAAGGCGCGGGTCATCATTCAGGTTCTGATGGCGGCCGTGGTGCTGATCCTCTTCGGCATGGCGATCTGGGGCGCCTGGCAGATACGCGTCGGCAATTCCCAACAGAACACCATGGACGTAAAGCAGGGAAAGACCATGGTGATTAGCGCTCTGGCGGGCCTGTTCCTCATCGCGTCCATGTCGACGATCTTCGGAATCGTCTTCGGCATGGGGGTCTGATGCGCAAGAAATCAGATGGCGCCGCATCCGGAACCCGGATGCTGGTTGCCGAGCCCCTGAGGGGCGGATCGGAAAGGCGTCGGCCTCCGGTGCGTCTCTTCCTCGGGGTGTTCGTCGCAGCCGTGCTGTTCGTCGCGTTGCTGGTATCCGTGACCGGCCAGTCCGGCGGCCCTTCCCAGAACGGTGGCCAGGGCGCCACCACTTCCCAGCCGCCTGCAAAGCCAGGTGGGAGCGGCGGGAAGTCGAAGCCTGCGGGTAAGGCCGCCGGCGTGCCAGTCGGCTATCCCCAGTCCAAGGAGGGGGCGGCAGCAGCGGCCGCCAACTTCGAGATCGCGCGCTCCAGCCGGTCCTACATCACGGACAAGCCGTACCGAGACAAGCTGATCGGGCAGATCATGGCGCCGGAATCGGTCGCGAACCAGATCAGCCGCGATGATCAAGCCACGGCACAGCTCATCGCAGGCTTCGGCCTGCAGGATCCCAAGGCCTCCGGGCTGCTGCTTCGCTCGGCCTGCCTGGGCACGCGGGTGTCGAGCTACTCGGACCAGGTGGCGTCGGTCGACGTGTGGATGACCTCGGTGGCTGGGGTTCCCACGGAGAAGGCCAAGCTGCCCGTCTCCGCCCGCTGGACGACTTACACCTACAACCTCCAGTGGCGTGACGGCGACTGGAAGGTCACGTCGATCGCCGCCATAGACGGGCCCACTCCGCTCCAGTCCGACGGCTCTTCGCCGTCCTCGATGGAGACTTTCCGAACAGCTGAGGAGGAGTTCAATGCGCCGCCGTATGTCGGCTAACGCTGCGCGCCGCCTGGCAGCGCTCCTGCTCGGGCTGCTGGTAGTGGTAGGCGCTGGGTCGCCCGCCCTTGCGGCCCCTGTCTCGGCTGCTCCGGCGGCTGCTCCTGCTGCCGTTCCCGCACTGGGAGGCATCGATATTCCCTGCGTCTTGCCGGCTGGCATGTGCAAGGACATCAAGGAGACCGGCAAGAAGGCCATCGACAAGACGATCGACGGCGCCAAGTGGGTCTGCGACAAAGCCGAGAAGGTCTGCGAGGTGGCTGGGGATGCGGCCAAGGGTGTGAAGGACGGGGTCGAAGGAGCGGTCGAAACCGTGAGCGACACCGTCGACTTCGCCACTGACCCGCTTGGCTACCTGGCCAAGAAGTCGGCGCCGTCCGTCGGCAAGCTGGTCGAGGCCATAGCCACGGACGGGATGTGATCCCGTGCTGCAGATCGACTGGAGCAACCCCGGTTTCATCAAGCTGTACGGCATGGTCTTCGCCCTGGCGACCGTGTTCACCTGCATCGCCTGGCTGATCGCCATCGTGAAGCGCGTGGCCCGTGGAGTGAGCCCGGCCGCCGCCATCGGCGAGTCCATCGGGAACCTTCTGCTGTCGGTGATCGTGACGGCCTTCGCCCCCGCGATCATCGCGACCGTCGTCGACCTGGTCGACGAGATGGCCATCAGTATGTTCAAGCCCTTCCTCGCCGACATGGCTCTGACAGGCGCGTTCATCGTGCTGTTGCTCGCCGGGCTCGCGGCTTCCGGGTGGGGCTTGCCGATCGCGCTGGCCTTGATCGGGTTCTTCCTCACCGTGGGGCTGGGGCTCTTCCTGATGCTCGTCGCCCGTAACGCGTTGATCTTGACCGGCGTCGTCTTTGGCCCGGTGGTGTTCGCCGGCCTGGTGGACAGGGACCTGTGGGGTCACACGAAGAAGTACATCGGCATCATCACCGGCATCATCATCTCCAAGTGGGTCATGATGGTGGTCCTGGCCATGATCCCGGCGCTGTTCGGCGGCATGTTCCGCGACCCGCCGGACGGCTTCGGCAAGATCCTGAGCACCCTGCTGATCATCCTGGCCCTGTTCATCATCGCGGGATACGCACCGTGGCAGGTCTCGAAGTTCATCCCGATGTTCGGTGACGAGATCCAGAACCTCGCCCAGCACCGCGATATGGCGATGCAGAAGGGCAAAGAGGCCTGGTCCAAGTTCGGTGGCGGCAGCAACAGCAGCGACGAGATGCAGGACAAGGACTCCTCCGGCGGCAGTGACGGGCCCAGCATCGGCCAGGGCAGTGAGGCCGAAGCTGCCGGCGGGTCTGAGGCAGCCGCCGCGGGCGCCGGCCCCGCTGGGCTTGCCGCCATGGGCGCGGAGAAGGCCAAGGAGAAGGCCGATGACGCCAAGGAGGCAGTCAAGGGTGCCGTCGACCAGGGCTTCGACAGCGCCAACATGGGCAACGACGACGCCGGGTCCATGAGCGACGGTAGTGGCATGCCTGGTGATTCAGGCGGTGGTTCCGGGGATGGCGAGGTCGGCCCCGACCAGCCCGGTGGTGCTGGCGGGATGGGTGGGACACCCCAGCCCGGCGGCGGCGAAGGCGGCGGCAGTGGCGGTGGCGGTGGCGGTGGCAGGTCGTCTCCGGCTACGAGCGACGCACCGCAAGCTCCGCCCCCTCAGACGAACGTCCTGTCGGGCGGAGAGGCGCCCGCTCCACCGCCTCCGCCCAGTGAGTGGCCCGACGAGAATCCCTCATCCCCCGCCTGACTCAGGCTCATCTGAACTGGAGGTGAGCTTGCTGTGGCACGCTCATTCACGTTTCCGAGGCCCCGTCCGCGCGGATTCCTCGGTCGGAGGTTCGAGGCCGACGAGCAGTTGGTCCTCGGTGTAGGAGCGATCCTCACCGTCATCTGCCTCGCCGCCCTACCGGGCATTCCCCTCAAGATCGTAGGCACGCTCAGCGTGGCCCTGTTCATCGCCTGGGCGGTGCTCATCCCCTTCCGCGGCCGCACCTACCTGCGGTGGTTCGAAATCCAGCGCTCATACCGCCGGGGACTGCGCAACGGATCACTCCTGTATCGGTCCACCGCCCCGCTCACGGGACGGTGGGGCGATGGTCGCCCCGCCGCCGTCAGGGCGCCGGCAGGGGTCCCTCCGCAGATGGAGTGGTTTGAGGCGCGCACCGGGTTCGGAACGGTGGCCATACTCCTTCAGCCCAGTGAGGCGATGTTCAGCGCCGTGGTCGAGGTCGAGGGCATGAAGCACTTCGGCGGTCTGGACTCCGAGGACAAGGAGAGCCTCATCAGCGCCTGGGAATTCCTGTTGCGCAGCACCGCCGAGTCAGGAGGTCGCATCCAGCGCGTGCAGTGGTTGTCCAAGATCATCCCGACGGATCCCAACGCACACATCCGTGACGCGGCCGCGCGACGCGATCCCGGCGCCGCCAGTTGGCTGGACGCCTCGTACGAACAGCTGCTCAAGCGGGTGGCCATCTCCGCGGAGGACAGGCGTCTGTTCCTGGCCCTCGGCATTCCCTACAGCCGCGACCTCGTGGAAGAGGCCAGCCGATACAGCACCCTGGCCGAGGGGTACGGCATCGTCCTGGGCAAAGAGATCGAGACCTTCATACGCAATTTGGGCCGTGCCCAGTTGCGCTGGGTCCGCAGCCTCGACGAGGCGGCGCTGTCCTCGTTGTTCCACCACAGCTATGCGCCCGGGCACTGGCTGGACGACAACCGCGGCATGGACCGCTCCACGGCCTGGCCGGCCGAGGTCGACGCGCGTGACGAGACCTTCATTGCCGCCCGAGGCTTCGAAGCGGACGAGCCCTGGTACAGCGCGACCGCCTGGGTGAAGCAGTGGCCCACGATGCCGGTCGGCGTGAACTTCCTGGCGCCGCTGCTGCTCTACGTGCAGGACATGATCTACACCGTCGGCGTCACGATGGAACTCGTCCCTGGTGAGCGGGCCCTGGCCGAGGCGCTCTCGGACGTGACCTCGGAGATCGGCCAGGCCGACGACACCCCAGGCAAGCTTCAGGACCCCCGGGAACGGCGGGAAATCCGCGCTGCTGCGAGCACGGTGGAAGAGATCGCCGCTGGGGCCTCGGGCGTGCGCCTGACGGGCTGGGTCACGGTGACCAGCTCCGACAAGGAGGAGCTGGTTCGCCAGAAGAACGACATTCGAGCCGCAGCCGCCAAGTGCCAGTTGACGCTGGAGTGGTGCGACAAGGAGCAGTGGCGCGCGTTCGCGAACACGTTGCCCCTCGTCGGCGGCATTCTCCCCGAAGGGCGGCGGTGACGCATGCTGCGCATGATCCTGCCTCAGTCCGCCACCCGCCGGCGTGCGGTACGCACCACCACGATGCAGGCCTGTGGTCTGTATCCCGCGGTAGGCGCACCCAGCTTGGACCCGCGTGGCGTCATCATCGGCCGGGAGATCTACAGCGGGCGCGCCTGGATCTACGACCCGTTCGTGTTGTATGACCCGACGGCGCGCGAGCGCCTTGCCAGTGGGCACGTCCTGGTGCTCGGCAAGTCCGGGCACGGCAAGTCCGCGCTGGAAAAGACGTACGTGCTGCGCCAGTTGCGGTTCCGCAATAGATCGTTTTGCATCCTGGACGCCCAAGGGGAGGATGGCCGCGGGGAGTGGGACCAGATCGCCCGCAGCCTCGGGATAACTCCGATCCGCCTGGTTTACGGCGGCACCGGCCAGGGGGTTCGACTCAACCCTCTGGATCCGCGGATCCCGGCCCGTCACCAGTTCCGCGTGCTGTCCTCAATGGTCGAGATCCTGGCCGGCGCTCTGTCGTCGGAGACCGACTTCGCCCTGTCGCAGGCCCACTCGGTAGCTCTGCAGGTAGCGGCTCGCGAGAACCGTGTGCCGGTCTTGTCCGACGTGCACAACGCCCTGACGCACCCCGTGGCGGCCAAGCTCGGTCAGCGCGAGATCAGCGCGGAGGACTTGGTCGTGTGGGGCCAGCCGGCTTCCCTCGCCTTGGACAAGCTGTGCGCCCCGAATCGTGAGCTGGCTGGTCTGTTCAACGGCCCTACCTCGGAGGGAATCGACCTCGATGCACGGTTGATCGTCTTCGACCTGGCGCAGCTGCCCCGCGAGGGTGTTGCGATGCCGCTCCTCATGGCTGTGATCGGGCCCTGGCTCAGGTTCGGTTGGCTGAAGGAGGACGACGACGTCAAGAGGACGTTGATCGTAGAAGAGGCCTGGCACATCCTGTCCCACCGCGCTGTGGCGAGGTTGTTCGAGGAGTTCATGCGGTACGGCCGCAGGCTAGGGCTGAGCTTCTGGTCGATTCTCCACCACCTCGGCGACCTCCTGATCACCGATGCACCAGAGGCCGCGGCCATCCTGAAGCTCAGCGCGACAAGGGTGATCTACCACCTCGACCAACACGAGGCCGAGATCACGGCCGACTACCTGCAGCTGCCGAAGTGGGCAGTAGCGGCGATCACGGACCCAGCCAATCTGTGCGCGCCCGGAAGGGCCGTTTGGCAGGTCGGCAAGCGGGTGCTGCTGGTAGAACATATCCGGTCCCAGACCGAGATCCAGCTGACGAACACCGACAGCAGGATGACGGAGAAGCGCACGGAGGCGTCGGGGAGCTTCACCGCTCCGGTTGTGCCCCTTCGTAAGGGGGGTGGCGCGTGAACGGCAAGGTTGTCACGCCCCATAGCGGGATACGCCTGCACCTGTTCCGCGACGGCTGGTGGCTGTTCGGGATCGCCGCGGTGGTCGCCGGGTCCTTCCTCATGTGGGTGACGGCGGCCGTATCCGGTCTGCTCAATCACGGTCGACTCGCTGCAGTGTCCTGGTCAGAAGCGGGCCAGGCCCTGCTACGACTGCCGGCCGACCCTCTCAGTCCAGGGAAGGCATTCCCTCCGGGTGCAGGGGTGGGCCACGCACTCCTCTTCTACCCCGTGCTCCTGGCGGTCGCGTTCGGCACCGCGGTGGTCGGGCGCAAGGCTTGGCGTAGGTGGTCGGCCTGGAACTCCGAGGGTACGGACGGCCTGGCCACCAAACGGGAGCTGGAGGCGGCGCTCGGCGAGGGGTACGCGCTCTCCCGGCTTCCTGCCCTGCGCCCCAGTCTTGCCAAGCAGGCCAAGGCGGCAGCCACCGCGTCCGGCAAGGCCAAGGCTCTGCTGCCAGCCCGGCTGCGCAAGGATGATCAGAAGCTGATCGTTGCCAGACCCAGCGTCAAGACCGTCGCCGTCCACATCGGCGTCTCGGATCCAACGGGTGTCCCACTGTGGGTGCCGATCGAGGAAACGCTTCTCCTGGTTGCACCGCCCCGAGAGGGCAAAACGAGCCAGATCATCATGCCGGGAATCCTCGATTTTGAGGGAACCGTCCTGGCGACCAGTTCGAAGGTCGACATCCTCTATGCGACGGCGAAATTGCGGGAACGACATGGCCCGGTTCAGGTTCTGGACCCGACTGCGCTTTCGGGATGGCCGCACCAGCTGCGCTGGTCTCTAGTCGACGGCTGCGAGGATTTCACGACGGCTCGAAAGCGTGCTGAGACGCTGACATCCACGACGAAATCTGAGGAGGGCACCAAAAACGGCGGCTATTTCGCGATGAACGCCCAGATTTTGATAACCTGCTGGCTTCACGCGGCCGCCCTGGAAGGGCTCGGGGCGATGAACCTCCTGCGCTGGGCCACGGCACCCAGCATCCGCGAGCCGGTGGACATCCTCGCCCGGCACGGCCGGTCGGATCTGGCGCGCGCACTTGCGGCCCAGCACGCTGCTGCCCCGGAAGAGCGCAGCGCTTCGTGGCGTACAGCGGAGCAGAGCTTCACGGCCCTGTATGACCCGCTGGTGGCGCAGATCTTCGCCGCAGACCCCAAGGACCCGTCCCTGTTCAGCATCGAGCACTGGCTGCGCACGGGCGGAACGCTGTTCCTGATCGGTGAGGAGGATGAAGGAAGCAGTCTGGCCCCGATCATGGCGGCGTTCACCAGGTCCATCCTGGACACGGCCAAGAAGGTTGCCGCGAAGATGCCTAACGGCCGGCTCGACCCGCCGCTGGGGTTTTTCGGCGACGAGCTTGCAAACGTCGCGCCACTCCCTCAGATTCCGTCCCTCATGAGCGTCAGCGGATCGCAGAACATATTCGTTGTTGCCGTCCTCCAAAATCTTGCCCAGGCCCAGGAGAGGTGGGGCGAGATCGGCGTTCGCAAGATGTTCGCCGCGGCCACAGTCAAGGTAATCCTGGGTGGCGTCAGCGACGAACAGGAACTCAAAACGTACAGCGCTTTGGCGGGAGAATTCGAGGAAGACACGGAGTCCATATCAGACAGCGGAGACAGCATGTCCGTCTCCGTGTCGACCCGGCGCCGAGCGGTGCTGGAGCCAGCCGACATCAGGATGATTCCCGAGCGGCACGGTCTGGTGGTACACCGTCGTACCAAGGTCACCAAGGTGAAGTTCGAGCGCATCCACGAGAGCTCTCGCGCTGGAGAGATCAAGGCCGCGACAGACGCCGCCCTTCGGGAGGCACAAAACGGTGGCTGAGAACGAGGACCTGGGCCTGGAGGAGCCGGAGGAGGACGCCTTCCAGCCGCTGCTCGACGCATTGGACGCCTTCAATGGCGAACAGAAGATCATTACCAATCGGCTCACCGAGATCGAACGGCAGCTCAGCATGCTGCCCCAGCAGGGGGCCGCTGGGGCAGTGGGTGGTGGTCCTGCGGCCGGCGGAGTCCCCGCTGAGGGCGAGCGAGTGCCGGGCGCGGCCATCGACTGGCGCACCGTGCCAGAGGATCAGTACCAGGAGTTGTGGGACAAGTTCGTGGACTGGGTCCTGTGGCTTGCCGACGAGTTCGAGCTGTCGACGGACCAGCTCCCACGGCAGTGCTGGTATCTGCATGGCGCGGCACGCCAGGAGCTCACGGCACTGTGGACCGGCTGGGAGTCTGCCTACAACCCGACGGGACAGGATGCCGCTGCTGGACCGTACTTGTGGCACGACGCCCTTGCACGAGTGCTGGAGCGTCTTCCCCGGATGTACCTGGGCGAGTGTGCGAACGGGTACCACCAACCGCGTACCCGGGTGCCGTTCTCAGGCAGCGCTGAGTACCGGGATGCGGTGCGGGGGCAGGTGAGTCCGCCGCAAGGCGCTTGAGTCTCAGCGCGGCCCGTACGGGGGCGGGCCTGCCAGCCTCGGATGACCTGAGGTGTGCGGGCCCGCCCGCGGTCGGGCCGTGAAGGGGGGGGGCGCGGGCGGCGGGGCGGGGGCGCGGGCGCGGGGCGGGGCGGGGGGCCCCCCCCCCCCCCCCCCCCCCCCCCCCCCCCCCCCCCCCCCCCCCCCCCCGTACGGGCCTTTCAGCGTGTTCTGGCGGCCATCGTCGGGGACTGCAGCTCGGCATAGTAGTGCTGCGCGCGGACAGCCGCAGGGGGCGGTGGGGCCGCGGCGGCGGCCCGCTGTGCCGCCTCCAGCTGTCGGAGCCGCAACTGTGTCTCGGTGACGACCTGGGTGTGGCGCCGGGCCCGCTCTGGTCTCGGCGTTACTGCGTCATCGGGTTCCTGCTCCTGAGGCATGTGATGCTCTCCTCTCCTTCCTTGGGGCTTCTGCTAGCGGGCCGTTAACCGCGACCGGCTCCTGCAGCCCTGGCGAGGGGCTGCTGAGTCTGCTGCGCGGCCTGGTCCTGAGGCCTGATCGGCGTGACAGCCGGGCTCGATTCCTGCGCCGCATTCGCCTGCGGGCGTCGCGTGTTGAGCACGTTGACACGTTCGCCGCTGTCCTTGAGGAGGCTGGCCAGCCGGGCTTGGGTGGACTGGCGTGCGCTCCGCTCCGGCTCAGGTGCGCTCGCAGGCTTCTCCGGACTGGCTTCCGGTGTTGCGGGACCAGCTGCTGGCTGCGGCTCGACGGACGGAGACGTGGCTGCGGAAGGACCCTGCCCCGCCGTGGGTGCCGCGCTCGCGGGAGGCTCGGCAGAAGGCCCATCCGGTTCCGGCGGTGTCGCGCCGGCCTCTGGGGAGGCTGCCTCAGCCGCGCTGGCTTCGGCCGAAGGTGAGGTCACGGCCTGTGCGGTCGGTGCCTGCTCCGCCGCCGCACCGGTGGGCAGGCTGGCACGGTAGGCAGCCAGTTCTGCATCGGTGCCCAACAGGACCTGCTGCAGTTGGTCCGGGTCGGTGATGAGCATCGCGCGGCGAGACGGCCCCTCAGGATGTGTGGCGTCCGCTGCTGAGACGATGCCCATGCGCTCCATGACGGCCAGCGCGTGCTGGGCACGCTCGAAGGTCTCGGGATCGTCCGCCAGGACGAGGGGCGAGGGCTCTTGAGTTGCAAGGGCTCGGCGGGCGAACTCGTGGATGTCCGTCTCGGTCAGCCGTGCTGCGGAGGCGGGGTCCGGTGTGGTGTCTCCGCTGATGGTCTGGTGTACGCGCTCGGCCCAGGCATTGAGCAGTTCGCGCCGCGGGTTGCGCTCCGACAGCGTCTCCGCGAGCTCGAGGACAGCGGTACGGATGCGGCTCCACTCTCCGATACGCGCTGGGCCGTCCACATTCTTGAGCAGGAAGCCGATGCGTTCGGAGGGGTCAAGGGCCATGTCGAGACCGTTGCTTTCACCCCGCTGCGCCGTGTAGCTGAGTCGGGCCAGTAGAGCCCGGGCGTGGATGCCAGCGCGAAGGGTAGGGGCCTCGGGGTCGTCTGGGTCAAGCGCCTCCAGTTCCTTCCATGCCGCACGCGCCTGCTGGACGGCCGTCTCGTAGACAGGGTCGTGCCTCTTGTCCGTGTAGTAGCCAGGTTCCCGGGTCTCACCTTCGCTGATTCGGCCGCGGAGAAGGTCGACGGTCTCGCTGGCCCAGTGGTGAACCCCCTGCCACAGTGCCGCACTAAGGCGGTTTCCCTTGCGCTCGGATACCTCGGCCAGGTGACCGGCCAGCGCTGCGATCATTTCGGCGCTTCGGATCTTCAGCGTCCGTCCGAGACCATTGAGCCTCCGGTCGCCCTGGAAGCGTTCCAGCGCGGCATCCAGGCGCGTCCAGCGGCGGGTGAGATCAGCTGTGACCTGAGCGGCCGGCGACCGGCGCAGAGTGGGGAGCGAGTGACGCAGTGCATCCCAGGTCAGTGCCTCGGGCCAGCTGGGAAGCGGGAGGTGCCGCTGGTTCGGGGGGGCAAGAGCCTCCAGAGCGGTAACCAGCTTGTCCATTTCCCGTGTGACGGTGAGGTAGTGCGTCAGGCCGACCCCGGGCTCGAGAATCCCGGCAGCATGGTCGGCAGTATCGGTGGCCGCTCGGGTGAGCGCGCGGAGTGTCTCGGGAACCGGGTGGTTGCGGACGCCCTCGCGCGCCAGCTCCTCGGAGAGCGCCGTGCTGTTGATACTGATGGCGCGGGCGACCGTCGAGGTGAGTGCAGCCTGCCGACGTTGACGGGTGTGCTGGCTGCTACTGGTGTCGGTTCGGATGGCGGTGAGCGCGGCGTTGGCGGCGGCGACGAGCAGGAGGATCTGCTGGTAGCGCTGGTCTTCACGCAGCGGGGGCCGTTCCAGGACCGTCTGGCCTTCCAGGGCGGTCAGGGTCTCGAACTCCTGCATCAGCGGCTGGAGGTCGAGGGGGACTGTGAGCGTGACCTGCTCCCCTGCGGCGGCGAGAGTGGCGTCGGCCTCCCGTGCCTCTGCCACCAGGCGCTCGCGGATGGGCATCGACGACGCGGCAGCGGCAGCCTCCGGGGCCACGGTGGCGGGTGCTGTCTCATTGGATTCAGCTGCCTGGATGACGGGCTCGAGGTCGGCGGCCAGCTGTTCCGCAGGCAGAGTCTGTGCGGGCTCGGCGGTTTCGGTCGCTGCCATCGGGAGTTCCTCCTGGGAGTGTGTCGCCTGCTGGGCGCGTTGGCGCTCCTCCATGACCTGATGGATGGCTTCGGATGCCCGGCGGAAGGCCGAGTCGGCGCTTTCGTGCTGGTTGCGTTCGGTGAAAGCCGCGTAGGTGGTGTGCTCGGCTCCCATCTCTAGGGTGTCCTGGAGGTGCAGCGCCAGCTTGATCACGGTTGCCTCGGGCAGCCGGGCTGCGCCGAGCATCATTCCGATCTCCTGAGCAGCGTCGACCGGAGGCAGGAGGCTCTTCTCGTTCTGCATCTTCTTGAGTGTCTCGGCGGCGCGGAGTTCAACGATCTGTGCGAGGGCCTCGTCGAGAGGGACAGAACCTTCCGTGAGGGCTCGGTGCAGGGCTGCATCGCCCTGCTTCAGGCGCAGTTCGTCGGGGTCCTTGGCCCCGTCGATGAACACGGCATGGACGGGGCCGTCCCATTCGGCGGCCAGTGCTGCCTGGCGGAGCAGCGCGTCCTGGCCGCCGCGGTCGTTGTCGAGGACGAACACGAGAGGCTGCGGGCCGTCGTGGAGGGCCGCGAGTTCGGCGATGTGGTTTGTGGTGAGTGCGGTGCCGCAGGGGGCGACGGATACACCGGGGCGCTCGGCATCCGCATGACCGATGGCATCCAGGGCAGCGGTGTTCGCGTTGGCGTCGAAGGGCCCCTCGCTGAGGTAGATCGGGCCGCCGCGTGTGGCGGTGGCCTGCCAACCATCCGGCCCATACAGCTGCTCGCCCTTCTTGAAGACGAGGGTGTTCTTGGAACGGTACTTGCCGTAGTCCTCGATTGCCTTCGGATCGAGGGCACGGCCGATGAAGGAGATGACGCGGCCCTGCTCATCGCGGATGGGGAGCACCACGCTGTCGATGAACTGGTCGACCTCCTTCCCCTTATCGGTGATGTTCAGCAAACCCGCGGCGACCAGTTCGTCCTTCGTGAACCCCTGGTTGCGCAATTCGTTGGTGATCGCGCGCCACTTGCGGGTGCGTGGACCAGCGGGCGCGTACCCCAGGTTCCAGCGCCGGGCTTCGGCCGGCTCGGTGATACCGCGCTTCTCGGCGAGGTGGGTCTGTGCAGCCGCCGCTTCTGGAGCGGCCAGCGCCTGCTCGAAGAGCGGGAGGGCGGCTTCGAGAGCGTCGTATACCCGGTCTTTGACCACCGGTTCCCGCTTCGGTGCCTGATCCGGCTCGTCGGCAGCGCCGGCAGGGGGTGCGACGGTGCGCCGGGGGCGTGGGGCTTCCTCGGCTGAGGGTGTCGTCTGGGTGCCAGAGTGAGGAGTGGTGGGCACTGGAGTGGAAAGGGCGGGCGCGGGCGCCGTCTCGGGGCGATCCTGCGGCGCGGGCGCGGCTTCGTTCGGTGCTGGCGTCGGATCGGCAAGTGCCGGTGCGGGTGCGGTGGTGTCCGGCTGGGTAGCGGAGTCCGCTTCGACGCGGTTGCGCTGGGCCTGTAGCCACACGCCCAGTTGCACTTCGCCGAGGGGGCCGCGGGTGTCGACCCGAGTCTCACTCAGGCCCTGTCCATCCGACTGGGCGATGATCCGTTCCAGAGCAGCTCGGTCGCCGACCTGGCTGGCGGCATCCCCCAGACGCTGAGCTTGGGCGCGGGCGGCCGGGGTAGGGCCTATGGGCGCCTGCGGGACAAGCCTGGGTCCGGGCGGCGCCGTCTGACCGGTGGCCTCCAGACGGGCCGCAATGGCGGCGACAAGGCGCAGATAGGGGGATTCCTCACGACGCGGGCTGACACCGGACTGGACCGGCGTCATCTCGGAGGGTGCCACGGTCAGCACCGGCTCCGCATCCCCCTCGAGGGTGAAGACGATCCCAGTCGGCGTCGCCTCCCAGAACAGCGGGAGCTGCGCCTTGCCGATGTTCCCGTACAGGACTCGCTTGGCCGGGGCGCCGCCGTGGTGCAGGGCGTTGCGGACGTCTACGCCGAGCCGGTCAGCAGCCAGCTCCTGGAATGCGTATGAGTCACCGTTCACGGTGAGGACGACGACACGGCCAGCGGCAGGCGGGGGTGCGGGGGCGGTGCGGGGCTGCGCCGTCCTTGCGGGCTGGGCAGCCGGAGGGGGTGCAGCCATGGGCTTCTCCATCGGCTCGGTGGTGGACTGAGTGGGCTCCGGCGCGGCCGTATGCGGCTCCGGGTCGGGAGTATTCGAGGTAGCGCTTGGGGCGAGCTGGTCGGTGGGGGGTTCGGAGACAGAGGAGATGAGAGCCATCTGAGCCTGAGGGCTCGGGCCAGGGTCGGCCGGCTTCTGGAGCGCTGTGAGCACGGTGAGCAGCGCCTTGGGGTCCGGCAGCTGCGCGACGAGTTCGTGTCGGCGGCGGCGCCGCTCCGGCGTTCCGGTCACCGTCCGGGCGGCGCGGAGTGTGAAGACGGTCGTGTAGTTGGCGACGGCCGTCCCCTCAGGGGTGATTGCGATCGACCCGTCCCAGCCTGTGACGTAGTCAAGGTGACTGCAGACCTGGGCGGGATCGAGACCGAGCATCTCGGCCTCGTCCGCGGCGCGGGAGCGGTGCCCGGCCACGATCGCAGCGAGCTGACTGATGGTGGGGGGCGCCTGGGTCGTGTCTTGGAGCAGGGTCATGAGGTCGGCGTGGAGCGCGCGCTGGACCTCGCCGACCAAGCGGTGCTCTTCGGTGTCGGTGAGCTGGTCAAGGACCGCTCGGGCGTTCTCCTCGAACTGGGCCAGCGGATATGCCTCCTCCCAGGCTGCCTGGCCTATGACCTGGTCTGCGCCCTCTGCCAGATGGGCGGCAGCGAGCGCCGAGAGGTCTCGGCGCGGCGTCCGTGTGTAGCGGCGCTGCGCGGTGTCGAGGGAGGGCCAGAAGCTGGCGTCGGCGGTACTCGCGGGAACAGGAGGCGGCGGCTGGAGCTCGGACAACTTCAAAGCTGCCCGGGCCTTGTTGTGCTTGTCCAGCCAGCCTACGCGCTGCAGCATCCATGCAAGGCGGTCGTGGGCGGAGCGGTAGGCGGCGTGAACGGGTGCATTCAGGCGCTGTGTGTTCAACAGCCGGCCGTCGTTGATGCTGCCGTCCCACCCGGCGGCGTCGGCCAGCACCGCGGTCACCGCGTCCGTGTCGAGGCCGCGCCGTCGTGCCTCGTCTTCGGCTTGCTCGACTGCGTGGATGAACGCGCTGTGGCTGCGCTGGTAGGCCCGTTCGGTGGGTACGTCGCGCCCGTATCCGCGGGCATAGTGCAGGATTCCGGGTGCGGTCATCGCCGTCAGGAACTGTTCACGCGCCTCGTCGGCGCAGGCGGCGAGTTCCTGGCGGAGTGCCTGCCCCGCCTGGGAGGCAAGCGCTCGCACGGAGGAGTTGCGGGTGCGGCTGAGCGCGCTGGTGAGTGCAGCGTCGAACTCGGCAAGCGGGTTGAGCTGCTGGAACAGGGCCCGGGCATCACTGCGGAGCTTCGGGTCCGTGATGTGTCGTGTTGCTTCGGTTCGGGGATCGGTGTGGGCATTGGTGGTCGGAGGCAGGGCGGCGCCGCGACGGCGCCAGGCCTGCAGCTGCCTTCCGCTGATACGGCCGATCTGAGGCCACTCGCCGATACGGAAGGGGGAGGGCATCTCTTCTGCGGCTGAGGACGGAGCTTCCGGGGCGGTACCTGGACCGGTGGTCGGGGTCTCTGCGCGGGGTCCGGCTTGGAGGGCTGTTGCAGTTCGCTCCGGTGCGGGGTCCTGGTCCTGTCCGCGGGTGGGCGCCGTTGTCTGGTCGGCGGTGATCTCGGTTCCAGCGCCACCCTGGTGTTCGGCGGGCCCGGTCATCTCGCGTCCGTCCTCGGGTTCCGCGGCAGCGCGTCCCCCGTCGGCGTCCCAGGCGCCGATACCTCCAGGGTCCGAGACGACGTCGGCAAGAGCCTCAGGTGCGGGAGTCTTGAGGGCTTCAGTCTCGGCGTCTGCGCCGTCTGCGGTGGTCATGCTGAAGAGCGCGTCTCCCTCCTGCCCTGAGCCGGCTGGAGTGTGCCGACGGCGCCGCTGTGCCAGCCGTGCGGTGGTTTCGCTCGCAGCTGCGGGCGGCGCGGCCGTTGCACCGTGAGGCGGTGCCGTGGATGAGGGAGCGTTTATTTCGCTGCCTGCCTCGGACGGCTCGTCCGCGAGATCCTCGGCGATGCTACGGCGCCGCATGGGGGTGGAAACTGCGTCGACGGCGAAGAGTGCGTCCTCGTCCGCTGACTCGGGCACCGCCTGCGTGGCTTCGTTCGGCGCGGTCGCCGTCGGCGCCTCTGGCGTTGCCGTCTGCGGCGCCGCGTTGGCCGTCTGGGTCTGCGTCTCCGTGGCAACGGTGCGCTCGGCGGCGCGCTGCTCAAGGTAGGCGACGTCCGCATCGAGGCGCTGGGCCTGGACGTCGAGGGCCGTGCATAGGTCGAGAACGTCTTCGCCGAGTCCGGACTGCGTCCGTACGGGCAGCGGCAGTGCGGCATTGATGCGCTGGACCAAGGGCAGCGCTGCGCGCAGTGCCGCGGCTCGTTCACGGCAGCCTTCGGCTCCGTTGCCCGCAGTCTTCAGCGGTGCGAGCGCCTGCTCGACCTCGTCCAGGGCAGCGCTGAGTCCGGGCACGATCTCCGAGCGCCGCTCGGCCTCCTCCTTGAGCCGGGCGACCAAGGAGTTGGGTGCGCCGATGATGCGGCTCATGTCGAACTGCATAGCGCTGATCGAGGGATGCTGGCTGAGCCGTGGCAGTCGTGCCAGGTCTTCGGGGCGGCGACGTTCCCTGGGGACGATGGCCAGTTCCTCGCTGGCTTCCGGGAGGAAGGGGTATTCGTCATCGCCGAAGCGAAGGCCGATATGAGGCGTGCGGTTGGTGACGTGGAAGATGTCCGTGACCACCAGACCGGTGCGCCCGCGGGCGACAAGGTCACCGATGCGAACTTGATCGGCGCGCCGGGGTTCGGGCCGCAAGTCGTCGCGGTACTGGCTGGGGTCGACGAGAACGGTGGTCGGCAGTCGCGTGATGAGGACGTGCGGCTCGTCAGCAGCCAGCACTTCCCCGCTCTGGGCGTCCGTAAGGGTGACCTGGAGCAGCGCGGCAGAACTCCAGGGGTGCCCGTCGTACGACGGGGACACCAGGCCTTGGATCCTGACCTCTTCTGGGGTCTTGGCCAGGCCCCGGGTGCTGTCCGGCCACTCGAGGTTGCCTGGGCCGACGATGAGGGTCACGTGGTCGCCTGGCTGCATCTGCTTCGGCGTGATCTCGTGGGGCTCTGGCGTTTCCGGGCGCGGGACGGCCTCGTGCGCGTACTTGTCACGGGGCTCGGGCGCATCGTCGTCGAGCTGCACGAACTGGCCGAGGCCGTCCAGGTCGCTGAGGGTGAACGTGACGCTATCGCTGGTTTGGACGAGCGGGCGGCCGTCGATGTCGAACTGCCTGAGCCCCGTGGCGCTGTGGTCCACTCGGGCAAGGGGGCGTCCGCTGCCGTCCCACAGGCGGATTCCGTCGAGCCGGATCTCTCCACTGTTCGCAGAGGCCGAGGTGACGGTCGCCCAGAGAGTGATCAGGTGTGAGGCCCCGACCGCTTCTGAGAGGAGGACGCGGCCGTACAGCGTGCTGGCCGGCGTCTGCAGTTGTACGCGCTGGCCTGCCTTAAGTTCGAACGGCAGGACGCGGGTGCCGAGGGTCTGTCCCTCGTCGTTCACTGCAGACCTCTGCGATTCACCAGGGGCCAGGGAGACGCGTTCGTCGGCGCCCACGGTGCGTGAACCTGCGGTGGTCAGCAGCGTGATCTGGTCGTCCGTGCGGTGCGTGATGGACAGCACCCGCTCCGGCAGCGTGGGGTCCGCCTCATACCGCAGTTCCGTGCCGTCTTCGATCTCCCGACCCCAGATGCGGCCGGTTCCCGCCCCGTTGTTGTCTGTTCGCTCGCGCTCAAGTTCGTAGCGTCGCTCGGCGTTGCGGTGTTGGTCGCCGAACTGAGCGGCATGTTCGGCGTCAATGCGCAGGAAGGCGAGCTTCCAGCTCTCCCCGCGGTCACTGCCCCGGTCATCTGGGCGGATGTCAGGGGCTGCCCAGTTGAGCGGGTTGCCGTCCGCGTCACGCAGGGTGGCGACGAGTGCGGCCCAGCCCTCTGCCGCTTTGCGGGTGGGGTGGGTGGTGCGTGCCTGGTGGTTAGGGTCGCTGGCCGGGATGAGGCTGTTGCCGCTGCGGGCGGTCAGGACGAGCCACCCAAGGGGCGCCGAGATGAGCGCAAACTGTCCGTCCGCGGAGAGGTGCACGGTCTCGGGAGTCTGGGTGGCGACGTTGCGCAGCGCGTTGCGGTGAGCCTCGGGTAGCGTCGGGTCGGCGCCTTGAGCCCAGTAGGCAAGCAGATCGTCGCGGCGGCGGAAGGGGCCAGTGCGCGGGTCGGGGTCGGTGGGCCGCTGTGCCTCGAGCGCTGCGTCTTCTGCGGCGGCTCGCTGGGCCTGGAAGCGTACTCCGGTCTTGTTGTAGATGTCGTCGTAGGCGTAGCCAGGGACGCTCTGGGTGTAGCGCAGCTCATCGCTGGTGGTGAACTGTGCCCAGTTGATGGTGTTGCCGTCGGCAGTGGTGGCCTGCTCCAGGAGGTCGGCGAACTCGGTCGCGTCGCGCTTGGTGTCGTCCCCGTCTCGGGAGGAGATGAGGGTTCCGCTGGCGATGTGGACGGTGTACCACTTGCCTTTGCGGTACAGCGGCTTTTCCTTGGCCGTGGACTTGGCGACGAGGAACGACCCGCCCGCGGTGACGTGTGCACGCGCCAGGTCAAGGTTGGAGAGGAACGCCGGCTGAAGGGTGGTGAGGCGGTCGATGGCCTCCTGGCGTGTTTCGGCGCGCTGCTGAGGGGTCGGCTCGGTTGGTTCAGCGGGAGGCGTCGGGTCCGCGGGCTTCTCGGCGGGCGTCGCCTCGCGGGTGGCGGGCGCTTCCGGCGCGGTGTCCTGGTTCGCCGGGGCGTAGGTGACATCTGTCAGGGCGGCTGGAGCGTGCTCGGGGGCGTTCTTGAGGAGCCACCGAGCGTGTGTGCCGTCGGGGTCGAGCCCAGGTGTGAGGGTTCGGATGACCGCCACGGCTGTTGGCCAGTTCCGGCCGTCGGCGTCGCGGAAGCCGCGCAGGCGCTCCGTGAGACCTGGCTGGTCGAAGTCGAGCGGCTTCCCCTCGTGGTCCCTCAGCGACTCGAGGGCGGTGGCCAGGGTTTCCGCCTCGCGAAGGGTGCGGACGGGGAAGACGCCGGCAATGGTCTGGAGTCGATGTGGCGACTGGAGCACCCAGTTGGAGACGATCCGGGGCGCGCTGTCGCCGGAGTCCCAGAGTTTGGCCCGGTTGTGCTTGAGGGACGTCTCAAGGTCAGCACGGGTCCGGGTCTTCGTGTCACCGCGGTGTAGGGCGATCCTCTTGCCGGGTGAAAGGCGCACCGGGGCGAGGTCGATGGGCTTGCCCTTCTCGTCCTTCGCCTCCCGGCCGGCGGCACGACGGCAGTACTCGACGATCCGCTGCTCGGCCGTAGTGGCGGCGTCGGGCAGGGTCCGCAGGTAGGCACGGAAGGCCACGCTGTTGGCGAAGCGTGGTGCGGTCGTCTTGGCCTGGGAGCTCTTCGCGGCCGGGTGGTGGTCGCGGAAGTAGGCAGCCATCGCCCCATGCGGGCTTCGGTAGGTGCGCTTTTCCGGGCTCCCGTCGCTGTGGTGGACGCGGTACCCGTCGGTGTCCTGGACGATGTGCGCGACGGCGGTGTCGCTGCGGTCGAGGATCGCGAGGCGGCCGTGTGCGTCCCGGGCGCCCAGGTGGAGGTGGTGCCGTGCGCGCTCCAGCGTCATCGTGCCGACGGTGTGCAGGTCCTGGGACAGGCCACTGCGCTGGGCGCGCTCGGCGTCGAGCCGGGTGCGGAGTTCCTGGACGGTGATGAGGCGCCGTGTGATCGGCTCATCGGGGTCGATCTCGGTCAGGGCATGGGGGTACGCGGCGTCCAGCCAGGACGTGAGCTGGCCGATCGCCTGGTGCAGCTCGACGTCGGTAAGCGCCTCGGGTGGCCCGATGGAGGGGGCCGGGGGCAGAAGGGTCTGGAGCTCTTCGTCGGTGGGCTCGTTCAGTTCCTCAATGGCGTCGGCAACGGTGGCTAGCGCCACTTGGTGGTCTTGGTGGTCCTTGCCGCGGACAGCCAGGACCTCGTGGAAGCCGTGCAGTTCCGGGCCGGTGTGCAGGGTGAAGGCGTTGACCGTGGTGACGGTCTTCCACTGGTCCCCGATGAGGACCTCGAAGGAGGGCTCGAAGGAGGACGGGGCCCAGGCCATGCTCCGCTGTGCGTAGGGGAGGGCGCGGAGTACGTCTCGCTGCGTTGGCGTCAGGTCGGGCCAGTCTTGCGATGCGGTTGGTCCTGCAGGGGTGCCGACCGGGGTGATGACGGGGCTGCGCAGCAGGGTTTGGGTACGGCCGTTGCGCCGGTGTGCGGGTTCAGCGACGGTGCCGGTGATCGTGACTTCCTGGCCGGGCTGCAAGTCCGTGGGGGTGTAGGGCGTGGCATCGAGGCGCACGGCGAGGATCGTGTTGTCGTGCGCGCGGATGGTGATCCAGTGGTAGTCGCCCTGGGCCGAACTCTTCTTGCGGTTGCCGACGACCTGTCCGCTTCGGGTGACGGTCTCGCCCAGCAGGAACTGGCCGTGGGCTTCGTCTGCCGGGGGCGAGGGATTCTCCTCCCTGTCGGGCTCCAGGGAGGCATCCGTTGCCTCGGCGACAGCGGAAGGGACGGGACTAGTGGTTGGCGGCTGCGCGTCGGCTGGGACAGGAGGTGCGGTGAAGGCCCTGTGGGCTTCGACCAGTGTTTCGTGGAAGCTCAGGCCGCTGTTAGTCCGGAACGTGGTGAGTTCCGTGGCAAGAGCGGGGCTGCCCCAGTCGATAGGGGTGCGGGTGTGGTCCACGAGCTCGCGTTCCAGATGCTGAGCCAGAGCGTGCGCCTGGTCGCGGTCAGGCATCGCTGGCAGCCCGAGATCGAGCGCGGCGGCCGCGGGGAGGATGTGCCAGGCGGAGTTGTAGCCGCGGTCTGCACCGATGACCAGACCGCCCGCCGTGAGCTCGAAGGTGTCGTTGGGGGTGATCCGGCTGTGAGGCCAGGACTCGACTACGTCACGGAGGGTGCGCCGTTGGCCGGCCGCCTCGCTCGCGGAGTACCACGTCTTCTCCTGGAGTGCTGTCACCGTCCTGATCAGGTCTTGGTGCGTGGCGAGCCGCTGGTCGATGCCGGGCGAGGTCCAGTCGAAGGGCTGCTGACCGACGGCGATGTCTTCCAGCGCCTGTGCCAGCTTCAGGGCCCGGTCCGGATGGCGCGTGCTGGCCGTGGTGACGGTGAGGCTGCTCCCGGTGTGCTTGATCACGAAGAAGCCGCGGGATTCATGCTGGGTAACGACGAGGTGACCGCGCTGGGTGAGCTGGCTGGTGTCGTCCAGGTCGTCGGCCGCCCTGCGGGCATTGTCTTGGTGGAGTGGGGCGTTGGCGGTGTCCGGGCTGTTCCTCCAGTGCGTGCGGACCTCGTCGATGCTGGTGAACCGTCGCTCGGTCGGTAGCTCCTTGGGAGTCCGAGAGGTGGCCTCCAGGCGCTCGTGCAGGATGCGGCAGTGGTGTGCGACAGCCCTCAGCGCCTCCTGGTCGGCCGGTTCCTCATAGGTGTGTTCCAGTGCCGCTTCGACCCGGACCGCGTTGTCGGTGGCCTCCTGAAGGGTTTCGTTGAGAACGCGCAGGGGGCGGCGGTTGTCCAGGACCCAGAAGACGTGATCGAGGTTCTTGTCCAGATTCTCGCGGGCGTAGCGCAGGCTGAAGCCGCGGTCTGTGTTCGCGCTGGCGGTCTGCCGCCAGGTGTCGATGCTCTGCCGCAGTTCGTTGACGGCCTGCTGGAAGGTCTCGCTGTCCAGGGGTGGGAAGTCTGTGAGCGTGTCGACGCTGTGGCGGATGGATCGGGCCAGCGCCTGTTCTTCCGCCTCGGTGGGGGTCTTGAAGAGGCGGATGTCGTCGTGGTCGACCGTGACTCGCCATTCGCCTGTCGCAAGTTGGCGTACGGGCTTGTCGTAGTAGTGCGCCTCGCGGGAGAAACGTAGGACGGCCTCGGGACCGGTCCAGATCTGGTTGCCGTGCTTGAGCTTGCGGTCGGGCAGTAGGTCTGCCGCCGGGACCCGGGGCGGTGGGGCGTCGCTGGCGAGGAACGCAGCGTAGGTGGTGGTGCTGCGGGTCTGCCCGCACTGGTCGAGGTGCCGGCGGAGCTCCGTGACGAGGTCCTCGCGTCGGTCAGCGACCTCTGGGCGACGGTAGTTGTCGTGGTCGAGCGTCGTGAGGTGTTCGAGGAGGCTGTCGTAGATGTCCTCGTCGGTCAGGTGCCGGTCGGGCTGGCCGTTGCTCTCATGGGTGTGCTGCTGCTTCTGCAGGGCCTGGACGATGGTCGTCTTGGCGGCCTCGACGACGACCTGTTCCTGCAGGTAGTGCACGCGGGTGGAGAGGGAGTGCCCTTCCATGTACATGATCCAGTCGTGCAGCTTCTTGAGGAGCTGGTCCTCGCTGATGCGGTGCTCTTGGCGGGAGGTGAAGGGGCCTTCCTGTACGCGCCGTTCCTGGGAGCGGTAGTTCTCGACGCGAGGCTGGCTGTCCTGGATGTCGGAGGTCACGTTGCGGCCGAGGGCCTGCAGTCCGTGGACCGCCTGGATGGCGCGGCTGCGCCGGGTCTCCGACTTCCAGTTGCTGGGTGTCTCCCATCCTCGACCGCCGCTCCCCCGGATCTTGCGGTAGCCGGCTGCGCGCAGTACCTCCTCAGCTCGGGTGTCGTTGGGGGCGATACCGCGGACCAGGCTCTGCAGAGGGTGTCCCCGGTGGATCACCGAGATGCTGACGGCGTTGAGGGCATCCTCGTCGGTGTCGGTGTTGGGCTCGCTCTGCTGGGGATCGCCCGCGGTCTCCACTGATTCAGGCGGGGCTTCCGTCGGCTGCGCTTCACCCTGGGGCGTTGTGGTGGCCGGCTGTGTGGGGGCCGGGGTGGGCTGCTGGGCTGTACGCAGTTCCACGGTGCGTCCCAGGGCACGCAGGCCGGACAGGGCCTGCTCGGCGAGCGCTCGGCGCGCGTCGGGTTCCGTGCGGGCGTCGGTGTCCCAGTTGACGCCGCTGGAGCCGGTGATCGGCCGGAAGGACGCTGCGCGCAGGACTGCGGCTGCGGCCAGGTCGTGCCGGGCGAGGCCTTGCACGCGTGAGCGTGCCCCGGGGGTGTCGTCGTGGACGACGACAATCTGTGCCCCGTTGGTGATGGTGTCCGGCGTGGTGGGCCAGTTCTCCTCCTCGCGGGCCCACTGTTCGCGCGGAGCGCCGTTCTCCCATTCCTCCAGGGTGTCGAAGAGCTGCTCGTCGCTCATTCCAGCTAGGGGGGACGGCTGTGCCCGGTGGGAACTGATTTCGGCGAGGATGCGGTCGAGCTGGTGGGTGCGCTGGTGCAGCAGCAGGGACCGCAGGTGGTGGCTGGCGCCGAGCAGCGGCACCAGGCCCGGGGGCATGTAGACATCGATGGAGTCGACGGTCTCGCTGACCTGGTCTGCGAGGGTACGAGTCGCCTGCAGCAGGAGGGCGTAGTCGGACGTGGTGATCGCGTGGTTGATGTCCTGGAGGAGCCCGGGTAGGGCTGTGGCAAGCGGCTGGAGGCGGTCGTGCTGCGGGTAGGCGGGGTTGGCGGCGGCCAGGAGTGCTGCGGCCTGGTCGGCGACCTGGGTCATCAGCACGATTGCTTCCGGTGACGGCCGCTTGGCCTTGTTTGCGTCCGCGTGCTCCTTGATGGACAGGGGCCGGTCCGTCATCGTGTCGAACGCCGCCTGATCAACGGTGATCTGGACGGTGCGCTGCCCGAGCCTCCAGATGACCGGGGCCTCTTCGCCGTAGGGCCGCTTGCGGTCAGGGGTGTGGTTGGCCCAGGTGTCGCCGTGTACCGCAGTGACGGCCTCCACTCGGGCCTCGAGCTGGCCGTCCGGCGTGGTGGTGAGTTCGCTGATGCGGCCGCGGAGATTGTACGCCTGCCCGTACTCCAACTCGGGCAGTTCACGCTCGCGGTTGTAGCCGACCGTGGCGTCGATCTGGATCCACTGGCCCGGCTTCAGGAGCGCGGACTCGACACGATGGCCAATGACGCGACCGCCGGCCTCCGCGACTTCGGTTGGCTCAACTGTCGGGCGGGCATCGTTGCGTGGAATGGCAACGGTCTCCCCGTCCTCCAGCGTGAGCTCGACCTCCCCGCTGGGCAGGGACGTCACAGCGGTGACAAGCACCTCACGGGCCGGATGTCCGGGGCGGGTCGGCATCTGAACCCAGGTGTTTGCGGGGATCTCGTCAGGCCACAGATGGCCGTGCGGCGCCTCGTCTCGGGAGGCGCCCCGATCCTCGTAAGGCTGGTAGATCCGAGCCGCAGCGTGGAAGGGCTCGCGGCCACGACCGCGGTCGAACTCGACCCTGAGGCGCGCCAGTGCGAGTTGGAGTCGCTCTCCACGGTCGCTGCGCCAAGTGTCGAAGGCCGAGGCGAAGTCAGTCGCGGCCCAGGGGAGCGGCGTGCCATCCGCCCCGGTCACCTCGGCAAGGTGCTTGGCGAAGGCCTCCGCCTCTGTCTTGCTGGCGAAGCTGAGACTATCGGCGGTGCTGCCGAACGGTATGCCGGCGCCGGACGGTGCGAGACGCCAGTTGCGTGAGCTGCCGAACCTGATCAGTCCCCCGGCCATGACCTCCATAGACGCGTCGGCAGCCCGGTGGGTCCACGCCAGCTTCAGTGGGCCGTTAGTGGTGTGCTGAGCCCGCTGCCGGTAGTAGGCACGCAGTTCTTCCAGAATCTGCGGAGCCTGCTCGGGAAGCGTCGAGGGGGCCTGTGCGCTGGAGGGCTGACGCTGTGCTGCGGCCTGGGCCTCGGGGGTCGCCGGGGACTGGGGATCGGGCATCGGGGCTGCGACCTCCTTCTGGCGCGCGACGGCGAGCCGCCAGATGACGGGGGCGCGCATGGTGTGCTCGTCGAGGGCTGCGAAGTCACCCGAGACGTCGTAGTTGTTCCGGTCCGCCAAGGCGAGCGCCTGAGCGGTGCGGGCGGTAGTGATGTGGCGCCCGGGCTTGAGCAGGGGGGCGGACTGACGGAAGTTGCCGAGCCGCTCGCCGTGACAGTCGCACGAGAGGTAGTGGCGGATGCGGCGGTCTTCGTCGGCGGCGAGGTAGAGCCACCGCGTCTCGCCGCTGCAGCCTGCACGGTGGTACTGCGGGGTGTCCTGGTCCTCGCTTGCCGCGTCGTCCTCCGGGACCGTGGGTTCGGCCGGTTCCTGAGTCGTGTCCTCCGTGCCCGGGAGGGGAACCTGGCCGGGCACGGGACTGACGGGCGGCAGCGCAGGGTCCACCGTGGTGCGGCGGGTAAGGCCGTACGCGCTAGGTTCCATCTGGCGCCAGTCCGGGCCTCCGCCACCTTCCAGGGCGGTCGGCGTTGAGTTCTCTTCTTCGGGAGTTTCTCCCGCCGGAGAGGTGCTCTGAGTCTGGTCAGCGGCGGATACGGTCTGCCCGTCCTCGACGGTCTCGGCAGCGTTCGGGCTTGCCGGGTTCGCGGGGTCGGAAGGCATATGTGTTGCATCCGGCCGTGGGGAGACAGGAGTGGGGGTTTCGGGGAACATCTGGCGCCAATACGGCGAGGCTGCCGTGGCCACAAGGTTCCGCGCGAAGGCCATGACGGCGCCTTCCAACTCGCGGGCGCCCGGGCCTTCGCTGGCCACTGAAGTAGTCAGGCTATGCAGCCGACGGGCGGCGTCGAGGACAGTGCGGAAGAACGCGGTGGGGCGGGTCCGGGACGTGGTGCGGATGAGATGGGCTGCTTCCGCAACAGCTTCGGCTGCCAGCGGGTTGCTCTCTGCCCATGCTTCCCAGTGTGCATCGGCGAAAAGCTCCCAAATGCGGTCGGTAACCGCATGCCTTGCATCGTCCAGGGCGCTGGTGTGCTTCCAGGGAGTGCCCGGGCCGAACTCGGTCCCCTCTTCGGTTGTGGACACCTGGTCGGCGGAGGTCTGGGCGAGTTCGAACAGGCCTTCCGGTTCGTCTGTCTCCGGCCGATAGCGGCGCCATGCGGCGGCGAGTTGCGCCGCTGTCGGCGGCGGGGCGTCGTCCAGGGCGGCAAAGATGGACTGTTCGGTTGTCCGCAGGCGGTCGCGTGCCGGGGACGATCCCTTTATCAGCTCGGCAGTGGGAACTTCACGAAACTCCTGCTGCGCCGCGTCGAGCTGTTCGCGGAGGGCATCCGTGAGGCCGGTCTCGATCCAAGCGGTGATGTCTTCCCAGGGAACTGTGAGAGCGGGGCCCTGACGGTCCTCAATCCGCAGCACAAGTCCCTCGGGGGCCTTGTCGATGCCTTGTGGGCGACGGGCCATCAAGGAAAGCGGGATGCTCGGGTCTCCGAGGTACAGGTGGATGCCCCGTGGGGGGTCGTAGAGGTGGCCGTTGACCCACAGTCGGTGGGCTGCAGGGTTCTCGAGTGCGTTGAGGTAGGAGGAAAGGAGGGAATCGTGGGTGGCACTGCCGAACCAGCGTCGAAGGATGAAGCGTATCTCCTCCGGGGTCAGGAGTTCGGATTCGGCGGTGGTGGCGGCCGGCGTCGGCGGGGCTGTGTCCGCCTCAAGGCTGGGACCGGTCGCCGTTGGCGTGTCTGCGGACAGGCTGTCGCGGGCGGTGGCGAGCACAGAGCGGAGCGCGGACAGTCTGCTGCGGAAGTCGTCGTCGGCTGCGGACAGCGAGCCGATCAGAGCGTCAACGTTGTCGAGGGCATCATCCAGGGCGCCGGCCATGGTGCCTGGGTGCAGTGGCCTGCGGACGGCGGCCAAGGCGTGGCGCTTGATTGCTTCCAGGGCGGGAACGTGGTTGACCGGCATGATGGGTGCCCCGCCGACCGTGTCGACGGCCGTCCGGATCCGTCGGCGGAGCGCGGTGAGTACCAGTTCATCGGGGCTGAAGGCCCAGGCTCCCGTCGCTTCCCGGAGGATGCCGTGCTGGATGCGGCTGTGGTGGATGGTCTCTCGTGTCGGCTGGCCGTTTCGCTCTCCGTGGAGGGTGACGGTGCCGGTGTCGGACCGCTCCAGGCTGTTGAAGATGAATGGTTCGCCGGCGAGGTCCCCGTCCAGCGTGTAGCGCAGGGTGCCCGGCGTGCGGCGTAGTCCCGGGATGCGCACCCGGGCGCCGGGGTCGAGGTCGCTCAGGAAGCTGGGTCGCCAGCCGTCCGGTGACGCTTCCTGCCGCGCTTCGAGATCGTTGAAGGCCCACTGGCGGGCCTGATCGGCGTTGCCTGCCGCTGGCGTGGTGTGTCCGTCGGCGGACAGGTAGACGAATGCCTTGGGTTTCATCCGGATGATCGCGCCGAGCAGTCGGCCGGACTCGTCATGGACGAGTTCGCCGCCGCGCTGTTCCAGGGCTTTCGGCGTGCCGAGCAGGGCGACAACGGTCTGCCGTTCGGCCTCCTGCCGCTGTGCGGCGGCTCGGCGCCGGTCGACCACTGTGGTCAGCGTTTCACGGCGGTGGCGGATCGCTGTCTCGTGCTTGGGGCTGCGGGCCGGGAGCGCGAGGTTTGCCAGTTCTGCGGCGATCTCTGTGTCGGTGCGGTTCTTGGTGTCTGCGAGCAGCGGGCGCGCGTACCCGGTCTCGGGGGCCGGGTCTGTCCAGCGGGTGATGGTGCCCGCACGCCGCAGGGCATAGACGGACGTGACCATGCGACTCGTGCCGTCCGCAGTGGTCAGGTTGAGGCCGTCGACCGCGGTGACGCGACGCCAGAAGCTGTCGCCGCGCAGGCAGACCTCGTCCCCGGGCTCGAAGTCGGCGACGGACCAGCGGCCTTCGTCGATGCGGAGGTGGCTCTGTGCCTGCCACTCAAGGTCCTGAGTGGTGAGGCTCTGGCCGTTCGGTGCCGGAGGCGTGTCGCGGTCGGTGGGGTTGGCGTGGACCTCGATGACACGGCCTTGGGCGGCCAGAGTCCGGATCAGGATGTTGACGGCACGCTCACGTGCGCCGGGGCCGCCTGCCCGGGGCTCCATCGTGCCGGTTTGACGCTTGTTGATGAACCCTGCTGCCGTCAGCGCGGCCTTGGCCTGAGGGTCGGAGTCGGTGAAACCGTGGGCGCGGGTGGTCTCCTGGTTGTGCTCGACCCACAGCGGTTCGCGGCCTCCGTGGTTGGGCTGGGTCTGCAGATCTTGCCAGTGCCGGGCGGCTCGGCGGGCTGCGGCTTCGGGCGTGGGACCGGTCAGGGTGGCGTTGCCCATGTGGATCGCCCAGGAGCGGTCGCCCGCGCTCCCGGTGGCGATGATGGTGCTCTGGAAGCCGACAGTGAGTGTCTCGCGTCTCCAGGAGTAGTCGGCGCCGGGGCTGTCATCGCTCGTCACGCGGGTGGTCCACCAGAAGCCGGGCATCCCTTGGACAGCTGCGGCGCCCTTGGGAGCCTCCTCCGGTACGCCAGTCGTGGGCAGAACCGATGGTTCGACAGAGACCTGGTGTTCACCCTGTGGGGTCGGCGCGTCATCCGTGGCGAGTGAGGATGGGACGTGCCGTCCGCGGCTGGCCAGCAGTCCGGTCAGCCTCTCCACAGCCGCCTGGCGCTCTTCTTCGGATCCGGGGAAGTCCCAGTACAGGAACGGGCCCTTGCTCGCGCGGCCGCGCTTCTTGCCGGTCGGGGGGCCGTAGACAGGCCGAGCATGGCCAGCGATCTCGATTGCGCCTCGCGCCTCGAAATCATCCTGGCTGGTTCCGTATAGATGCGTGTGCTCGGGGGTGTGTTCGAGGCGCAGGGTATTTGTGGTGGGCGGCTGGGCCGGCCGGGTCAGATAGTGGTGGACGGTAGCGATGTGGGCGGCAGCGGCGCTGTCTGACCACTTCTGGGTGAGTTGGTCGTCTCCGAGGTAGCAGCGGAATCGAGTCTTGTCGCGTGCGGTGATGTAGCGCTCGGCGCGCCCGATGGGCTGGCCTTCGTGGTAGACGATGACGGTGTCGTCGCTGAGGTGCCATTGGTAACCGGGCAGATCAGCGATGGATGAGGCACCCGCGGGCTGTGTGGGCAGGTTCGGGGGCGTGTCCCATCGCGGGAGGTCCAGGTCCGCGGCGTCGGGCGTGGTGGCAGGCGCAGGTGTAGCGGGCATCGTGCGTGACGCGTCTGAGGTGGGAGGGGGTTGTTCTGTCTCGTCGGCGTCAGCCTGTGTCTCGGCAGGAGCGGGGACGGGGGGCAGAGCGGGCTGGTGGTCGGAGGGCGTCGGTGGCCCTGCCGGCTCGGTGGGGGCGACTGCGGAAGTGGCTGACGGCGTGACGGTGTGCCGTGGCTGGTCGGACTGTGAGTTGTCCGGGCTGTGGTCGGGGGGCAGGGTGCTGCGGGGCACCATGTGTGTGAAGGGTTGCTCCGGTGCGGGCTGTGACGCTGCTGCGTTCGTTGGGAGGACTTGGAGCAAGTCGGGGTCGGTGACAGTGGTGGCTTGAAGGGGCCTGGGCGCGGTGCGGGGGGGATTGCGTCGCTGGCCGGTTGCCATCTGGTGGTAGCTGCCGATGTGGCGCTCCAGTGCTTCCAGGCCGGCAGTATCGATGTCTTCCGGCAGGCTGGCCCGCAAGTCGGCGCAGATCTGTGCGAGGCGCACCATCGGGTAGAAGTACTGCTGTCGGGCGAGAGGCAGTGTCAGGTCTTCGGAGTCTGCGAGGCTGTCGCCAGTCCAGGAGGCCAGGAAGCTCTCGGCACGCAGTCGGGCGGGGTGGGTGAATGGCAGGCGCTGCAGCAGGCGGCTGAGGTCTTCGTCGGCGACCAGCATCGGGATCTGGGCGCGCAGGGTTGCCAGGTCGACGGCGGTGGCCGGCGCATCGGCAAGTGACGTCTCGTGGAGCTGGCTGCGCAGGGCGTCGAGCGTAGGGGCGCTGTTGTCAGGATTACGGACGGTGGCCAGGGCGCGCAGGGCGTGGTAGCGGGCGAGCTGAGCAAGTGCGGTCGCTTCGTCCGCAAGGCCCACATGGTGAGCCGCGAGGCGCTCGGCCGCCTCGTATAGATGCGACAGTGCATCGATCGTGGCGGGAAGCCTGAGAAGAATGTCGCGGGAGTATGCGTAGGCCGCGGTCACGTCTGTGAAGAGAGCCACGTGGACGGAGTGGTCGAGCAAGCCGGGCTGGGTGGCCGCGTGATGAAGTTGCATCCAGCCGGCGTGCAGTTCTGTCAGGGCTTCCCGTAGCTCGCTTGCCCGGCGGTAGGGCATGACGCCGTCGAGAGGAGCCTTCGTCAGAGGCGACGCACTGGTGGTGAATGTGTTCGCGCTGGCTGCCCAGCGCTTCTGCTGATACGCCGCCACGCCTTCGAGTGTCCTGAGGTCAGCCGAGAGCTGGCGGTTGCCCGGGCGGAAGCTTTGGGACAGCGTGCCGTGGAGCTTCTGAGTAGCCCGGATTGCGGAGGACAGGGCCTTGGCGTCTTCGGTCCGCCTGCTTGAGATATAGGGCGAGAACGCAGCCCACTTTCTCGAGAAGTCCCGGTAGTCCCATGCCGGGCTCTTCGGATCGCGTGCGCGAAGCGCACTTCGGGCCGCACCCTGCAGGAACTCGACCGCTGCCCGGTGCTCGGCATAGCTCCGGTACGGCTCGCTGGAGGCGTTCAGCGTATGGCGGATCCCCGCCCGCAGTGCGGCGACCGGGCCGGGCAGGGCTTCACCGATTCGCGCCGCGAGGTGTGTTGCCGGCACGAGCGGACTGGGCATCTGTACCGAGCTGGTCAGCCAGGTGTCGAGGGTTTCGTCCCAAGTGTCGCTGTCACGAGCGCGTCGGAGGTTGTCCTCGGCCAGAGCGTGCTTCTGGATCGAGGCGAGTGTTGCCCGAGATGGAGCGGGTCCGGGCGTTTCGTGGCGGACGGATCGGATCAGGTGGGCGGTGTAGGTCCTTGTGACGCGAGTAAGTACTTCGGCCGCATCCAGGATGGTGCGGTGTGCCTGGCCCACATCCGTGGAGTAGCGGTGCGCAATGCGATGCGCCGTGCTAGCCAGAGAAGCCAGGCGGTTGAGGTGTTCGGGGGTGGAGCGAGGCTGCGTGAGAGCCCAGGCCGCCAAGTCGAGATCAAGGCGCAGGTCGGCATCGGCAGTTGGGTGCGCCAAGGCCTGCTGGCAGGCATGCAGGGCGGTCGACAGTTCTTGCTCGGTCACGGGGGCCGGATTCTGTGCAGCCTGCTCTGCGATGGCCGCCAGTTCGGTGTTCAGGTTGAGATCGGTCCCGCGAGAGGCCTCCAGCCGCTGGAGGTGGCGGTCGAGATGGGACTGGAGGGTGCCGAGGCCCTGCTGAAGTTCCCTATGGCGGGCGTCGGGGCCTTCCTGATTGTCCAGCCAGCGCCTCATGGCTCGTACTCGGTCAACCAGTTCGATGTAGTGGACGTGGAGGGCGCCCCCATCGGGGTCCGTGGCGTACCACGGTGCCGTGCGGGCTGTCTCCCATCCCTTCTTGAATCTGCTCCAGGCGGTCGAGCGTTCGTTTACATAGCCCTTGGCCTGCTGATTCCACTGGTCAGCAAGAGCGCCAAGGTGAGCGCGCGCGTCGGCAAGCGCCTGATGACTGTTGTACGCGATGTGGCCTGGAGGCGGCTGCGGAACGGACTGGTCAAGCAGGGTGAGCAGTTCCTTCTCACCGAGGCCGATGAAGTCACTCCGATAGCGAGGGTGGGCTATCCAGTCAGCGCGCAGGTCGGGGTGCATGTGGGGGTGACCGATGCGGGCTTGCCGGCTGAGCCAGGTGGCGAACGGGGCCGCGCCGCCTTGCGCAACGTGGCTTCGCACTTCGGGGTCGGTGGCGGCAAGAAGGACAAGGGCCTGTTGGTTAGCCGCCTCCGCAATGCTTTTCGCGTCGTGGACCTTCATCCACATGCCCGGGTCGATCTCGGTGGCCGAGGACGGTTCGGTGTAGTCGGGGTGGAAGACGAGCGGGTCACGATCACCGGCCATGGCCCGCGCGTAGTGGACTTCCAGCGTGCCGTCGTCGCGCCAGGTCGCTCGGTTGTCAAGGCGGCTTCGAGGTCCGTCACGTCCGGTCAGCAGGGCTTGGTGCGCGAAGCGGAAGACGGTAGAGGGGGCGAAGATGCGTCCGGCGCGGTCTCCCTCGAACCGGAACGTTCGTACCGCGTGCTGGCTCGTAGCAGTAGCGCTGGTGCCCGGCTGAGGCGTTGGTGCATCGAAGGCGGCCTCGGCCGTGCCGGGGAAAGCCAGGGCCGGGTGAAGCGTCGCGGGCAGCTGCTCGATGAGCTGGCCCTCGGGCAGGAAGAGTTCGGCAGGGCCTTCCGCTGTATCGACGCGCAGTAGCGTGCCGCGTTGGTGGGTACCGTCCAGCACGCGCACGTGATAGGTGGCGCTGCGAAGGGCTCCCGTGGCGGTGAGTGCTTCGTCGCCGTCCGGGAGGTTGCCGGTGGCTACGACGGTGGTGCCGGCGTCGGCCTGCCACGGGTGGAGGCGTACTCCGCCGAGGGGCCCTGTGGCGAGCGGCGATGGAGGGATGTCTTCGTCGGGGTGAAGGCGATGGTCCGCGATGGTCGAATCATGCGCTGGGGAGCGGAGGTTTTGCAGGAGCTTCTCGCGCAGGATCCGTGCCTTGGCCGAGGCGTCGGCGAAGGTAGCGCTTTTCGGGTGGTCCTCCCCGCGGTCGTAGGCGGCGGCCAGAAGTTGGAGATCACTGGCGATGCGGAGGAAGTCTTCACGAACGCTGCCGCTTTGGCACTGTCCATCTTGGAGGGACTTCATCGCGGTGCGGGCGCGCTTGAAGATGTCGGCGGCGCGGGGCTCCCCTGCGGGTCGACCTGTGTCGACGCCGCTCGGTGGCTTGGGCCAGGTCTCGTTGTAGTAGAAGGTCCGGGCCAGGTCCCTAGCGTTCGGAGGGACATCCGGTTGGCTGCGGAAGTTTCTCGGCAGCGGAAGCCGTGGGGCGTCGCGGCCGTCTATGGAACTGCTGTCGTCGAACGTGCCACTACGCCCGTCGTCTGCATGCCAGGTCGCCAACTGGACGATGATGCGGTGGGAAAGAACGGGTGCCTGACCGTCGCCGGGGTCGTACTCGTACAGGTCGTTGGCGTCCACACGCGTGAAGGCGGTTCCGCGGACTGTGATCTGCTGTTGAAGGAGGTCCGCGTTGTCGGGGCCCATGGCCTCGGCCAGGGCGCGCGTGACCTGGAGCGGAAAGGAGACCTGTGGGTGCCGGCGGGCCTCGTCGCTGTAGAAGGCTCGACGGGCCGGTTCCAGGAGGTAGCCGTCTGCCAGGTCTCGTTCCCGCAGGACCTGTTCGCGGGCTTTGGCATGGAGCCGTTCGTCGGCCGCCCTTCGGTGGTGGCCCTGGGGGTCGCACGCTGGATTTGAGGCGAGGGCATGTTCGACGGCGTCCTCGAGGCTCCGGTGATCGTGTGCGCGCCACAGGCGGGAGAGGGGGCCGGCGAGGGGAGCGTCCCAGGGGAAGGGGTGTCCGTCCCGGTCGATAATCTGCTGCACAGTTCGTGCGGCCTCGCGAGCTTGGTCCTGGGTCGCGAATCCCTCAGTGTGCTGGCCCGGCAGCGGGGTGAGGTTTCCGGGGTAGTAGAGGTGCCAACGAGTGCTATCGGCTGCTCGCACGAGCAGGATGCGCTCCTGCAGCAGGAGTTCGCCGTCGGTGAGCAGGCGCTCCAGGCGCGCACGGTGTGCGTCGGCGGCCTGCTCGTCGTCTTGTGGACTGGCCAGTTCGAGCGAGCCTGAGCGGGCATGGGCGGCGATGGAATCGGTGTCGGGAAAGCGTGGATGCCGTGGGTCAACCGGAGTCGGTGCCGTGGCGTAGTGCGGCAGTTGTGCGAAGTAGGCGAGCGCTGCTTCACCCGTGAGGCGGGTCAGGTGGATGGGGTAGCCGTCGGCCTTGGTGTGCAGGACCAGTGATCCGTCGGCTTCTTCAGCCACGAGGGAGCCGGCTGCAACCAGTCCTCTCAGTCGGCGGGATACCTCATCGCCGGTGAGGATGTCGTTGTTGTAGAGCTGGTAGGCAGTCCAGGGGTCGAAGCGCAGGGTTCGTGCGCGCTCCGCGGCCCGAGCGAACCGCGCCGGGCGATTCTGGCGTTCTTCGCTGCGCCGTAGCCCGCGGTCGCGTTCCTGGCGTACCGGCTCCCAGCTCCCCGGGACGCGGGCGAGGATCTTCAGGTAGCGGTTCAGGTGGTGCAGTGTCGAGGTGGCTCGCTCGACGGTGGCGGTGAATTCCTCTGCCCACTGGCTCTGCTCGGTGAAGTCAGCGAGCACGCGGGCTGCTTGCAGCACGCCTTCGCACTGCAGGACCAGGCCTTCCGGCGTGCCGCTGGCCCAGTCGGCCCGCAGCAGTGACTTGTCTGCTCGCTCCAGGGTGGCCCACTCCAGTGGGTGGCTCTGCCTGAAGGCGGACTTCCACGCCTGTTCCGTCTTGGGCGTGGAGGCTTTGCGGTATCCGTCGGTGATCCCTCCGCGCAGCGGGATGACGAAGTTGTCGAGGGCGCGCTCCCTTGCGGACCGCCGCTCGCTGCGTCGGGGACTGCGATGGTCCTCGCCGATCGCAGCGTCCCATATCTGGTTGAAGAAGTTCGTGAGGGCCGGCCCAGGTGTGGTGACGGACAATGAGTGCAGGGCGTGTTCGCGCAGCGCCGCGCTGTCGTCGCCTGCGGAGAGGAGCCCGCCCCCAACGAGCCAGTCAATGACTCCTGAGGTGACCAGTGCGGTGGGGATGTCATCGGGATCTGTGGCGGGCATCGCCTCGCGGACCGTGGTCAGGAGGTCGCTGTCCTGTAGGGCTCGCTGGGCCGCACGTGCGTAGAGGGCGTTGAGAGCTTCCGCCTGCGGGTCGTCGGTCGGGGCGGGCACGGCGTCCGCCTGAAGTGACGGTGTGAGGGTCGGAGTGCCGAGGGTGGGGTCCTGCCCCGCCCGGATCAGGGCCTCGTAGGCGTGTACGCGGAATGCCTGGCGGAACTCCTTCTGGATGCGCGGGTTGCTCGCAAGAACATCACGCAGGCCTGCGGAGGCGTCGGCAAGGTGTTCGGTGAGCCACTGGTTGATCGCCTCTTTCTGACCGAATCCTCCGTGTTCGCCGCTGCGGAGCATGGCGTTCAGGAGGCCCGCGACTTCCTCGATGTGGGGCTCGATGAGAGCCGGGAAGCGCTCATTCAGCGGGGTGGCGACGATGGTGCTGCGTGAGCCGGTGATGCGGAAGCCGCCGTCGGGCTCGTTGCGCACGATTACCCGCTGCGGGCCGTTCTCGGTGGCCTGTTTCACCATGGCCAGCAGCTTGTTGAGGTCCGATCCGAGCAAGTCGGCGACGCCGCCGCCAGCCTTAGTGTGCTCGTACCAGGTGTTCGCCTCGAACGGGTAGGGCGACAGGTTCTCAGCCATTTCATGGTGGCGAGCCCAGATGTTCTGTTCGATGCCGGCCGGGCGAGGGCTGGTGGAGGCCGCCAGCATCCAGCCGTAGTCGGTGAGGATCGCTTCGGCTCGGGTACGGTCACGGCCGTCGGTGGCATCGCCCAGTTGTTTGATACGGAAGAAGGCGCGGCGCAGGAGTTCGCTGGTACCGCTCTGTTCGATGTCGTTGGTGGCGAGCTGGTCGAGGACCTGGTGCAGGGAGCGGTACTCGGCGGTGTGTCGCAGCGTACTCGTGGGTTCGATGTCCCACTGGCTGACGAGCTGGTGCAGGATGTGTCCGGCTTCACGGGGGCGCATGCTGGCGCGGGCACGGTGGAATGCCTGCTGGGTGATCAGCTCGACGGCCGCCGACATCGTGGTGGTGGACTTTTCGGCCCGAAGGCCGGTAAGGGCGTCGAAGGCGTCAGGGTGTACGGCGAGCCATGCAGCGGTCTCGCGGCGGAAGTCTGTGTGACTGGCCAGGTGAGCGGCACGCCGCAGATTGGCGTCGTCAGCGAGTCGGTGCGCGATGTCGTGTGTGGCTTGGCGGGCAGCCTGGAGTTGCTGCACCTGGCCGGGTGCGAGTTCGATCTCAAGCTGGGTCCACGTATGTGATGTAGGGGTCAGAGCGCGGATGCGGGGGTTGTCGGCGTCGTGGCGCCTGACGCGGCCGCCGTTCTCTTTGAGGGCGAGGAGGGCGTAGTGCAGTTCGGCGCCGGTCAGCGCCTGTGTGTCGGTGACTCCGGTCAGGAGATAGACGCGATGGATCTTGTCGGTGTCGCCTCCCCAGGGGTTGCCGCGCATCGGCTCCGGCAGGCCGGCCAGAGGGCTGGGGCGGCTGTCGTTCCAGCGCTCGTGAAGGCTCTCGTCGCTCATCAGGCGGCCGAGGCGTTCCAGGTGGGTCTGCGCCTCGTCGAGGATGTGCTCGGCAAGTGCCGCAGTTCCAGGATCCGGGTGCCCGGCAACGGCACGCGCGAGGCGGGCGAGTTCCTGGAAGTAGGTGGCGCGCGCGGCGACCTGCTCGAGGGTCGGGCCGCGGTCGCGGAGGTCGTAGCGCTCGGTTGTGAGCGTAGTGAGTGACGTTGTCCAGGCGTGAAGGGCCTGCTCCTCCGTAGTGCCCGGGTGCGGGGCTGCAAGCTTCCACTGGGCGTAGCGGATCAGAACGGCGTCTTCGCCGAGGTAGGTGTCGGCGAGGCTGTCGTACGGCAGCGCCCGTGCGGGCACATCCGGCTGCGGCGTGAGGGTGGTGCGGGTGCCGCGGGATCCGGTGATGGTCCAGCTACCGTCGGCACCGCGCTCGGCGATGAGCTGGGCGGCGCGCATCGTCGCGGCTTGATGTGCCCATTGGGGGGAGTACTGGGCGAAGTTCTGCACTTCCTTGCTGACGGCGGCGCTGGCTTCCTCGTAGCCCCGGTCCAGAAGGGCCGCGATCTCCCGGCCTGTGCTCTGGCCGATGTGCTGGCCGCCGCGCGAGAGCTTGTAAACAAGGTTGGCGCCGAGTTCGGCAAGAGCGGGTGGCCTGGGCAGGTCGGGGACGATGTTGTCGTCTTCGCTGGGGATGTCGAGCTCGTCCTCCTCGGCGCGATGGTCGGGCTCGCCGGTCCTTGGTCCCCCTCCCCCGCCAGTGCGGGTGCTGCCCCGGCTGGTGGAAGTCTCCTGCTCGTCCTCATCAGCAAGCAGGGAGTCGACCAGGTCCTGCATCTCCTGGTCGGTCGCTTCCTTGGTGTCCCTGGGATCGTCGTCGCGGTCGGGGGTGTTCGCGGCGGCCTCAGCGGCGATCAGGTCGGCCAAGCGCGCCTGCTCGGCGCGGGCGGAGGTCAGCGCCTCTGCCTGGTCAAAGGGCAGGTCTACCAGTCGGTGGGCGCGCTCGACACTCGTCTTACGTCCGGCCAGCTCGTCATGCGCGGCCTGCAACGCGCCATCGAGCGTGCCCAGCATCTTGGTCAGCCGTGCGTTCCAGGTTCCGGTCGGCGCGGGGTGTTCCTTCGTGCCGAGGGTCACAAGAACCTCTTCGCCGGGAACGCCCTCCATGGTGAACACCGCGGTGCCGGCTTCGGGAAGCATGCTGACGCTGAGGGGCACCCCGTCGAGGGTGGCGATGTTGCGGCGCTCCAGGCCGCCGGCGTCAAGCAGGAGATCACGCAGCTGTGTCGCGGTGGCGGGTGCCTTCGTGTCACTGAGACGCAGACCTCGCAGGGTGCTGTTGTCCCGACGGTTGAGCAGGTCGTTCACGTGGTCGACGCTGCGCTGGCCAGCGGCGATGACCTGATCGGCGTTGGCGATGATGCTGCGCTGGTGCTCGCGGGTCCGCCGCCACCGGGACTCGGCGGCCTCCAGACGGCGGACCTTCTTGTCGATGCGGTGCTTGTCGAGGAGCATCTGCTGGCCGGCTGCCATCGCCTTGAGCTCGGCGATGTCGAAGGTGCTCTTGTTGAGGTCGAGCTCCATCTCGTCGATCTGATTCATGTCGATGTGGCCGGTTTTGTACTGGGCGATGAAGCGGGCCTTGCGCTCGCAGTGCTGCAGACGCAGCGCCATCGCCGACATGTCCTTGACGTACTGGTGGATCTGGATGACGCGGTGCTGGTTGCCGGGACGCCAGACGCGCCACTGCTCTTGTTCGATCTCGTCCGGGCGCCATCCGAAGGTGACCTGGTGCGCGGCGATGGCCCGGTCGGGTGCGTCGACTGCGACACCGGCGGTACCGCTGGAGCCGATCAGGACGCGGATCTCACCGGTGCGGAACTTTTCGAGGAGTGCTTCCTTCTTTGCCGCGTTGTCGCCGGCGTCCTGCATGTAGGCGATCTTCTCTGCCGGCATGCCTCCGGCGATGAGGCGATCGCGCATGTAGTCGTAGGCGGTCCACTTGCCCTTGCGGCGGTTGTCGGCGTTGCTGACGCCGAGGCTGCAGAAGATGAACTGGCCGGCCCCGGGGTTGGGGTGGAGAGGTGAATCCGGGTCACTGCTGTCGGTGCGGTAGCGGCGGTCCTTGTAGGCATGGTCGATGCGCAGGACGTTGTCGACGACCGCGTCCAGGACTGTGGGACCATCGGCTTCCTCACCGACCAACTTGGGGTGAATGGCGTGCATCACCGCGTCGCTGATGATGCTCGGCATGATGTCGCCCTCGTCGGGCTCGCCTGCCTCGAAGCGCTCAATGCGACCGAGCCAGTTGGTGCTCATCCATTCGGATTCGCCCTCAGTACGCGGTATGACGTGGATCTGCGGTTTGCCGCCAGCGATGACCGGGCGGCCCTTGATCTTCACGTCGTGCTGGGTCCGTACGTCGGCCATGACGTGGTGCAGGCGCACGTAGGTGTTGAGGTTCGTTTCTCGGAAGGCTCCGGGGCGTTCCTTGAAGCGGATCTCGCGATTGGGTGCGATCTCGGGTTCCAGAGTCGTTTCGATGAACGCGCCGCGGAAGCTGTCGAGGTCGTTGATGGCGGCTTGAGGAAGCAGGTCGGGCTTGAAGAGGTCGAAGAGTCGGTACGACTGGGCGAGGTTGTTGCGGATCGGGGTGCCGGACGCACCGATGATGACGGCGGTCTCGGGGTGGGCCCGTCGTACGGCCCATGCCTTCATCTCGAGGTCGTAGGCGCGGGCAGCGGGAGCAAGACCGAGTTCGCGCAGGCGCGTGGGGTAGGCAATGCCGAGGAAGTTCTGCACTTCGTCGATGAAGAGCCCGTCGATGCCAATGCGTTCGAAGGGCAGGCCCACGTCGCGATGGATGAGGGCGTTCTTGCGGAGCTGCTCCACGAGCTTGGTCAGCAGGGTGCGCAGCCGCTTGACCGTGCGGGCACTGGGGCGATCGTCGGTGATGTCGCCCATGCCGGCCAGAGCGAGGTCGTCCCCGAGGATCTCGGCGACGAGGGGGTCGCGCAGGTCGTCGAGCAGTTCCTGCTCAAGGACGTCGCGCTCGGGGCTGCGGCCGCGGCTCTGCAGTTCGACAAAGGCCCTCAGGCGGGCGGAGGCCGCTTCCAGGTAGAGCTGCTGGGACTCGGCTGAAAGCGGGATCCGCTCGAAGACCGTGTACGGGACGATGACCGCGTCGAAGCTGCCGTTGGCGATCTTTCCGATGAACGCTTGGCGGCGCGCCCGGGTCTCGGCTGCGCCGCCTTGGCTGTTGAAGTCCTCTTGCGAGCAGACGAGGATCTTGGCGTCCTTGTACGCCCAACGTGCTGCCCGCTCCCACTGTCCCAGGGCATTGTTGGGCACGACGATCATGGGTTTGCGCGACAAGCCGAGCTGCTTGCGCTTCATGACGGTCATGAGGATCGACAGCGTCTTGCCGAAGCCGCCGTCGTGCTCCATGAGGTAGGACTCGACCAGGCCGCGGGCGACGGCGTCTTTCTGGTAGTCGCGGGGCGTGACCTCAGGGTTGAGGCCGGGGAAGGTCAGGTGGGCGCCGCTGGGCCGGTAGGTGACGTGCGAGCGGTAGTACCAGTTGTAGAGGCGAACGAGTTCCTCGCCGCGGGCGGGTTCTTCCCACATGTAGTCGGCGAAGAGCCTGTTGATCTCATCGGCGCGGGCCTGGACGTCCTCGGTCGCCGATGCGCTGGGAGTCTTGCCGTCACCGGTTTTGGTGGGGGTTTCCTCTTCGTCCTTGGTGGGGGGAACGAGGAGGCTGGCGCGTCGCAGCATCCGTTCGACGATGGTGATGGCGTCCCACCGCGGCGTGCCGTAGGTTTCGCGGTTGGTGCTGAGCTTGCGGGCATCGGAGGATGCCTCGATGCGCCAGTCCCCACCGACGGCCCGGCTGACGTAGATCTCCCGGTGGCCGACGAGGGTGCGCAGGAAGCCTTCAACCCATTCGGGCCGCAGCATGGGGTCGCCGAGTTCGACGTCGATGTCGCCGGCTTCGGCATCGGAGGGGACGGCCGCCTTGAGGGCTTCGATGTTCGCCCGGAAACGGTCGTCGCCTGCGTCCCGGTTCGCGCTCTCGGCGATGTGGAGCTTTCCGCGAACGTGACCGGACAGGTAGCGGTCAGCCGGGATGAGGTCGCCGGTCTTCGGGTCGTCGAAGGCAAGGGTTCCGAGCTGGGTCCGGGCCTGGTCTGCGGGGATGTCGAGGAGTTCGGCGATGTAGGCGAGGTCGGCGGTGCCGCGCTGGTTCAGGCTGATGGCCAGGGCTTCGGCCGGTGTGCTTGCGCGGGTGGGTGTGTCGCTGAGCCGCTCCTCGTGCTCGAAGATATTGCTCTTGCTGGCGGTGCCCTTCTTGCGGTCGTAGACCTCCAGCGCCATGACGGCTGGTCCGAGCGGGTCGAGCCGGAAGTGCCAGCGGGCGCTGCGCGGCTTCATTGCCCGGTTGAGCGGGCCGTGGTAAGCGACGTAGTGGTCGTAGGCGTCGTTGAGCTGCGCCCTGGCCGCTTCCAGTGCCTCGGGTTGCGCTTCGTCGGTGGCCTGGAGATCAACGAGCGTGCGGTACTGGTCGCGCAGTGCGAGGAGGTCCTGGAGTTCGGCGCGCTCGGCCGGATCGTGCTCGAAGGGCACTATTTGTCCGCCGCGCAGTGTCAGGAAGGCGTCGTTCTCCTGGATGATGGAGCCCTCGTGGGCGCTGAGGTCGGCGCCGAACCGCTCGATGGCCTGCTGGATCCGCTCGGCTTCGGCATCCACGGCGGCCCGCTGAGCTGGGTCGGCGGGCTGGTAGGTCAGCTGGGACGCCTGGGCCTGTTCGATGATGCGCTGGGCAGCCTCAGTGACCTTTCGGGGTGTGTGGGCGAGGTCATCGGGGATGACACTGAGTTCAGGGCCGTACTGGCCCGAGACCATCGCGTGGGTGCCCAGGACTTGCTCGGGATGCCGGGCGAAGTAGCTGCTGATCCTGGCGCTGCCGCCCTCCAGGGGCACGATCTGTGTCGGAACGGGGTCCCAGCCGGCCGTTTCCGTGCCCGGTTCCCGGACGCGGAGGAAGAGGATGTCGCCGACGGCCTGGGTCCCCGCGCTGCCGGCGAAGGCCCCGGCGGGCAGCCGGATGGCGCCGAGGAAGTCGGCGCGCCTGACCATCTCGCGGCGGGCTTCGTCCTTGAGGCTGTCGAGAGTCCACCGCGAGGTGATGACGGCGATGATGCCGCCGGGACGGACGTGGGCGAGCAGCCAGTTCAGAGCGTGGTTATGGATCGACAGGCCGAGGGGGTTGAGGGCCGGGTCGGTCAGTGTGTAGTCGCCGAAGGGCAGGTTGCCGAGCGCGCCGTCGGCGTAGTCGCGGGGCAGCCGGACGTCCACGAAGGAGGAGGGGTGGACGGTCGATTGCGGGTTCAGGAGCTGGGCGATGCGCGCGCTGGTCGGTTCGAGTTCGATGCCGACCATTCCGGGGGACAGGAAGGTGCCGGTGCCACAGCCGAGTTCGAGGAGGCGGGCGTCATTGGGTACGCCGAGGGCGTTGGCCGCGGCGCGTATCGCGTCGGCGATCGCCGGGTCGGTGAAGTGGGCGTTGGGGGTCGAGGCGGCCGCGGAGTCGTACTCGTCTGCGCTGAGCAGCTTGCGCAGTTCAGTGCGGACTCCTTGGTGCTCGGGCTTGGCTTCGTTGAAGACCTCCGAGACGCCGGTCGCGCCCCAGGAGGTGTATCCCGCAAGGACCTGCTGCTGTTTCTCAGTCAGCGGCTGATCGTCGGGGAGCTGAGAGAGGAGGCGCAGCGCGTCCAGGTTGCGGGCGATGCGTAGATGCGCCGGGACCGGCTGCTGGAGGGGGCGGTGTGGGGTGCCCTGGGGCTGGTCGTCGAGGACGGAGTTGGTAGGCAACCCTGCGCTCCTTTCCAGGGTGTCGTCAGAGGGCGCGGCCGAGGACGCGGAGTTCGTCCAGTGAGGTGCCGAGCGCGGCAAGAAGTTCCGGCATGAGCTGGAGGGCCTGGAGGAGTTCGGTGTCGCTGGTCTCGCTGATGGTGCGGTCGCCGTCGAGAAGGGTGCGGATGGTTTCCTGCTGCTGCGCGAGGCGGGTGTCGAAGTCGGTCAGGCGTGCCTGGTGTGCGGTGGGCTCGGCGTGGGGCTGCGCGGTGTCCGCTTCGGGGGGCATCTGGACCAAGGCCTGCATCACGGTGTGCTCGGCTTCCCGGCGCAGGAGTTGGAGGAGGCCGGCTCGCTTGGAGTGGTCGGTGATGTCCGGGGTGAGGTGAATCTCAATGAGGGCGTCCCAGACGGTGATGACGCGGTCCTGTACGTCCTCGCCGAGCTGTTGGTAGAAGGTGTCGGGGTCGGCGAAATTGGCGTGGGTGTGCGGGAGCCAGCGGCGCCAGTAGGCCTGGGCTTCGAGTGCGTAGTTGCTCACGGCTGTGGCTCCTCTGGGCTGCGTGGTGATGTGAGGGTGTCAGGGTTCGTCATCTGATTCCCGGGTGCTTCCCGTGGGGCGGGAGGAACGCGGTTTTTTCTTCTGAGTGGGTCGCCAGGCGGGAAGGGCGCCTGGCTGCGCAGTTGTGGGGGTGGGTCACACGGGTTCGGGGGTGCGGGCTTGGTTCTTGTCCCGTGCTGACGTGAGCACTGGGGCTGAGAGTTTCGGTGCCGGTGCGGGGTGGTCGGCCTGGGCGGGATGCTGGTGCCAGTACCGCGCAAGCTGTCGGCCGCCGAGAACGATGACCAGGCCCATGGTGATGCCGCAGACGGCGAATACGGCGGGTAGGACGGTCAGCGGGACGACGGCCACGACCAGTCCGGCCAGAGGGTAGGGGAGCAGGCCGATGACCCACAGCACGCTGACCGTGGCGCCGAGGGCGTGTCCGGGGATGACGAGCGTTCTCATCGTGCGCAAGACGACGTTGGCCGCGCACTCCCCCGCCACGATGGCGGTAGCGGCTACCGCGAAGGCGGCGAAGGTCCCGACCGTAGCGGCCATAACGGAGGCAGCGGCGAGGAGGAGACCGCTGGGGATGAGTAGCGGGGCCATCCCCCAGCGGTCGATTCCTCGGCGGGTGACGGATGTCGCCAGGAGGGTTACCACCGCTGCCGCGGTCCACATAGTGCCCAGGTCGGTCTCGGCCTTCTGGTACTGGTGAAGGGCGACGCCGGGCGCGGCGGCGAGCAGCAGGGCGACCAGGATCTGGACAGCGCCCATGACGACCGCGATCCAGGCGACGACGGGTGTGCGCAGCATGCGCCACCCCACGGCCATCGACTTCAGCGGGCTCTGCGGTGGCTTCTCCGCGTCGAGCTGGGGACGCCCGACCGTGAGCAGGGGCGCACCGCACGTGGTGGCCAAGGAGAGGAATGCGACCGCCACGAGAGCGGCAACTGGGTGCTGGGCGACGAGAGCGGCGGCGCAGAGGGGGCCTATGAGCAGAGCCGCTTGGTCGATCTGCATCTGGCGTGCCTGAACGCGGTGGACATCATGGCCGGGTTGCACCTGAGTACCGATGACCTCGCAGGACAGGAAGGAGAACTCGGCAAGGACTCCCCCGACTGCCCCGAAGACGATTACGGTCCACCACTGCTGCGGGTACAGCAGGAGGAGCCCCACGGCCCCCAGGGTAAGAACGGCCCGAAGCAGTGAGGCGATAAGGAGGACGATGCGTCCTCCGATGCGGTCGACCAGCGCGCCGGCCACGGGGAGGATCGCGATGCGGGGCAGCCACTCGGCGATAAATGCGATGCCGGAGTGGCTCACGCTGCCGGTGATGGCGAGAACGATCAAGGGCAGCGCGTACTGGGCGATGGCGGTGCCGAGCGCGTCAGTGGCGCGGAGCAGGTTGGTGCGGTGGAGTTCACGCATGGTGTGACGCGTACGGCCGGGACGGGCGCACGCTCGTCCCTTTCTGTGGACGGGAGGGTTGCAGATGCCGGGAGGGGTGGTGGGGCAGCTGGCGTCAGCCGCTTCAGCGTTTGCGGGCCTCTCGGGACGTGGGACGTGCGGGTTCAGCTGCGGTGCTAGGCGGAGGCGGCGTGCCAGTCGCGGCCTGCGTGGTGACGGCGGCTCTCGTGGGCCTGAGGGTGTCTCCAAACGCGGACGTGTAGAACCATCGGCCGGCGCTCATGTGGGTTTGCCTCCTGGGGTCAGCGGCCCGCGGCGGGGCTGGGCGGATTCACCGTCTTCAGCACGTGAGCTGCAGGCAACCGTGTGCGGGGCAATCTGTGCTGGCTTCCCGCCTGGCGAGCAGAGAGTTTCTCTGTGTCTCGCTGGGCGGGACAGCGCGTCGACGAGTGTGCGCCGAGATGAGTGTCAAGGCTGCCAATAGTTGATCTTGAAGATCCCCGCGGCCGGACTCGCCGCCCGCCCGCCTGCGGTCGCCGCTGACCATCGAGGACCATGGGCAGGGATTTCCGACTCGGGCGCCGAGGCCGCGAGTGAGTGGGCGAGACTGGCCCCCGCCCGGCGGCCGGGTCCGTGTCCGGCCCACGCTGCCGCCGGGCATCCACCACTCCCAGATGTGGACTTAACCGCTGGTCGCGGGTTCTCCTGGAGACACACCCCGTCCGCATCGCTGACGGGGGGCACCGTGTACGACACGCTCCGCGTCGCAGTGGACCCGACCGGGCCCGGTGGCTGCCGGATGACTGTGGTCGGGGATCTCGACGTGGTCAGCGCCTGCTGGCGGAGTTGGTCCTCACATCCACCCCGAGAAAGGGGCACAGGGGCAGGGGCGGCGAGCCCACCCCCACGTGGCGGTGCAGGAAACGACGTGGTTGGGTGTGCTGGCCGACGGTGAGCGGCAAGGATGGTCCCAGGACGGGAAGCGCATGGGGGCGTATCCCGCCCACCGGGCCCGGTGCGTATTCGCTGAGGCAGGTGGCGCCTGCTCGCTTCCCTTCTGGCGGGAAGCTGAGACGAAGTTGACCGCCAGGCGGTAACCTCCGTGGCGAATCTTCGAGCAGCGACAGGTGCCGTCCGTTGCGCTCCGTGTCCACACAGAGGGCACCTCCCGCCGTTGACGTGCAGGAATGAACAACCAGTCAGCCGACGTTGGCAGTTCTTCGAGATAGTCGACTACTAAGCGTGTCCGGAAATTTGACCTCCGGTGCCCATTTCTTCTAGATCCACGGTCGAGATGCGACAACGATGGAGGGCACACAGCGAGCCGCTCGCATATGCAGGTGGCCGTGTTCTCGGGGAGGCTGACAGTGAAGGAAGCGGTCGATCGCGCGACAGGTGCCTCGGCTCACGCGAAGGTGTTCCGAGTTCTCACCGCCCTGGAGGAACTCGGACCCGGCGCTCACGAGTTGCGGCGGATCACATCTAAGTCAGGCCTTCCCCGCTCCACCGTCCAGCGCATCCTCGCCTGCGGAGTTGAGGAAGGGCAGATCGAACTTCGCGGCCAGGGTCTGTACAGCATCACCCCGCACAGTGGGGCGCTTCGGGGTCTGAGGCTGCCGCAGGTTGCTTCCCAGGGCGCCGATCCCGACCTGACCCAGCTGCAGCGGCAAACCGCGCAGGTTGTCCTGCTGTTCGTTACCGTTCCGCTGGCACGCCGCCTGTGGGTGGACACTGTCTACGGGCGGCGCTACGACTTCGTGGAGGCCCTGACCTCCGAGGACAGCGCGGCGCTCGAGCTCTCTGCCCTGTCGGCCGACGCTGCTGGACTGGTGATCAGCGCGCACAGCGAGGACGAGACGGTCAGCAGCCGCTTCCGGGAGATCCAGGAACTGGGGACGTGCTTCACCCGGTCCCCGCTGCCGGGCTGGTCAATGATCGCTGCCCCGGTGTACGGGAGGGCGGGCCATGTCGAAGGGGCGCTGGCCCTGCTCGGCCAGCACCCCAGGATGTTTTCGGAGAAGACCCGTTTCTCCTACGAAGTGCTGCGTACAGCTGCCCGGGTCAGCCGACGCTCGGAGAACGCACTACGGCCCGTTCGCTCGTCATCGCAGCTTGCGCCGGTCGCCTGAGCAAAGAACGGCCGGGGGAGCTGCAACCCGACACGATCCACGCCCCGAAGCGAGTAGCCGCCCCGGTCACCAACCGTGGTGGGAGTGCTGGCGGACCGCTCTGATGTCATGGGACTCGGTGTCGGCCGCACCGCCGCGAGCGATGACCGACATGGTCACAGCGCGGAAGCCATGGTCCCGCGCGTGGGAAGGAATGGCAGTGGTCAGCAGGACGGACGCGTAGCCCTCCACCCCCACGAGGATCTCTCGCACGACTCCATCCTCATCATCTGGGTACTCAGTCGGCTGCGCCAGGAGGTCAGGGACCTTGCGCAGATATGCCTCCTCAAAGCCCGGGTGGCGTGCAACCTCCTCACGGATGCGTCGCAGCTGCGGATCGGCCTGATTGTTCTGGAAGGCCAGAGCGAACTGCGAGAGAGTCGGCAGCATCCAGGAGTCACGCCAGTTCCCCAGCATGTGCGGAGCGTCCGGGTGGAACAGCGTCCATCGCAGGGTGTTCACCGTCGGATGGTTGAGTGGGTGCGGCGACACGGTTTCGAACAGACGGAAGTACGCATCGTTGGCGGCGATCACGTTCCATGCGCCGTCAGTAAGGCAAGCCGGGTCGCTCTGGCGGTGGATGTGAACGTTCGCCCACCGCTCAGTCAGTTCCAGCAGGCGGGCATTGCCCGAGAGCGCACCAGGCAGGGGTACCAAGTGACCGGTCAGTCGGTAGAGCTGCCGGCGACCGACCTCGTCGAGGCGCAGAGCCCGAGCGAGATCGTCCAGGCGATTCTGCGGAATCGCCTGCCGCGCGCTCTCCCAGACCCTGTACTGGCGGTCGCTCATGTTCAGTTCGAGCGCAGTCTCCTCCTGCCCCATGCCGCGCGCGTCCCGCGCATTCACCAAGAACGCGGTAAGGCCGGGAGCCAGCGGCAGCTCGTTCTGTTCTTCCCGGCGCTCGTCGGAGCTGCGGGGCGTGCACCGGCCGGCTGCGGAGCGCATCATCGGGACGCGCACAGCCGATGCTGCGCGCGGTGATTGGCTTTTGGTGAGAACTGAACTTGAAGACATGCTTCCCCCTGTGCTGGTGCCGCATCACGGCGGCGTGGCGACTCGGCGCAACGTGTGCGTCAAGCGCCGATGTCGGCGGCTGCTCCGTCCACGTGGTCATGGCGGGACCGTGATGCACCGGGGTACTCAGAGCAACCGCGCGCCCGTCGGAGATTGCTACATCTCCAACGGCCGTCAATGGCCGGATGACCATGGCGGCTTTCGTTCCTGAGCCAGATGCCCCGGTGCTCCTGGGCCTCGGCTGGCAGTGAAGTGGACCGAGCAACTCCGTAGGCGAAGCTGCGAAAGCCGCATCGGCTGATGGCTGGCGGGGCGGCTGCCCCGGCAGCCGTGCTACGGCACTCCCCCGCGGTCCCGGAGCCAGTCTGACCGTGAGCCTTCTGGCTCTGTCGACTACTCCAACCGCTTGGGTAGCTCCGTGCCACCTGTATCGCGTCCTTCGGTCCTCACTGGGCTAGAGGGCCACCCGCCGCACGGGGGCACCTCATCAAGTCCATTGGATGGGGCGAGTTTGACCTTATGCGGACCCATCCCAAGCTTGTCAAGTACGTTAGATGGCGAAGGGCGTTGGTGATCCGACGTCTAACCAAGTAGATTTGTGTGGGGCACAACGGCTGCTGTCCCTGGCAAGGAGTAGTGATCCAACGAGATGGGTGACGCACCCACCAGCCGCAGCTCACTTGCTGAGCGGCTAACTTGGCTGTTCGAGACTCGGCATCCGGACGGCGAGGGTCCCAAAACTTATGAAGCGGTCGCGGAGCGCAGCAAGGAGCTTGCGTCGGGCGAGGTGACGGGTGTCAGTCATCAGACTGTCCTGAACATCGCATCCGGCGCGGTCCGCAACCCGGGCATGAACACGATCCTGTCACTGGCCCGAGTCTTCCGGGTCCGCCCCAGTTACCTCATGGGCGAGACGGACGAGTTGAAGGTCGTACCCCTCCCCGGCGAGCCGGACGAGCCGGCCTCTGATCACGGCGTCCAGAGCCCGGGGCGGGCCTCCGACACACAAGTGTCGGTGGAGCACGTGGCGCGGCAACTCGACCGGCTCTTCATCTCAGTCGTCCCCAGAGGCCGCGGGCCTTTCAGCGAGGCGGAGGTGGCAGACGCCCTGACGAAGGGCGGCTGCCCCGTCACGGCATCCGAGATCGCGGCACTGCGGACCGGCCAGGGCACGGCCGTTCCCTCGCGCGATCTCTTGGAGGCACTCGCCAAGTTCTTCATGATGCCTGTTGCATACTTCGAGGACGCGGCCGTCGGCAAGGTCTCTGAAGAGGATCTGAAGGTCTTGGACGCGCTCAGAAGCGTCGGAGCCCGCGAGATCGCGATGCGTGCCATGGCCGAGCTGCCCGAAGAAGCATGCCAGGCTCTCGTTCCGATGATCGAGCACCTGAGCCGGGCCGGCCGACGGCAGCGGATGTAACGCCGAAGGGCTGGGCGGTTACCTCAAACCGCCTGCCCTCTTCCAGCCATCACGGCTGATATAGGCTCTCCTGTCTCGTGTTTCCCAGCGCGCTGACGGCAAGAGCCACCGCAGCCGGAAGACAACGGGGACGACATGGAATTTGTGCGCTGGCAGTGGTCGGCTACGCGCCCGGGGGGAGCGGGGATGGACGACAAGGCACTTCTGCGTTACTGCGCTGAGGTGGTCGAACAAGTCGAGATCCCCGCACCGTACGACGCGAACGCCATGGTCGACGCGCTCGAGCGGATCCGGCAGCGCGAGATCTCGCTGGTGCCGATGGCCATGCCGACACGGCCCGGCAGTCCGTGCGGGCTGTGGATCGCCACTGACGACGTGGACTACATCCTGTACCAGGCGAACACCAGCAAAGCTCACAGTGCCCACATCGTGCGGCACGAAGGCGGTCACATGCTGCTCGGACACACCTCGACGCCGGCCCACCAGGACGAGGTGGCGCAGCTCCTGATGCCCAGTCTCAACCCAGCTCTCGTACGTACGGTCCTGGGGCGCACGATCTATACGAGCGAAGAAGAGCGGGCCGCGGAGATGGTGGCCTCGGTGCTGTCCATCAACGCCAGCAAGGGCGCCAATCAGGCAGCCCGCCGCCGAGACCTCTCCCCCGCCGAGTCAAACTTGGTAAGCCATCTGGAGCGCTCCCTGGAGCGCAACGCCCGGAGGATATAGGTGCTCCACAACGTCGTCTACGGCATCTTGGCTGTCATCACATGGAGCGCCTTCGTCTACAAGGCCAAGGATCTGCGCAAGGACTGGCGCAACCCTGAGTTGCAGCTGCTCTGTCTGGCCATCGCCTCCTTCGCCACCCCGTTCGTCCTGGCCGCGCCCTGGCTCTACGTCCGGCTCGACGCCTGGTTGGGCTACCCGAATTTGATGACCCTCCCGGTCTATGTGTCTGTCGCCACGTGCCTCACTTCGTTTCTGGCCTTGCTCGTCAGCTGGTCCTCCGCCCAGTCGAAGGTGCGCCTGCGGCACAGGCTCCTCGTCGGCTACGCGGTCCTATCGGTCATCGCCATGATCGTCCTGTTCCTGAAGGGCGACGTCAGCGATGGTGAGCACCCCGTCGACTTCGACGCCTACTACGCCCACACGCCGTACATCTCAGAGTTCCTGCTCGTATATGCCCTGCTCTTTGCTGTCAGCATGTCGGGGCTACTGCGCCTGTGCTGGCAGTACGCCAAGGCCGTGGACAAGCCTTGGCTGCGTCGAGGCCTGCGGGTGGTTGCAGTAGGAGCGGGGTTCGGCCTCGGCTACGCGGTGCCGAAAATGATCTCGCTGTTGTGGGACTCCGGGCTCACCGATGTGCTCAACAGCTACGTGGCTCCCATGTCCGCCAGCATCGCCGCCGCTCTGTTCGCTGTGGGGTTCACGATGCCGGCTTGGGGCGTTGGGCTGGACCGAGCCCGCCAGTTCAAGGCCGACGCCTATGCCTATCGCACGCTCTATCCGCTGTGGAGTGCTGTGGCAGAAGCGTTTCCGCAGTCGGTGCTCATCAAGCCCCCAGCGCCGCGTACCAGGCACTGGAGCCTGCGCAATCTGCATTGCCTCTTCGGGCGTCTGGTCATCGAGGTCCGCGACGGTTGCCTCGCCCTGAGACGGCACGATGATCCCGAAGTGGCGCATACATCCAGTGATCTCAAGCTGCTTGTCAGCCGCCAGATCACCGAGATCCGTGACGGGCAGCTCCTCCTTCTCCCTTACTACCAGTCGCAGGTCGCAGCTGAGGCTCGCGCCCGTGCACAGGCCGCAGGGCTCAAGACCGACGACGAGCTGGCCGTTGTGGAGGCGGCTCAGATCGCGGCCGCACTGCAGGCATTTACCTCCGGCCGTCCGCGCCCAGCACAGGCCCCAGAAACACCGATGGATCCGGCAGACGGGGACATCGAAGCAGAACAGGCATGGCTCATGCGGGTAGCGTCGGCATACCTCTCCTCCCCGATCGTCAAGGACTTCCGATCTTCTGACGGCCGCTCCGCGGACCCTGCTGCGGCATGAGCGTCGCCAGTCTGTTCAGCGACGCCCTGATGTCGAGCCCCCACGAGGAGTTCCGCCGGCTACGCGCCGCCGCAGCGGTACACGAAGACCGGACCCCGGACGGCGAGCCAGTGTGGGTGATCACCCGCTACGCCGAAGCCCGCGACGCGCTGGCGGACCAGCGGCTGTCGCTGAACAAGGCAAACGCACGTACTAGCGGCCAGTACCAGTCCTCCATGCCGCCGGAGCTTGACGCCCACCTCCTCAACATGGACGCCCCGGACCACACGCGACTGCGGCGACTGGTCTCGAAGGCCTTCACACCACGTCGGGTCGACGGGCTGCGCTTCCGCATCCAGCAGCGCGTGGATGAGCTTCTCGACGCGTGTCCTCGGCCTGCTTTCGACCTCATGTCGGCACTGGCCGAACCGCTTCCCATGACGGTGATCTGCGACCTTCTCGGAATCCCTGCCGAAGATCGGCGTGACTTTCGTGCTTGGACCAGTTCCCTCATGTCCCCGCGTCCGGGCGCAGCCGCTGAGTCACGGGCCGCCATGCGGGACATGTATGAATTCCTCCTTGGCATTCTGGCGCACAAGCGGCTCCATCCCACAGACGATCTGCTGTCCGACCTACTGGCTTCCCACGACGAGCACGACCGGCTCACTGAAGCGGAACTCGTTTCGTTGAGCTTCCTTCTCCTGTTCGCCGGCTACGACAACGCCGTCCACCTCATCGGCAATGCGGTCCTCGGACTCCTACTGCAGCCGGAACACTGGAAGGCTTTGGGGTGCGGGGGCCTCCCTCCCCGCCTCGTCATCGAGGAAACACTGCGCTGGAACCCACCCTTCCCGCTGGCAGTACGGCGCTTCGCCCTGCAGGACCTCGCGATCGATGGAGTCTCCATACCTGCGGGAGGACGAATCTGGGTGGCTCTGATCTCTGCAAATCGAGATGAGGCACAGTTTGAGTCGCCAGACGAATTCAACCCATACCGGACCGCAGCACATCTCAGCTTCGGCCACGGCGCCCACTACTGCCTTGGCGCTCCCCTGGCACGTCTTGAAGCGGAGATCGCCCTCACCACGCTCGTGCGCCGCCGTCCCGACCTGGCCCTCGCCGCACATCCGGACGAGCTCAGGTGGTGGCCGTCATTTCACAAGCGGGGGCTACAGGAGCTTCCCGCCCGCTGGTCATGCTCGCCACGCCGGCAGCGTCGCTAAGGAAACGAGGGGCCAGGAGGACGCCGTCGGGCTGGAGACCGCTCCACGATGACCTACGACCGGCTCAACCGGCCGCTGTCGGCGCAAACCGTGGGCGGCGCGAGGGCGTCTGCGCGACTCGGGACCGTCCGATCCGTGTGGTGAGAGGGCGGCTGGTTGGTGGAAGGCATCCGCCATGCCGTGGACGCTGCCGGAGCCGATGCTGACCACTGCCGTGCCCCAGCCTGATCTACCACCGGGCTTCGCGGGCGAGCCCAAGTGGGACGGGTTCCGCGCGCTGGTCTCCGTCGATGCGGGTCGGGTGGTGCTGCGCTCGCGGCGGGGCAGCGACATGGGCCCGGCGTTCCCGGAGATCGTGGCCGGGACCGTGCAGCTGCCGGGTCGGACCGCGCTCGACGGTGAGCTGGTCGTGTGGGACGCCGCAGGGCGGCTCGCGTTCGAGCGACTGCAGAACCGACTCACCCGGCGTGGCGCGGGAGCAGCGCGGGCGGCGGGCGAGTGGCCAGCGCACTTCGTGGCGTTCGATGTGCTGCGGCAGTCCGGGACGGATACGACCGGGTGGCCGTACCGGCGGCGTAGGGCGGCGTTGGAGTCGTTGTTCGCTGAACGCGGGTTGTCGGCGCCGTGGGCGCTGTGCCCGTCGACCACCGACCCGGACACCGTGCGCGAGTGGCTGACCTGGGGATCGGTCGGCCTGGAGGGCGTGGTCTTCAAACGGCTCGATGACGTCTACCGGCCCGCCGCCCGGGGCGGCTGGCTCAAGTACAAGGTGAGGGAGACGACAGAGGCGATTGTCGGCGGGGTCGCCGGCTCGCTGGCCGGTCCCCGCACGCTGCTGCTCGGCCGGTACGACAGCACCGACAACCTGCAGTACGTCGGCCGCACCACCACTCTGGCCCGGATTGCGGGCGCCGCGGTCGCCGGGCTGCTCACCGAGGCGGCGGCCGGTCATCCGTGGACGGGCTGGTTGTTCTCCGCAGGATGGGGCAGTCGCGAGACGCTGCACGTGACGCTCGTGGAGCCCGAGCTGGTGGTGGAGGTCGGCGTCGACGTCGCGCGGGACGCCTCCGGCCGGTGGCGCCACCCCGCACGCTGGCATCGTGCTCGCCCCGACCTGACCCCCAGCGATGTTTCCCGCCTGAGCCCGTCGCCGCTCTGACGCGGCCGGTGCTACGAGGCGCGGGGGAAGGCCGCGGCGGGGCCGATGATGTAGGGGCCGAACTTGTCCCGGACGCGGTCGACCGCCTGCTCCGCGACGAGCCGGGCCTCGCGGCCGATATCAAGGCTGATCTGCTCGGCGACCTGGTCCGCGTCGATCAGGTCCTCGCCCCGCAGGGTGATGCCGGTCAGGCGGCCGCGCTGGAGTCCTGCGGCGTCCATGAGCTGGTAGGCGAGTATGCGCAAGTCCTCCTCGTGCGCGGAGGACTCGGCCAGGCGGCGGGTCTTGCGAGGGCTTGCTGATGGCGCCGTCTGTCGTCGCGTCAGCCGGCCGGGCCGGCCAGCCACAACATGGGGGCGCGGCCGGTGTCCTGGGCCTTGGCAGGCGGCCAGTCGGCCGTGGGCTCGGTCCCGGCCAAGACGGCTGCGTCGAACGTCGTGGGGCGATCGGAGGCCAGCCAGTCGGCTGCCGCCACCCAGAAGGCGTTCTTCTTGGCGATCATCCTGGCTGCATCGTCGACGGCGCTGCCCGGCGAGATATCGGGGAGCGTCTCGGTGCCGAGGACGGTGTCGACGCCGGCCTGGAATGACAGCACGGTTCGGCGGGCGGCCTCGGTCACGGTGCCGCCTTCAAGGTGCAAGGGTTGAACAGGGATACGGTCGAGGGAGGCAGTGGGGGCGGTATCCGGGGCGATGCGCAGTTCGGCGCGCTGCTCGATTTCGTTCCACTCGAGGTGGAGGAAGGCGCCCAAGGCTCCGTTGGGTGCCTCAGAGACGACATAGAGGCCATGCAGGGGCCAGCGCTGAGGGATGTCCGAGGGCATCCGGTCGCCCGCCTCCCGCAGCTCGAGAATTGTGCGGTCGTGGATGTTGACCATGTGTCGTCCGGCAGATCGCCATGCTCCGATCGCCTGCAGCCTGGCTGCGTCGCCGGCCGCCATGACGGCGAGTCCTTGGCGGATCGCGCCGGAAGCTCGGGTGGTGCGGTGGGCGTAGTGGTCGGCAAGAACCTGCTGGACCTGGGCCACTGGCAGCCAGCACCAAGTCGGGATGGTGTCGCCGGCGGCGTCGCGCTCCTGCTCCAGGCGGTCGAAGACGCCGGGGAACTGTCGTTCGGCCTGCCGCTCCAGCTTCTCCAGCCGTGACGCTGCGGCCCGGTACATCCTGGGCACCCACCGGAACATCTCGGCCCACTCGCCGTCTCGGCGCTTGGTGAAGCTCTTGGCGTAGGTGTCGCGATCCATCACTGCCCTCGTGCTCGGTGTGGGACGGAGTCAGAACGGCTCCGCTCCGCCACTGTGCCGTACGCCACTGACACCGGAGGTACCTTCCCGCCAGTTCGCGCCGTCAGTCGGAGGTCGGGTACTCAGCTCGCAGGTCGGCGATCAGCTGGGCGCGCTGCTCGGTCAGCGGCATCCGCCGGGCGATGAAGCGGCCGAAGTTGTTCGCGGACCAGTTGTCGCCGTCGGCCCCGTTGTAGCGAAGGAACCAGGCAGTGCCTGACTGCTCGTCGACGTGTAGCTCGTCGTCGGGCCAGTGCTGGTGCAGGGAGCGTCGGGCACCGAAGTCGATCAGGACGGTGCCGGTTAGATCGACCGTGTCGGGGATGTCGCTGTCGTCGGGGTGCTCGAACAGATGGCGGCGTCGCTCGGCCAGGGCGGCTCGGCGGCGCGCGGTGTCCTCCTCGGCCAGGATGTCCGCGGCCTCCTCGGCGGTGGCCGGACGTACGAGGATCCGGAAGAACCAGCCGTCGTCTCCGATGAGGCAGCTGGGGTTGTTCCCGTCCTCGTCGCGGCAGTACTCGGGAGTCCGTTCCCGCACGGTCGCGACGATGGCGCTGACCTCTCCCGTACGCAGGCGTCGGAAGCCCGGCGCGTCCGTGGGGAACGGTCGGTCGTGGTCGTAGACGGTGCTGCGCAGCACGGTGCCGGGTGCGGCCCAGCGGTCGGGGCGGGGGTGGAAGCGGCCGGGCTCGCCGCGGGTGATCTCCCACAGCTCCTCGTTGGACGGGCAGGTGCCCTCGGGATGCCGGACCTGCCAGACCGGGCCGTGGCGTTCCAGGAGTCCGGCGCCCGCGGGGACCAGGTTCCCGCAGAGCCGGCAGTCCTGTTCGCGCGCGTTCGCGCGCGGCGTCGGCGGTGGCGGGGCGAGGCGTTCCTCGGGAGGAGGGCAGTCCTGGGCGTGGCGTGCCTTGAGCAGGGGCTTGCCGTACGCGCCGAGGGCGGGTACGGCCGTGTACAGCACGCCCTGACCGGCTTCGAGCCAGCCGCCGCACAGACCGCAGACCTGGGCGTAGTCGTTGGTGCGCGGGGGCGGTGGCGGGCACTGACCAGGACGGTGGCGCGGGTCCATGTAACCGCGGTGGTTGCGTTCGAGGATGCCCGCGCGGGCCGGAAGCGGCTGGTGGCACTGTGAGCAGGTGCCGTCGCGGTCGTTGACGCGCGGCGCAGCCGCGGTGATCTGGCGCGCCGCTGCTTTCTGCGGTGGGTGCTGGCTGATCAGGCGCCGCAGCGTACCCCGCACCGAGGTTCCGAAGGCGTTCGACGACCCGAGCGTGGAGTCCCGCTCCTCCTTGATCGTGCCGTCCTTCTTGACCCGCCAGATCCGGACCCTCTTCCTGGCGCCCCCGGGCAGCGGGTCGCACAGGACAACCAGCGTCCCCACCGGCAGCTGGTACATGGCACCGGCCTCCAGCCAGTCCCCTTCGCAACTCATCGCACCCGGCTGGGACTCGTCCAGGCCCGTCAGCCGCTTGCGCCAGGGTTTGACCGCTCCCTCGTCCGGCGCGGGGATCTCGACGGCGCACTCCGGCGCGTTGCTCATGGTCTTGCTCCTGACCGTGACAGAGCCGTTGAAGTCTCATCGCCAGCATCGCGCACAGCACTGACAACGCGGCCGCCCCGGCGGTGACCCTCCTCTCGGGGCGGCTGCGGACGGTCATCCGGTGGCGTCCCAAGCCTGGTCTTCGTCGGTACTGGTGAGCCGCTGGTGTTCCGATCGGGCGGCTTCGAGCAGGCGGCGCCATGACGTGACCAACGGGCGCCTCCGTAGCAGAGCCCGCCGTTCCCGCTCGGTCATCCCGCCCCAGATGCCGTGCTCGATGCGGTGATCGAGCGCATGAGCCAGGCACTCGGTGCGCACCGGACAGCCCGTGCACACGGCCTTGGCCTTGTTCTGTGCCGCGCCCTCGACGAACAGCTCGTCTGGGTCAGCGGTGCGGCAGGCCGCTCTCTGACCCCAGATCTCCTGGTCATCCCCGACCACCCCGATGCCGTCCTCTCCCCGGTCCGGCAGTCTGCCCTCCCCCGGGCAGATGCAGTCCCGAAACGGTACGGCACGAACACGGGGAGTTGGAGATCGCCGAGTGACGGCAATCCGTTCGGGTGATGGGGACTTGACGGCGGTCTCGGTGGGGTGTGGCGTCTTAGCCGGTGGCCGAGCAGCCGGGCATCGCCGGGAGCGGGGCCTCGCCCGTCACGGCGCTGATCCGCCGCCGGATCGCGGCGAACATCTCGGCCCGCTCGGGCTTGACCGGGTAGTCGAAACGGTCGTAGCGCAGCTGGAGGGTGGCGGTGTCGTCCGGGGACTTCAGGAGGACCAGGCCGAAGCTCCCACCGGGTGTCAGGTCCCGGTGTCCGCGCAGTTCCAGCGGCAGACCGTGCTCAGGGTCGGTGAGGGCCTGGACCAACTCGGCACGGCGCAGGCCGGTATCGGCGTCATGGTCCAGCTGCAAAATCCACCACTCCCCCAGCCGGGCCTCGTGGCCGGTGACGACCTGGGGCACGGCGACGGTGTGCAGGAGGCCGAGGCGGCGCAGCAGCCCACTGGGGAGCCAGGCCGCGTCACGCCAGGTGGATTCGTAGGGCAGCGGCTGGCGCTCGTCTTCCCACCGGCGTTCATGGGCGGTCCAGGTGTCGCCGGCGAGCCAACTGGCCTCGCCTCCGTGGTCGCGGATGCGCTCGGCGAGAGTGGCTTCGGCCTTCTGGAAGGCGCGGCGGGAAGGGCCGGTGAGCCGGATGCTGGTCGGCTGCCCGAGGCGGCGGAGCTCGATGCCGCGGTCGCTACGTGCCATGATCCGGCACCCATTGAGCCCGTGGATCTCGCCGTCACCGCTGCCTACGAGCACGCGTCCGGGCAGCACGCCGGCCAGGAGGCTGTCGAGGCTCGCGTTGCTCTCCAGATGGAGCCTGATGCCCTCCGTGGTGGGCTGCACGTACTGGATACCGAAGGGGAATTCGGAGAAGTTCCGCTGCGAGCTGAGGACCCAGTAGAACAACTCGGATTCGAGCAGGAGCTGCTCATGGTGGACGGGGGCCGGGATGAGGGGGGCGTTCCGGGGAAGGCCGGCGACGACCTCACAGGCGAGTTGGTGGGGAGCACCGGTGTACAGCGCGTACGTCCGGGCGCGGCTGCTGGTCTTGGTGGTCGGCATGGCAAGCACCTTTCACTCCACTCCGTCGGCCCGCGGAGCGTGAGGAACAGGCACTGGTGTGCGGCATCGCGTGTGGGTGAGTTGGGTCGGGCCGGAGCCGAGCTTCTTCACCTCCGCCTTGAACCAGTGGGCCGAGGTTCGCGCAGGAGCAGCAGGCCGATGCCGCGGCGACACTATAGCGGCGAGGTGGAGGCATGGCGGCGCGCCGCGCCGGGCCCTTCGTGCAGTCCTCGGTTGTGGTGTCGGCCGGACGCGGAACGGGCTCCCCTCCTTGATCACGAGATGAAGGTCGAATACCTGTGCCGATTTCCGGAATCCCGGTTTACGGTGCGAGTCTGTACGAGCACCGAGGGGGGACATCATGGAGGCCATCGCATCGTCCCGGTTCGTCGGACGCCCGCCGGGCATCGTGACCCGAGAAAACGGACTGACCGACCGGCAGCACCGGATCGTCGACGCCATCCGGTCCAGCATCCGGGAGCGTGGCTACCCGCCGTCGATGCGGGAACTCGGGCAAGCCGCCGGGCTCGCCAGCACCTCGTCCGTCGCGCATCAGATCGGCGCCCTAGTGAAGAAGGGTGTCCTGAGGCAGGACCCAAAGCGCCCTCGTGCCTACGTTCCCACCACATCCGTCGGCCCCGAGGCCGACCTCGCCGTGCCCCAGGACCTGGGCGATGCCGCGTCCGACGCCTCGGTGGTGCCCACCCCGCTTGTCGGGCGTATCGCCGCCGGCGTTCCCATCACAGCCGAGAAGCAGGTCGAGGACGTGCTCGCGCTGCCGAAGCAGCTCGTCGGCAACGGGCGGATGTTCGCGCTCACGGTCTGCGGTGATTCGATGATCGAGGCGCACATCATGGACGGCGACACGGTCGCCGTCAGGGTGCAGCCGGACGCCGAGAACGGCGAGATCGTCGCGGCCATGATCGATGGCGAGGCGACGGTGAAGCGTCTCAAGCGGGATGGCTCGACGGTATGGCTCATGCCGGAAAACGAGGCTTACGAGCCGATCCGTGGCGATGCGGCCTCCATCCTCGGCAAGGTCGTGGCGGTCATGCGCCGCCTGTGAGCACACGTGTTGGGGATTTCGGCGGGTCAGCGAGCGGCCGGCTGCTGTGGTTGACTCCTGCTCTCACTGAAATGGGGGAATGCATGAGCGATGAGGCTGACGTGACGTGGGAAGAGATCACGGCCAGCTGGCGGCTGGACGAGCTGGTCGAGGGCCATATGCAGCCCACCACGGGCGAAGACGTTCTGACGCTGATGACGATCGGAGCGCTGCGTCCTCGGCAGCCGCTGAATGAGGCCGCGCGGCGAAGGGCCCTCGACGCCATGTTGGCGCGTGAGGGCGGCGCGGAGGCTGCGGAGGACCACACTTCACGAGATCCGGCCCGGATCGAGCAGACTCTCCAGGCCACGCTGCAGGCCTTCGAGAAGGCCCGGCAGCAACGCGCGGAGTGACCAGGCCCAGGCGCCCAGCCGCAGAACCGCCACGAGGCGCGAACAAGGGTGCCTTCGAGTCGAGCACCATCGTTGACGCTGGCATGAGCGTTCGAAACCTCCTCGATACCGCCTTCGCGCGGCCGGCTGCCCATGACACACGTGAGGGAGGCTTCACCTTCACTGCTCTGACCTCGAGCCCTTGGAAGGAGTTCCTTCTCGGTCCCGGTACCGGGCCGGGCAGATCAGGGTCTTGGGACGAACACCTGGCGGTGCTGTGGAAGCGGGTGGTCGAAGAATGCGGCGAGGCACAGCGACTCGCGGATCCGAGCTGACGTCGCAAGTCGCTTGGTCTTGATGGCAGCCCGGCCAGCAGGCCGTACGGAGAGCTCACCGCGGCCAATCAGAGGACCCTCTTGTATGCCGGGCGGTCGATGTCGGTCCGGGAAATCACCACGGCCCCTGGGACGACCCCCAGCGATGTTTCCCGCCTGAGCCCGTCGCCGCTCTGACGCGGCCGGTGCTACGAGGCGCGGGGGAAGGCCGCGGCGGGGCCGATGATGTCGGGGCCGAACTTGTCCCGGACGCGGTCGACCGCCTGCTCCGCGACGAGCCGGGCCTCGCGGCCGATATCAAGGCTGATCTGCTCGGCGACCTGGTCCGCGTCGATCAGGTCCTCGCCCCGCAGGGTGATGCCGGTCAGGCGGCCGCGCTGGAGTCCTGCGGCGTCCATGAGCTGGTAGGCGAGTATGCGCAAGTCCTCCTCGTGCGCGGAGGACTCGGCCAGGCGGCGGGTCTTCTCCCACTGGCCGCCTCCGGCGAAGGCGAGCTGGAGGGTGAGGGCGCGGGCGGCCTGGCCGCGGCGACGCAGCAGCAGACCGAGGTCGACGACGAGGATGAGGAGGGCGGCGCGGACGTCGGCGCCGTCCAGGACATGCCGCTCGAAGCGGTGCCGGACGCTGGCGGAGGCGGGGAGGGCGCGAGGGACGACGGGCCGTAGGTCAATGCCGCGGGCGCGGTCGGAGGCCATGCGGCCAGCGCGGCCGCCCAGCAGCCGCTGCACCGTCGCCCGGGACACTGCGGCGAGCAGCCCGACCGAGTGGATGCCGTAGTCGTGCAGCACGGCCGCCTGGACGGGGCCGATGCCGTGCAGGGCCTCCACCGGCAGCCCGCTTAGCCAGTCCACGGACTGGTCGGGCGCGACGGCGATGACCCCGCCGGGCTCGCTGATCTGGGCGGAGGCTGTGGCAGCGACGGTGATCGACGGGCCGACACCAATGCGGACATCGACGCCGAGGCGGGAGAGCGCGCGCACCCGCAGCATCTCCCCCAGGTGGCGGGCGTCCGTGCCGTGGTAGCGCAAGGCCCCTTTCAGCTCGACCAGGGCCGCGGTGGGCGGCAGGGCCTGCACCACCGGGGAGAGACCGGCGAGCAGCTCCAGCAGGTGCCGGTAAGTCTCCTCCGGCAACCGATCTGGGCCTCGCACGTGCATCACCGTCGCCACCTGCCGCACCTGATCCCTGCTGGTCATTGCCGTCACCTCCCACCCTCACCGTACTCGAACTAAAATCGAACACGCGAGAGCGCGACAAGCGCGACCGAGTGCTGGTGTGGGGTGGTCGAGGAGCGGGGCGTAGGGCCGGGTGCCCCAGCCGGGGGCGCCGGGGGGACAGACCAGCACCCAGCACGCGGTCCTCACTGGCCCCGACCTCGCCGCCAACCACCTCGCCGCCGCGCCTCCACGCCGCCGTCGGTCGGGCCGGGTGGGGCTGAGGATGAGCAGAGTCGGCTGGTGGCCCATTTCGTCGAGGCGCCACAGAACCGTGGTCGGTGGCGTGTCCGGTGGGAGGCGGGGGAAGGCGGCTTCGACGGCGGCGCAGCGCCGCTGTCGGAGTGAACACCTGCTGGCTCCCGCGGTTCTGCCTTACTGGATCCTGCGCGCTCTCACGGCCAAGGCGTTACGCGAGGCAGTGCTCGAGGTCAAGCAGCGACCGATCGGTAACCAGTCGGACCGTTCGGATACCCGGCAACGGACCCGCACTGTCAGCGGCGACGATGAACGGCGGACGCCGGTGAGAGAGGAAGGCCTACGTCCATCAGCACTCCGTCCGGGACGCCGTGCCGCATCCACGCCTCGGTCGTTGCTGACACCAGGCCCTCCGCCGCGAACAGCACCGACCACGTCCCGTTGTCGTCCATGAACGACTGGGCGGCTTCCGGCTGGAGGGGAAGACCGATGTAAGCCAGGCCGACTGGGTCCCAAGTGCGGTCGATCACCCTGGCATCTGTCCGGGAACACCATGCATGCGGAGTCCGCGCGGCGAAGAGATCGTCGGCGAACCCTTCCACGTAGGCGACCTCATGAGGGCGTTGCTTGAGAGCCCAGGTCACAGAGTCTCGGTAGCACTTCCCAGGCTCCCCTGGCGCTACGTCGGACGGCAAGGGGTGGGGGGTGAACCATCGTCCGTGCGCCAGCAGCAATGCATCAAGGTTCGCGTACTGCCAGCCCTCACGTACCGCCTCGCGCCTGGGGAGCAGCCACCCCAAGTCGAATTGCTTCTTGTGAAAGTGCTCTTGCTGCATGGGCATGCCTGGAGCCTACTGACTCACTGTTCGTCGCGGACCAACTCGGTCAGCGATGACGGGAGGTGAGGCGCGCAGTCCGGGCACTGACCTTGCGCCTCACCACCTGACGGCTGCTGACCAACTCCTGGCGCCGGGCCTGGAGTCGTCTGGCTTCTTGAGCCTGGCTCAGTCGTCCTGATCTTTCTACCGTCCGCTTCCGGAACTTCCGGATGCTGGTGTAGGGGGTAATGCGACATATTGAGGTGGATAACATACTTAAAGGGGCTCGTGCGAGGACGCTCCAGGTGACCCGAAGGCCGGAAGTGCAGTGGGCTAGACCTCTGGGAGCCGGGTTGAGCTGGCCGCAGTTGTGCCGCACCCGCAGCGCCATCTGCTTCTGACCTGGGATGTCGCCTCCGTGAGGGGCTCGCCAGGTGGGCTCTACGCGTGACGATGTGTCGACATTCGTGCTGGAAAATTTCAAGTCGGTACACACCCGCTCGCAGCTACCGTTTATGCAGGTCAGAGGCACTCAGGCCATGAACTTGCCTCTGAGACAAAGCGTCGCAGGCCCCCACCGGAAGTTGAACTTCCTGGTCATCTGCCATCGACCTCAGGTACTGATCAGTTATCAGGCAGTTACGGGGTATGACGGGCACAACCTCCGCACCGCCACAGGATCTAGTGTCAGGGGGTTGCATTCGATGTCCGTCGGCCAGCTGGTCTCCTCTCAGCACAGCGCCGTCGAGCGAACTTACGGGGTTCTGCGTGCCCTGATCCGGCTCGGTCACGGCCCACACCAGCCACGGGACATCGTGGAAGTGTGCGGTCTGCCGCGCCGGCTGGTGTACCGACGCCTGCAGCAGCTCATCGAGGCTGGCCTCGTCCGCCGCTCCCCCGGTTTGTACGGCCATTACGAACTGGTGCCGTTGGCTCTGCAGATCCACCGTGGCCAGAGCCTGATCGCGCCGGTCTCCGGCACTGCCGAGGTGCAGAGCGTTTTGGAGTCACTCCACGAAGCGACCGGCGAAGTGGTCATGTTCCACGCGTTCTTGTCGCTCGGCGCGACCCGCGTCTGCACAGACCTGGTGGGCGAGTCAATGGCTCTTCGCCGCGCTGTGCTGCGCGATCCAGCCGGGGCCTCCGCACTGCGGGAGGCGCCTCTTGAGTCGGATGCACCTGGACGCGTCATCTTGGCCCACATGGCTGGGACCGATGCTGACCAGCCGGAGCTCACGATGATCCAGCAGACCGGTGTTGCGCGGTCCGCCGCGCCGCTACCGGGCTGGAACTGGGTCTCTGCCGCGGTCCCTCCGCAATCGGGAACGACGCCCGAAGTTGTGAGCCCCATCCTCGGTGCGGTCAGTCTGCTGCTGCCCGCAAACAGTCCTCGGAACGTGTCCTACGGGCGGCTTCTGCGTGAAGCCACCCAGCCCCTCGCTTCGGCATCTCCTCAGCGCCACCTGGAGCTGGCATGCGCATGAGTTCGCGCCTAGCACCTGGGCTCCACAATCAGGGTGTGTTCACCGAACCGCCTCGCGATGCGGTCGCTCAGGCTGAGATCTTCCAGCCCTGCTTGATGACGCCCCTCAGGTCAGGCAGCGAGATGTCCCCGACTGGTGCGGGGATCACGGGAGTCTTCCTCGTAGCTGTTGGGAGGTGGCGGATCATGTAACCGCTGTATGGCGGCGGGCGTTTGCGAGACGCTCGATCCGCCGGCCTGCACCCTCACATCGGTGTTGCGAGCACCTCTTGTGAGATCACAGGCCCGGTGCCATCGCCCGGTTTGCCGACCGTGCGAGTCCTGACGTCCGGGTGCGAACCGGACGATCAGGCGAACTTCCCCTCAAATGCAGTACGCGCCCGGCGGGGCTTCGTGCTGCCCTGATCACGACTCGAATCAGGTGAACATCACTATGCAGCAGAGTGCTGCCCCTTGTCACCCTTTCCCTGCCCAACTTCATGAAATTCGGAAGGCAACTGGGACGCCAGGTGTCACAGTTCCCCACACCAGCCCTGAACACGGCATCGCCGAGCCTGCCCAATGGCTCGCGCAGAGCCCGTGCCGAGATGCCCGCTCGCCCTACGCGTGGATGCAGGCTGTTCTCTGGGCTAGGACCGTACGTCTTCACCCCCGCTTCAACGACATCACCGTGCAACTTGCAGCGGTGCTGGCCGAGCTGACTCCTTGCCGACCTGGCGTGGAGTACCTGATGCGCCGGCTAAGCCGTTCACGTCGCTGCGTCCAGTACCACCTCAACTGCCTCCGCGAGACCGGTCTCCTTGTCTACGTGATCAAGGGGACCCGTCGACGCGGGATGTCGCCGTTGGCGTCGGAGTTCCGCCGGTCCATCCCTCCTGCCTTCGATCGCGCTGTGGGTGTCATAACGAGCGGATTCGGGTTCGAGAGGCGGGTGACCGGCTGCCCGGCGCCTGGGCGCAAGCTCCTGGGCAAGCTGGGCACGAAGGCCAAGCGCTGGCTCCGACGTCGCCGCAGGCCGTGCACCCCAATGGGAGGTACTACAGGTAGATCTTTTACTGCGGGACTTACTAGTACCCCTCTGAAGGGAACCAGCTCCACCACACCACCGAACTCTCCCCGCCTCTCAGGCTCCCCAGTACGCCGACGATTCCGGCTGGCGACACAGCTCATCGAGCGCGTCCCCTGGCTCCACCGTGCTGCTCTCCCCCGCATCGCCTGGGTTGTCAGCGCAGTTGCAGATGCTGGCTGGACAGTCGACGAAGTCGTAGCGTGGCTCAATCTCCAGACCTCTCCAGAACGCGTCACCCGCCCATCTGGCTTTCTCGCCCGTCGGCTGGAGGGCGCCACTGTCATCTGGCCGACGGAGGCCGGTCGTCAACGCGCTGTCGAGGCAGACCGTGACTCCGCGAGGTCCAGGCGTAACCGTCAGGCCGACTATGGCTACCGCCACGACACGCATCATCTACCGAGCACGCTCGTGTCACTCGTAGCCGACGGCATCCGCCAAGGCCGGGCCAAGCTCGCCCAGCAGCAGGCTCATAACGGGTTGGACGTGCTCGATCTCGACATCTTGTCGGCCACGCGCCTTAACCTGCCGGTCCCTGAGGGCGACTGGGGTGCCACTGCCCTTGCCTTCGAGGCGGCACTTGCCCTCAAAGGGGCAGAGGTCTCATGACGGGAGCAGCGACCTCGCCGGTTGCCCTGGACAGCGACGCGGCCAGCCACTCCCCCGCGGGCACATCAGGCGCGTGGCACAACGAACAGGGCAGCACGACCTCCAGTCCCGACCTAGCCCGAATAGCACTGCGCCAATGGATCGCCACCGCCCGCTCCGCGCCACCCACCGCTACACGCCGGCGACCTCCGCGGTCATCGGAAGCCGCTAGCGGACGTGACCCAGTGGGGTTGGGCGCAGCGGTGGGCTCCTTGGCAACCAGTCATGGCTGGTTGGATGGCCTTACTGGTGAGAGAGTCCGGAATCTCTGGACCGAGCTGTTCCCCGGGCTCCGAGAGCATGCCGTGGTTGCAGGCTTCGACGTGCAACAACGCCTCCTGATTCTGCGGCCCCTGACGCGGGCCGCAGCGGCGCACATACGGTTGCATGAGCGGCGACTACTGGATGTTCTTGCCGAGGCTGCGGGCGATCAGGTGAGAGGGCTGAAAGTGCTTCTGCCGGACGCTCGAGCAACAGCCAGCGGGGAGACGCCTCAACTAGCGGCTGCTTCGGAGGCCGAGCCCACCGTGACTACGGCATCCGTGCGACGACCCGGGTCCGAAGAGTATCTCCGTACCCGAGAAGCGCTGCGCGCACTTCGGTTGCCGCAGGCCGACATGGACGACGTGGGACCTGACCCATTCGCCTCGACTCGCAACACGCTCCGGGCGCCAGAGCCGCAGGAGCCTCCTCAGCGGAGCCCAGAGGCGCTGCGGCGGCGGCAGGCGGAACGGACACACCGCCTTGCTCTTGCCCGCGCCCGGGCCGAGCGCCAGCAGACGAGGGAAGCCATGTGATTCCACTTCAGGGATCGTTTCGGCGTCTATACCCGCCGATCAGGCGACGCACGGTCTTTAGCGCCACTCTGGCTTCGGGGGTACGTGCAGGCATCTCGTCGACCTCCTCGGCAACGCGATCGATCTCCTCCACAGCGAAGCGGAGATGGGTGATGATGCCTGCCTCGCAGGTCGGGCTTACTGGTTCATCGAGCAGCTCCCCTAGGTCATTGAGCCACTCGTCGGCCTCATCGTCGGCCGTTAGCCCTTCTCGGTGGCGAAGAAGTTCAGTGGAGGCGCGGCGGACGCGTTCATGGTTCAGAGCGACCCAGCTGCTGCGGCTGTCCTCAGCCTCGGCTTCGCCTCTCTCGTGTGCTCGCAGCACGTACGGTGCTCGCAGGGCTGCCGGCCCGAGCTCCACGGCGACCCGTAGCCGTTGCATCCCGCTGGACGGTGCCGTTCTTCGTGGTAATACCCAAGGGATCACCCATCTGCCGCCAGGTGGCTCCGGCTTCGCTTCCCTCCAGGAGCGCAGCTAGCTCTTCGCGATCGAGTAGGAGTCGGAGCTGTTGAATGAGGACCAGGCGGTCGATGGCCTCTGCACGCCGGGCAAGGCGTGGGAGGGCCTTCCTATGGTTACGTGCGAAGAAGACGACAGCGAGCTCGGCCCCTGGGGCCTCGAGATCGGGGAACTCATCCCGTCGAGGATTATCGGCTGTTCTGTGCCGCTTCTCGAAACGTGCCATGACGCGCCTGGTGTCTGCAGGCGTGGGCCGGAGCCGCTTGGGAGTCTTCTTCTGCCCCATGAGGGTCCTTGAGAATGGGCGACACTCTGTTGCCGGGGGGCTACGGCTACTCCCCCAAACTTCTCTCACCTCTCCCCCTCTCTCACGCTAAAACCGCAGGTCAATGGCTCTTTCTGCTCAGTTGCTCCTGGAGTCGGACGGCCTAGCTGCCCCTCCCACCTCCGCGTGTTCCAGGAAGCAGAACAGCCACGGCTTCGTCGGCGAAACCAACCGCTCTCGTCAAATGAGAGGACAGGGCAGCAAGACCCGCATCATTGGCATCCGTTCGTTGGTGCGCTTGGTGTTTCGTTGACGAAACTCCAAGCGCATCTCGGAAGCCACTCGCAGGACATTCAGCGACAGCTGTCCTGTCTCATCGGACTTTGATTTACTTCAGCTTCGATGACGAGGCTGGACCGCTCGGTCTGAGCCCGCCGTGTTGCTGCGCCTATGTCCGGTTGCACCGAGATGGAGAGATGCTCCCGGATGGACCTGGGGAACTTCAAGGGAGCATCGATGACCACCGGGAGAGCGTGCCCGTCCGGCGACGCGACCGCGCGACCTGAGCGCTTGTCTCGCTCCAGCCGGACTGCCATCCGGGGCGCGGTGCTGGCCCGACTCGTAGTGCTCTTCCAGGGGACCGTACTGCGGCCTGCCTGGTCAGAGGGTACTAAGCTGATCCGCTCGGCCCCCTTTTCTGCGCAGCCCTGAGCAGCTCTCGCTGGCCGGCGCCTCCGTCACGGACCTGCATTGGCGAGCTGTCCGCCAGCCAAGAGCGCACAAGCTGTTGTGCGGAGAGCGGTTAGACATAGCTGTCAACGGTCAACTTTCGGTGAGACGGGACAGTAGCGACACCTCCGCGCATTGAGCGGCCTCTCTTGGCTCACACACCTGGGACCCGCTGAAGCACGTCACTGCGATAGGGCGGTGAGGCGACGATGCACTCCGTGGGCGCGACCTGGATCCAGCCGCGATCTCGACCGCTTCTTGGCAGGCCCTCGTGCACCTCTACCCGCACAGCCCTGCTTAGGCCCATGCCGCATAGGTGTCGAGACAACACGAACACCGCACCTCCCTTCTAGCCAGCCAATCGACCTGCAGCGGGTCAGTGACAGCGTCACCAAGGGGCGAGTTTCGTCGCCGAAACCTTGCCAGCCTTCCGACCTCGCAGCCTGTCCTCGCGGTCATTTCGCTCCCGGGAGAGTCCACGCAGCCCTCCGATCTCGGGCGTGTCCACGCTCCCTGGGGTCGGGTTTCATCAACGAAACCCAGTCCCAGGCATCGAGACTCTCCTGCTGTTTCCAGCCAGTGCAAGGTGGTGCTTCGCCCTCGCTCAGGCGAGTTTCGTCGGCGAAACCCGACAGCCCTGGCTGCCCTCCTTAGTCGACCCGGTAGCAACCGGTATGCGAAGTTCGCGAGGCCAAGCCAGGGCGGTTTGCCGCAGACGTCGTGATCAACACGCTATGGTTCTGGCGAACCGCATCACGTCGAGCTTGGAGTCTGCATGCCACGCGACAGGAAGAACAAGGTCCCCGCAGCACCCCCGCCGCGGCCAGCAGCGGCAGGAGCACCTGCCTCAGGTAACCCCTCCATGGCTCCCCGCGGACAGTTCAACCGGCGACAGGAAGGTCAGCGATTCCTCACTCCCCTGGAGTCGATTGCTGCGAATCCTCGCAACCTGCGTGAGGAGTGGGAGTACGAGACTGACGAGTTTGAGGAGTTCAAGAACAACGTCGCGAACACCGAGCTCATCCAGGACCCGGCGGTCTGCTCGGTGGACGCCTTTACCGCGAAGTACCCGGAGCACGCGAACGCTTTCGGCCCGAAGGTCGAGTGGGTCCTGCTGGCTGGTGAGCGGCGCTACAGGGCTCTCCTCGGCAATAAGAGCCTCACCGAGACCGTGCCTGTCGTGCTGCGCGACACACTCCTGGAGAAGGGAGACTTCGTCCTTCTCAGCGAGAACAACTTCCGCAAGGGGTGGGACCCGATTCAGGAGGCGATGCTTCTTGATCGGATCCGGCGGGAGGAGAATCTCACCTACGACGAGATCTTGGCGAAGCTCGGGGGAGAGCAGAGCACTCAGAGCGGCATCAAGCGGCGTTCCGACATCTCAAAGCGCATCAAGCTCCTCGAGCTGCAGGACGGTCCTCTGCGGCGGGCGATCCGCGAAGGCAAGATCGGTTTGGAGCCGGCCTACACGTTGGTGAGCCGCTTGAAGGAACCCGAGCTGATCGAACGAGGCTGGACCTTGATGCAGGAGGACGAGGTCACGGCGAAGGTCGCATGTGACACCCTTCTGGGTAAATCCCAGACGGTGGCCCCTGACCCGAGTGCGACCGACGTCAAGAAGATCGCCGAACTCCCGGAAGGGGGCCCGGTGTCATCTGCTCCTGCTGAAGGTGATGACACCCCAGAACAGCCTGCGGAGCGGAGCACAGAGACCGCACCGGATGATGGAGAGCAGCAGTCGGCTGACGAGCGCGAGATCGCGCCGCCGCCTGCGGCTCTCGAGCCGGCGACCCCCGCGAGTTTCGCCGACGAAACTGTTCGTACCGACGACGTCAGAGTGCCGGCTCAGCAGAGTTCCGACAGCGGTCTACCGCCTGCACATGGTTCACCTTCGTCTGCGGACGCCGACAAGCCCGTCGGTAATGCTGATGCGGTCGACGAGCAGGACGTCAACGCGCGATTGCAGGCTTGCACGAAGGTGTTGTCTTCTGCCACGTGGTCCACCCCAGATGCCGCCACGCGGAGGATCGCTGTGCACACGCTCTTGGAGACACCACAGCAGGCCTTGGACCTCGCTACACAAATCGCTGAGCAGGTCGGGCTGACGGACGGCGACCGCTTCCGGTATGTTGCAGCTCTTGAAGCGGCAGACGACAGCGACGTCCTCACGATGGCGTACGCGGTCGCGCTCGCGACCGACGAGCTGCACCTGCGCAGCGTCGGGGACCACCTTGACGCCCGTGCCGCCGACTACCTGAAGCACCTTCATGACAGTGCTGGTTACGACGTCACGGGATACCAGTCAGCCCTTGAGGCGATTTCGTCAGCGAAACTTTGAGCTCTGGAGCGTCCGTGACTCAACCGTCCCGCCCACCCATCGATCTGCCTCCGCAGCTGCCACTCACTCGGCGTCTCTACCCGGACGGCCCGCTCGTGGTCGACTACGCCAACGAGGGAGGTGGAACGAGGAAGACCACCGACGTCGTGAACACTGCGGTCAGCTTGGGCAAAGAAGGGCTCAAGGTAGGCATCGCAGACTGCGACCAGACGATGGCCGCTTCCACCTACCTCGGATACGGCGTCACCAACAGGAAGTACTACCCCCAGCGCACGGAGCTGACCTACTCGCGCCTTGCCCAGATGCCCAACATCTACGGGGTTCTCACAGGCGAGTGTGAGCTCAAGGACGCTATGGTTCCCGCGCGCACGCGCATCGTGCCCGTCACGCGCGGCGACAACAATGAGCTCCTGGACGACGAGCGCTGGGACACCGATGAGTGCTTCGAAGTCATTCCGAACGTCAGTTTGATCCTCGGATCTCGTGACATGGCGATCGCCTCTGAGGACATTCGCAACGCGGGCCGCCCTGGATCGCGATCGAAGGCAGGACTCCACTGGCTCAGGAAGTCTATCGAGGCCTTGCCTGCAGGCACTCTCGATGTTCTCCTCATCGACAGTCGGGGTACCTTCGACACACTCGAACTCACTGAGCTCGGCGCATCTGACTATGTCGTCGGCTGCGTCAAGCCGGACACCAAGGACGACGACACCCTGCATGGCCTGAAGGCACTGATCGCCACGGCGCAGGAGCAGTTCGAGTTCTCAGGTGGAGCTGCGGATCTCCGCTACATTCTCTTCAACGGCTACGTGAAGAACCGCGGCAAGTTCTACATGGAGATGTACGAGGAGCTCAAAGCCTTCTACGGCGACATGCTCCTCCCGTACGTCTCTGAGAATGTGCAGGTCGCCGAGAGCGTCAAGGCGCAGGAGCCCATCCACTACTGGATGCAGGGGCAGGATCCGCTGATCGTGGAGCAGTTCGACGCGATTGGGAGGGTCATCGCACGCGACATGCGCCTCGCTGCGTAGGGGTTTCGTCGACGAAACCCGGCACATCTCGCTGGGCCTGGTCCATTGGTGGACCAGGCCCAGCGAGCTTTCCGGCACCTGCTGTCGTTGGGTGCCGATGGCGGCGCTGCTGGATGAAGTGGACGACAGAGAGCGCGCTTGCTGCCCAGCCTCTGCTGGCTCTGAACTGCTATGTCAGTAGGCCTGAAAACAACAGGTTTCACAAACGCACTATGTGCTCGCGGGCGTTATGGCCGGGGCGGGACCTACCGGGGCGCACTCCTCACGGCCTAGGAGGCCACGCCTACCGTCTCCCTCTCATAGCGGGAGATCCATTCGGGGCGATACCTCCGCAAGCTCTCCGCACTCATCGGCCGTCCCTTCCTCCCCGTGATGCCATGCTCCTCAAACAGGACCTTCGATAGAACGGGCATGCTGGGATACTTTCCGGCCCGGTCTGTAAGGCCGGCGAACACGGCATAGATGGCCTCGGCCCGCGTCGCACCCGTGCTACCGACGATGCTGCCTTCTCTCCGCGCCCGCGCCTTCGGTCCTGTCTCCGCCTTCGGGGTTGCTACGGCCCCAAGCCCTCGCTCGAGCTCGGGCTGAACCGCAGGCTCCGTCATGAGCGGCGAGGGACCAGCAGCGGACGTCGCGATGGCTGGTTCCACTGGCGTCCTCGTGCCGAAGAAGGGCGGTGCCCCGCCTACCCCCTCTGCTTCGCCGACCGGCGGCCCTGCGGCGATGGCATGATCAGAGGTCAGCGGTGGCATCGGCGCTCGGGCATCACGCGCAGGAGGAGGGGAGTCGCTCCTGGGGTTAGCGGAATGCTCAGGCCGCGCCATCGGAGGAAGCCGCTTGACTGCCAGGTCGTGGCGTGGTGGCTGTGGCGCGGCTGGGGGAGCGGTCTCCGGCTTCGCTGGCTCGGAGTTCTGGGGGAGTGGTACCCCGAGGGCCGCTAGTCGGAGGGGGAGGAGTTCCTCGACTGGCGCCTTGAAACGCCAGAAGGAACCGTGCCGTCGCTTGAGTTTGGCGATGTAGACGAGACGGTTCTGCTCTGCGGTGAGGGCTGTCTGGTAGGAGCGGCGGTTCCACAGTTGCATGCCGCGCCAGAGCCTGAAAGTGGGTACGGGGGAGAGGAGCCAGCGGGACAGACGGACGCTCTCGAAGGGTCTCGCCTCACTAAGGTCAGCGAGTCTGCCGACAGCATGGCGGGCGGCTTCCACCGAGACGGTGAAAATCACAGGGAGGGCGGCATGCATGGCGGTCCCCAACGGGTCCGGCCAGAGGAGTGCCGCGTTGAAGGCGATGGTCGCGGCTGTCAGAAGCCATGCGGTGTAGCGCAGCAGTGGGAAAGGGCACCGAAGCCAGGTTAGGAGGACGTCCAGGGCGAGAACGACGAGGATGCCGCAGTCGATGCCGATGGGGAACACGACCGAGAACGCCCCGAAGCCCTTGGCCTTCGCAAGCTGGTGAACTGCAGCGTAGGAGCCGACGAATGCGATGCCGGCGACAAGCAGGGCACCCACGACCACGAATGCGATGAGCAGGCGTTGGAGGGGAGTGGGTGATATCTGCTTGTGCACAGGTTGGTACCCCCTTGCGATGAGGTCGGCCTGGGCCGAGACGCAGCTGAAGGGGTACTCCAATGCCGAGTTCTCGGGCCTCCACGACGTACGACAGCGGTGATCGTGGACCGAAGTCTAGGCCGGGCCTGAGCTTAACTGGGTAGTGCTGGCCGAGGGTCACCCACATCGAAGGGGCAGACCTGTCGGGGCGGGTGGCAGGACTGCGTACCTGGGGCTCCGTGGGTACCTTGGGGGGCTCTTCCTGACCTGGGGATTTAGTGTGAAGCGGCCACTAGTCTGCTCGTCTGCGGCGTGTCGGGTGGGGCGTGTTTGACCAAGGTGCCGGGACTGGAGTTAAGTGTGGTCGCGGCTCCGGTGGTCGAGGCTCGTCCACCCGGGTCGCGGCCCGCACCTGTGCGGGGATTGTTGAGAGGTTCCCCAAGGGATTCTGGGAGCCGGCCCGCTTTCGAGTACCAGGGATAGTTGATGATCGATGTGGCGGCGCTGCGGCAGCCCCGGTCGCAGCACTGGGTGGCCGCGCAATCTGGCGTCGGTCGGCAGACTCTTCGGAATCTTTCCCGGATCGGCTTGTTGCCGCCGGCACGGCAGCTCACTGGGGCAGACGTTGTAATTGCCCGATGTGCTCATGCTCTTGGTGCTACGCGCTCGACCAATCGTCGGGCTCAGACTGGTGAGTGGACTGCGGCAGCACAGGAGCGCGATCGGAAGTTGATCGAGACGGTGCGGGGCCTTCTGAACTCAGGCGAGTTCGATGCCCGAACCACCGTCGTCGTGTACCCGGACAAGTGTGAAGCCACCGCGGCCCTTGAGGCGGTTTCCGAGTGGATGCACACGGGAGGGGCCACCGAGCATCTGGTGCTGCTGCCGCTGGGGAAGTGGGCACTGGCGGTGCCGGGTGCCGCAGACGAGGCGCCAGACCGGGGGGTGCTCGTGGCATAAAAAAAGCACCCTCATCTGCCGGAAACAGTGAGGGTGCCTTCACGCAGGCTGGGCCTCCGCTTGGTGCCGTTGAGGTTACCAGCCAGATCACGGACTGACCGGTTTCGCCAGGTCGACTATCCGTCCTTCTCTCTATCCTCGACATTCGTGAGCTGGTGATCATGACGGCGATCCGCCTCATTCAGTGGCCAAGCGAGCCTGCCGTGTCCCGCTTTCAACTCCGTGGCATGGCAGGGCTCTCACTTCGATGAAAGCTGCCGAACCCATCGACATCGCACGCTGGTGTGCGCGCCAGGGATGGCCTGTGCACCCGCTGCAGCCCATGGGCAAGATTCCGATGCCCGGGTGCTCCCGCTGCCGCGTCAGTCACCCCGATCACGTACCGCATGAGGTGCGAGAGTGTGAGTGCCTGGCTCGGGGACTGTGGTGCCACGGCTTCCACGCGGCAACACGAGAGCCCGCACTGATTGAGCAGTGGTGGGGGAGCAACCCGCGCATGGGCGTCGGGATCTCTACCGGGCCGGCCGAGCTGCTGGTGGTGGACCTGGACTGTCACACGGACACACCGCCCTCCGAGCTCTCACACGTGCTGCCTGCCTTCTCCGTACCCAAGGAACACCTCAGGGCGGTGCGCAATGGTCTGGACGCCTTCCGCGTCCTGAGCCAGTCTCTCGAAGGCGAGGACTTCAGTGACGGAGAGCGCACATTGGCCGTACGCACACCCAGCGGCGGGATGCACCTCTACTTCCGCACGCCGCGGCAGACTACGTGGCGGTGCTCCACGGGAGGCAACCGCAAGGGCGTCGCGCTGGGGTGGCAGTTGGACGTACGTGCTCACGGCGGCTACATCATCGCGCCAGGAACCCGTGTCGCTGCTGGAGGATACGAGCCGGTGGGGTCCTGCAGGCAGCCTGCTCGGTTGCCTGGATGGCTAGCGGGTGCGCTTGAGCGAACAGGGCATCTCCTTACGACCAGACCGCCGGCTCAGCGACATCCGCGCGTGCCCAATCGGGCTCGGATGGCCACGACTTCTCCTGCGACAACTAGCGCGTGGGCGGCGAGGGTTACTGCGACCTGCTTGGGGGACGTGGCAGACTGCGCTTCACTCAGTGAGGGCAGCGGCTGGCACTCCAAGGTGAATCGGGCCGCTTACACACTCGGTGGGTTGGTGGCTGCAGGGTTCATCGCCAGCCAGGCCGACGCCGAGGCCGCGCTCCTGGAGGCCGCGCTGCACGCCCGCCCAGAGCGCGAACGACAGGCACTGAGCATCATTCAATCTGGACTGGTCGCGGGACAGCGCCAGCCCCTCACTCCGAAAGACCGCTGATGAGCACCACGAGCAGGTCTGTGCCAACGAGCCGGGCTCCGGAGACCTACAGCGCCACAGCTGCGGCTCATGCACTCATCGGGCCCGACACCCCCGTCGAGGCCGCGCCCGTTGAAGTGCTCCTTCCGTCCTCGCTGACGGACTGGGGCATGGCCAACCTCTTCCTCAAGGTCTTCGGCGACGAGTACCGGTTCGTTCCCGAGCATGGCTGGTACAAGTGGGCGGGGCACCGCTGGCAACTGGATGCGAAGGCGAAAGCGATCCAGAACTCGGTGTTTCAGATGGCTGAGAGGATGCCCTATCCGGACCCTCGGGAGAATTCCCTTGTCCGGTTCCCGGACAGAGATCTGGCAAAGCACAGGAGGAAGTCACTCAGTATTGCGGGAGTGCGCGCACTCATCGCGACTGCGGAGAGTCTGCCGGATCTCATGCTCGAGTCTGATGAGCTCGATGCCGACCCTTATGCCCTGTGCACGCCGGCAGGGATCGCGAACCTGCGGACAGGTGGGTTCATCGAGCCGAGCCGCGATCAGGCCCACACGCGCTCCACGACGGTGGGGCCGCGGCGGATGCCCACGCCGATGTGGGACAAGTTCCTCGTCGACACGTTCGGGGACGACGCCGAGGGCCGCGAGATGATCGCCTACCTGCAGCGCCTGTGCGGCTACAGCATCTCCGGGGATGTCGACGCGCAGATCATGCCCTTCTTGTTCGGTGAGGGGCAGAACGGTAAGTCCGTGCTCGTTGCCGTGTTGCTGGCGATCCTCGGGGAGTACGCGGATACGGCCCCGCCTAACTTCCTCATGGCTCCGCTATACCCGGACCATCCCACAGAGATGGCGGATCTGCAGGGGCGCCGGCTGGTGTTCTGCAGTGAGATTGACCCGGGAGCGAAGTTCGACGAGGCCAAGATGAAGCTCCTCACTGGCGGGGATCAGATCAAGGCTCGGAGGATGCGGCAGAACTTCTTCACCTTCAGCCCGACTCACAAGCTCTGGCTGATCGGTAATCACCGACCCACGGTGGAGACCGGTGGTTTCTCCTTCTGGCGCCGTATGCGGATCATCCTATTCGCGCGCACGGTTCGAGACGAGGACGTGGTGGAGAACCTCGCGGCCAAGATGATCTCCAAGGAGGGGCCGGGCATTCTTCAGTGGCTCATCGATGGCGCCGTCGCGTACTTCGACGGCGATGACCGTAACTTGAAAGGCCCTGGCTCTGTCCGGCTGGCAACACAGGACTACGAGGAGAGCGAGGACAGTGTTGGCCAGTTCGTCCGCGATTGCTGTGTGGTTGGCCCTCACAACACCTACCGGGCCGAGCAGGCCCAGCTGCGGCGGGCCTACGAGGCGTGGTGCACCACCGCAGGCATGCGGCCCGTTCCGGTTCGGGAGTTCGGCAACGCCATCAGGCGCTTGGCCAAGATGAAGAGCGCGAAGGACATGCCGAAGAGCAACGGCCGGCGGTACTACGTGGGTATTGGTCTCATTGAGGGGTCCCAAGAAGAAGCCGAGAGGGCAGGGGCACAGTGATGAGCCAGGGACAAACGTCCTGCGTCGCTTCACGAGCGAAAAATACCTGGTCAGAGGCACTGTGGCCGCCGGATCAGGGACACACAGGGACACGCTTCCCCTATATGTCTTCGTTCTGGAACGCCTTCCTGTTCTCCCGACAAGCTAGAGAATCTGTCCCTAAGAGTCCCTGTGAGTCCCTCAATGCCTGCTGACATGCCGTCTGACCTGGTCTTTTCTGAGCAGGGACAGAGTTTCGCGTCCAGGGGCACACAGTGTCCCTCCACGCTGCCTGTCCCCAAGCCCCGTCATCACGCCCTGACCGAGGAAGGGGTCTCGTCGATGTCCGACACCTTGGCGCAAAAGATCACCGACGAGGTGGAGATCGTCTGGGTAGAGGGGGAGGAGGCCGTCATGGCGAGGTACGACTACGTGCGCCAGGATCTGGTGAAGACCGCGAAGAAGCGCGGTGTGCCCCGGATCACCTGGGATGCTCGGATCGTTGGATACGCCAACCTGCGTCCCGAAGCGGAGCCTCCTGCCCGCCTTGGTTCTGGTCGGTGGGAACGGCGGGTCTTCTATGTGACCCCGAGAGACCGTAGCGAGAGCGAGGCTGCTGGTGAGCGGGTTCTGTTCCAGGAGTCGACGCCGACGGAGGCTGTCGACCCGCGAACGGTGAGGCCTCGGGTGGTAGGGACCTTGACAGATCGCGCCCGCGGCAGGGCCTTGCCGCCAGAGGACACTGCTGCCCAGGCGAAGGAGGGGCCGACCCAGTCAGCGGAGGAGAACGGGATGCTCTTCTGAGCAAGGCTCCCCCCGAGCCCAGTCCCTTGCGAATACTGGGAACTCTGCCCCTGTCTGTCCCTAGGAAGGTGAACAGCAGAGCCCACCGGGTTTCTGACCTGCGGTTTTTCTTCACTGGGTGTGCAGGGACACTGTCCCTGCACACCCAGTGAAGGGCCTCTGAAGTAGCCGCGGCGCACAGCGCCTCGAGCATCTGGGCCCCAGAGTCCGGTTGTCGCCGCTCGCCGGGTGGCTCTCTACAAGCTGCGCACCACAGCGACGACCTTTCCCAGAATCGTCGCCTGGTCAGCTCGAATGGGAGCGAAGGCACTATTCTCCGGCATCAGCCAGGCGCTCTCACGGTCCAGCTTCAGGCGCTTCACCGTGGCCTCGTTGTCGAGCATTGCAGCGACGATCTCGCCGTTCTCCGCAGTTTGCTGGGCCCTGATGATGACCTGGTCCCCGCTGGTGATGTGAGCCCCAACCATCGAGTCGCCGACGACGGTGAGGGCGAAGAGGTCGCCATGCCCCACGAGCTGCCGGGGCAACGGCAGAAGGGCGTCCACATGTTCCACTGCGCTGATCGGGACGCCGGCGGCGATACGGCCGATGAGAGGAACCTCAGTCACAGCCGCAGCGCGTTCAGCCTCTGCCGCCCGGGCAGTGAGCTCGGCGTCGCTCGGATCGGGTTCAGGTGCCTGAACAGGGGCGTAGCAGCGCGGCCGGTGCGGGTCGCGTCGGAGCAGGCCTTTCTTCTCCAACGTCATCAGCTGATGAGCAACCGATGAGGTGCTCGAGAGGCCAGTTGCCTGGCCGATCTCCCTCATCGACGGAGGGTACCCCCGCCGTCGGACTGAGTCTGTGATGCAGGCAAGGACATCTCGCTGTCGGTCGGTAAGGCCGTCGGTTCCTGTGCGGATCCCGGGCGGCCGCCCGATGTGCTTGTGCTTGGCGATGGCCCCCATGCGGCCCCCCTCGTTCAGGTGCTTGGGGGCACGGTATCCCGCCTAGAGACCATCTCGCACTGGCATTCGATCAGCGAGTTTCGTGTGTTCTTTGAGGTCAGGAGGCTAGAGCGCGGGGTTCACTAACGGCCTCAGGAATGGTCAGGGTGAACCAGACACCGTTGTGGGGGTCAGCGCCCCAGGCCGCCGCCAGGGCTTGAACGAGGATCAGTCCTCGGCCGGATTCAGCGGTGGGCCTCGGGCAGCGCCTGGCGTCTCGGGTCGGGAGCGCCTTGGTCTGGCCAGTGATGGAGAACCGCACGGCGCGTCCGCTGGTGGCCAGGGTGAGGGTGAGAGCGGGTGCCTCGCCGTGCACGAGGACGTTGGTCGCGACTTCGGTGATGAGTAACTTGGCGTCGCCCTCCATGAGGTCGTAGGCGTGCGGGTCTGGGAGACAGGCCTCGAGGAGCTTTGCCCCCCTGTAGCGCAGTTCGCTGATCTGAGAGGTCTCGGCAGGGCAGGAAACAGAACTGTGCGGTGTCCACCGATGGTGGAGGTCGAGGTCGCCGGTTTCTGTAACCGGGTTCGTGATCTGGTGCGAGAACCTGGGCATGGGCGTCCTTACTGCCGATGATGGTGTCCGGTGGGGCAGAGGCCATGAATCTCGGACCGGGCGCTGACGTGGATGCAGCGGTGGTGCGGGCCGGGCTGGGGAGCGGGATAAGCCTCACCGGTGTGTCCCGGAGGGCTCGTCCAGCCCGAGATCTGCGGTCTTACGACCGGAGCTGCTGACTGCGGAGAGCGATGAGTCCTTCCGCAGTCAGCGCGGCGTTTGTGTCTGTGGGCAGGACGATCCACCCGTCGACGGCCAAGCGCTCCAGGGCTGCGGCTGTGTCGCCCATTCCCGAGGCCGGTTCAGCGCAGTGGCTGAGGCTAGGACCGTCCGCAGTCGCTTTGACGGCACCGTCGCGGACCAGGACTACGAGCCGGAGTTGATTGGGGGTCAGTCGCTCGGCAAGTCGGGCGGTGGCGTGGGCGTGCCCCTGGACCTCGTGCATGTGCTGGTCGAACGACTCGAGGTGGACGCGGAGCTCCCAGGGTTTGTCGTTGTGCCAGTGCCCGCAGGAACACATGGCTGTCATCAGCTGTGTGGGCCAACCAAGAAGGCTGGTGGACTGCCCAGCCGGCGTGGTCTTGAGCTGGTGGGCGGTGACATCGACCAAGGGGTCGTCGAAGTAATAGGTCATGGTTCTCGGCGGGTTCAGGTGAGCATGTAGAGCTCACGGATGTTGTTGAGGACCGACCCCGGTGGGGTCCACCAGCCTTGGGCTCCCTGGCCCTCTGCTCGCGTCGGAGGCGTGGTCAGGCAGTTCCTGGGCGGGCCGCGACAAGCCGGCTGCGTCCGGCGGAGGTCCTGGCGGCCGCCCGTGCCCGGGATGGTGAGGTTCGGCGGGGAGGTGTGCGCCGTCCGGGTTGGTGGGCAAACTATTGTCGCCGGAGGCCCCATTCAATGGCTGGGCCTCGGTGCTCCGTGGTCCCGTAGAAGAGGTGGCTGGCCCGGGGAGGAGGCCGAGCGTGGGCCGCCCGGCGTGGCGCGTGTACTGGCTGCGAATCCCTGCGATCCGCTGGAGGTAGCTGTCGTGCTGGTTAGTCAGCAGTGCCAGAAGCAACGGGGCGTCGATGACCGCGCGCCGGGCGTGCGGCCGCTTCGCCACGCTGAAGAGGACCTCGGCGTCCGCAGGCTCGGCCACCAGGAGGCCCCATCCGCTGGGGATCTCGTCCGCCGTCGTAATGCCTGGGCTGGCGGTGACGAACCAGCAGCGGGTGGCGTACGACACCCAGTCCTCGGGGGTTAGGGTGCGCTCGTGCGCCAGCCAGTCCGCCCTGTCAGCAGCCAGAAGGTAGACGTCAATCGTGGCGGCCGCGTCACTGCGGGATGACGCGGTGAAGTACACCGCATCCACTGCGGGCCCTTGCCCGCCGGGTGGCGCCACCCGGGTGAAGTAGAAGCTGGTCGCAGATGCGGCGCGCCCGGAGCGGAGATGGTCCTCGAGCCGTAGGGACAGGGCTTCGCGGTTCATGAGCTGTGCGGGCGCGCGGCCCACTCCTTTCGTGCGACGGACGAGGCGCGATTCTGTCGGCCAGGGCCCGGGGCGATGCGAGGTCGGGGCGTGCTTTACGCAGCCGAGCGGGTCGGTGCTCCCGGTCAAGCCGTTGTGGCGGTGGCCGACGGTGAGGCCCTCGGCAGACGGAGATCCCAGGCACGGGCGACAGCTTGGGCGCGTGTGTCGGCGTCGAGCGTTGCGTACAGGAGACGGGCTGCGGTCTTCACGGTGGCGGTCGCCAGGCGCAGCCGGTGAGCGATTTTCTCGTCGCTCCATCCGTGGGCGATGCCGATGAGCATTGGCGCGCGCCGGGAGCGGTGGCTCGGTTCGGCGTAGCGTGCTGAAGTCCTCGGTGGCGACGAGGTCGGGCGAGGCGGCGCCGATGGTGGCGCCCATCAGGTCCACGACCGCGCCGCGCGGCGCACCGCGACGACCTCACCGGCCTGCCCCAGCGCCGCGGCTTCGACCGCACCGCCCCCGGATACCAACGCAGCCCATGGCGGGCCGCCCTGTGGCGATGCGGTGGTATCGGTAGCAGGACAGGTCAATGGCCATCACCAACCGGGCCGCCCTCGTCGAAGACGATGGTGGTCGGCGGATCTTCGACCGGCGCTCCGCCGAGGGGCGCAGCTATCCGCTGCTGTACCAGGGCGACGGCCTGTCCTAGGCCGGCGGCCGGGGTGATGCCGGGGCTGGACATGGCTTCTCCCTCGGGTGATCAGGTGGCGGGCGAGGCGCTGGTCTGGGGTGCGGGGAGCGGCTCGTCGGCCGGTTCACTTGCCGGTGCGGGCGCCTCCTGGCCGCCGACGGTGTCGGAGGGCAGCTCGATCTCGCGCGGCGAGGAGTCGATCCCCAGCGCTTCGGCGGTCTCGGCCTCCGTGACGGACGTAGTGGCGGGCTCCGTGGTGTCCGCGTCGGCCGGGCCTTTGTGGGCCTCCTCGATGAGGTCCACCAGCCGGGCCATGGTGTGCACCTCGGTCGGTTCGTCCGTGCCCGGGCGTGTCAGCAGGTAGGTGTGGCGCACGTAGTTGTGCTCGGGGACCGTGACCGGACGGTAGGTGAGGGTGGTGCCTCCGGGCAGTTCAGCGGTGGCGGTCCCGTCCGGGTGCCCCTGCCACAGCTGCTCATTGGTGAGCAGCTTCCTGCCGGAGTCGAGGCTCGCGGCATGCATGGCGGCGTCCCCGCGGGCCGCGTGAACAGCGGCCGACCGCAGGCGGGCTAGCATCTGCGCGTCGGTGGTGGGAAGTGCCGCACCCCGGTTGGGGCTTGTGCAGCTGGCCCGCCGGAGCTCGCTCCTACGGGCGTCGACCAGGGTCTCAACCACACCATAGGTGGTGATGGCCGCGCCCAGTCCGGCCGCGAGCGCGAGGGGGGAGCGGCCACAGTGGTCGTGGACGACGCGGAAGGCCGCGGTGCCCCCGAAGATGGCGCTGATGACGGGGATGCCGTCGAGGATGCTTCCGGCGGTGGCGGCGCCCAGGGAACGCAGCTCGGTCCGGGAAGGGCGGGTCGTGTTCATGAATGGAGGTCTCCTTGAGAGGAGGTGCGGCGGGAGGCTTGGGCTGGCCGGGCTTAGTGGGTGATCGGCTCCATGCCCATGGCGTCGGCGTGGCCCTTGAGGAAGGCGTCGAGCTCCTCGGGAGCGTCGTCGCGCAGCTCGTGGAGTTCGGCGGCGACGGCTTCGGCACCGCTGGGGTCGAGGCGCAGGGCCAATTCCAGGAGGCGCAGCACGGCGCAGCTGAGGAACGTCGTCGTGGAGTGGGCGAGCAGGTCCTCGGCAGCCTTGGGCTGACAGCTGCGGGTGGCGATCACCTCGGCCTTGCGGTGCAGGGCGGAGCTTCCCAGCTCCAGGACCAGGCGACGCAGTTCCGCGGTTTCCGGTTCGGCGGCGCAGGCGCTGCACAGGTCGACCATGAGGTTGTTGGCGACCCATACGCAGCCTCCTGGGCAGGGCGCGTTGTCGGTGCATCCGCAGCGCGTGCACACCGCCTCAGCACTGTCGGAGGCCAGTTCGGGGCCGAAGTCGGTGACGGTCACAATGGGAGTCCTCAATCGATCTGTTGGGGTTTGGGTCAGTTACACGACTGCGCCGCTCATGCGCTGCGGCGCCGGCCAGCCTTCCGTGTGGCGAGCCAGGTGGTGACGGCCGCAGCGCCGACGCCGATGATCCGGTGCAGGGCGATCAGGACATCGGCCCAGGCCAACTGCAGGTCCTCGTCCCGCTTGGACATGTCGGGCCGCCCGTGGTACTCCACGAGCACGCCCAGGCCGCGGTCGTCGGCGAAGAGGCGATCCGTCTGCTGGAGCAACCTGTCCCGGGTGCCCGGGTGATGGGAGGTGGTGGCAAGCATGGCCACGTTCGACCTTCCGGGGGCGTTGAATTCAGTGCAGGCCTGGTGCCTCGGTGGTTGTGCTCCCGGATTCAGTGGCGCCAGGGCTGCGGGGGAAGCAGCCGGCGTGCCGGGCCGTGCGGCAACGCACAGGGGCCGGACCGAGGAGGGTACGCATCACCCGCCGTCTCGGTCCGGCCCCTGGTGTCGGTGTCGTGGTCAGATCCGGTGATACCCGGACCCGGTCCAGGCCGCATTCGTTCTTGGCGGCCTGGAAGCATTCCTCGATCGCCCAACGGCTGCCGGCGATGCGGGCGAGTTCGGGTAGTCCGATGTCGACGGCGCACTGGCGGATGGGTGGGCGCGCGGGGTTACGTCCGGGCGGGCTCCGGCGTGCCGACGGCGATACGGGCGCCGACCAACTGCCCGGCCTGGGCGGCGCTGCGCAGTGCCCTGGCGGTGGCCTTGCCGTTGTGGGCGCGAGGGTCGAGCCCGCCGACGTTGCCGACATAGAGCACGGCCCAGCCGTAGCGGGCGGCCTGGGCGAGCCAGCCGTCGGGGAGGTCGACGGACCCGGCGTAGAACTGCCCGCCTTCGGGGTCGAGAACCAGCAGGCCGTCCTCGCCCGCCGGACCGTGACCGAGCAGCAGCACGCCGATCCAGTCGGCGGCCTGCGGCGGGGCCTGGCGCAGCCGGGAGACCAGGTGGAAGCCGTTGCCCAGCAGGTGACTGGCGACCACGTTGGTCAGCTCGCCGGAGCCTTCGCTGACCACGTACGCCTTTCCGACGGTCTCGGCGACCAGGACGGGGAGGTCGGCGCCGCCGTGGTCGAGGACGGCGGCGGTCATCGTCATGGCGTAGCCGTCGGCGGGCGCGGCCGGGGTGAAGTCCTCGCCCATATGGATCACCTGGGAGGGTCCGCACCGGTCGTGGACGTACACGACGTGGGTGAAGGTGCCGCCCGTGCGCACCACCATGTTCACAGTTCCGGTCAGCGGCCGTTCGCAGACGACGCACTGACCGTGGGTCAGGGAGACCTCGGCGGCGCGGGCGAAGCCCTCGGGACCGAGCAGCGCGCGGACCTCGGGGCTCATGTGCAGGTCAACCACGGGCGTACTCCTGGTCGTGCTCGTCGAGGACGGCGGCGGCGTGCTCCTGGCGGGCGTAGCCGCGGGCGTCAGTGTCCCATCGGGGGTCGGCGGCCGGCACGGGGCCGCGGCCGGTGCCGTGGGCGCGGTCGTGCTCCAGCAGGCGGCGGGCGGTGTCCTCGGCGTCCTGCTCGCTGGTCGCCGGGTCCTCGACCTCGGCGAGGGCGGGCACGGCGCGGTCGGCGAGGGCGGCGCGGTGCACCAGATACGTGCGCTCGCGCTGCCGGTCGCCAGGGTGGACGGTCAGCTCGTCGTCCAGGCGCTGGACGGCGGCGGTCGCGCGCAGCAGGGCGAGGGGGTCGGTGGTGCTCATCAGGTCCTCTCGGGAGGCGAGGCGGTGGCCGGAGCCAGCTCGAATGGCTCCGGCCACCGCGGCGTTGGGGTCGGTCACGCCTGCGCGGGGTCGGTCTCGCTGTCGGTCTTGTCGCGCAGCTTGTTCACGGCCTGCTGTGACATGCGGGCCCGTCCGGCGATGTCGGAGTCGGCGTGGCCCCAGTAGATCGCGCGGGCGACCAGCTCGCGGCGCTCGGCGAGGTACTTCTCCAGCCGGGCGACCTCGGCGCCGACCACGGCGAGGCGGTCCCAGTCCTGCTCGCGCAGCCGGGCGCGGTGGCTGTAGGCGGCCTCCTTGGTGCCGAACAGGCGCACGCCCTGCTGCCCGGCGCGCAGTTCCTCGCGCTTGATCCAGGTGTCCAGGGCGGCGTCGGTTGTCTGGGAGGTGATCTCGCTGGCGGCCAGCGCCTTGTGCTCGACGTCCCAGTCGGCGAAGTCGCGCGGCGGCCGGGGGTCTCCGTCCATGAGGATGGTGCGGTACCAGGACCGCACGCCCAGCACCTGCAGGCCCACACCGGAGCCGTCGCGGTAGGGCTGGCCGAACACCTTCTTCACCTCCTCGTGCCAGTGCTCGTTCGCGCCGATGTACCGGGTCTGGTACTCGCAGCGCTCGGCCAGCTCATCGAGGGACAGGCCCAGCAGCTCGGGCCGGTAGACCTGGGGGAAGCGCGCGACGATGTCGGCGAAGTCGATCAGGTCGCCGTCGACCTCGCGCCGGTGGGCCTTGCGGTGACGGGAGGTCAGGCGGCACAGCTGGCGGCCGGCGTGCGCGGAAGCGGCCGACCAGTCCAGCTCGCCCCCGGCCTCGAAGAAGCCGTCCAGCAGGTCCTGCGCGTACGGCGCGACCAGCTCCAGCAGCGCGTTGGCGGCCTCGACGTCGAGGTACGGGTGACCGGGGACGTACTCGCCGGAGTCGACGGTCCAGCACAGCAGCTCGGGGACCGGCTCGAACCACATGTGCGGGCCGCTGCCTGGCAGGAAGAGCTTGCCCGGGTGCCAGCGCTTCCACGTCGACTTCGGGACGTCGTTGACGGCCTTCCAGCTCGGGTTCCAGGGCTCGCGGTGCTCGGTGCTCTCGTGGAAAGCCAGTTCGCCCGTGGCCGTGTCGAGCAGGACGTGCTGGTACGCCCCGGGCGCGTGGGCGCCGGCCACCGGCTCGGACGGGATCACCTCCGTCACGGGCGTGATGGTGACCCGGGGCGCCCGGTAGGTGGCCACCTTGACCTGCGGCACGGTCTCGTTCATCAGTTCTCCTCGTTGAGTTCGGTCTGACGTAGGTCGATCTCACGCTGCGAGTCGACGGCGACCGCCGCCAGGTTGACGTCGGTGCGGTGCGGTGCGGTGGGATGCGGTTCGGGCTCGCGGCCGTGCGGCGGCCAGCGGCAGCGGCGGTGATCTGCTCCATAGGTACTTCTGGCGTGAAGTCGCAGAGCGGTTCGGCGCACACGCGGGTGTGTCGCGGGTGCGGATCGGTTGGCCTGTCCGGCCTGCAGCGCCGTCGGGCGCGGTCCGCAGGCCGGACGGGCAAGCCGAGCCAGCCGAGGCTGTTCACTGCACGGTGATATTGCGGGCCTTGATCTTCATGCGGGCGCGATCACGGACCACGAGGTGGTTCTTGGGGCCGCTGCACCCGGAACCGTGGGCTCGGGTTGAAAAGGGGGGAACCGCTGAATCTGAGCCGCCGGAGGAGAGCTTGGTCCGGATGGTGGACAGCAGCGCTGCGCCGGAGATGAGGGCGGCGGAAAGCGCGTAGAACACGTTGTCCAGGTACTTCAGGCCAGGGGCGGCCCAGCCGATTCCAGCTCCCACACCCGCTCCGCAGACTCCTGTCGCGACCAGCAGCATCGAGGTGCCCTTGACCCAGGCTGGCACGGGTTGTGCCGCAGTGGACTGCGGCACCCCAGGATGGGCTGGGGGTGTGTTGATGTAACGGATCTGGAAGACGGGCGGGGCGGGGGCGAGCCCGGATTCCAGACGTCGTGCGGCCGCCAGCAACTGGGCCTCGTACATCTCGACGGCCTCGGCGGGCGTCAGCACCCGGATGAACCGGTTCTGATGGTCGAGCATGACGGCCGGCCGGGCCTGCGCCACATGGGCGAGCGTGGAGTCGACGTCGCCTGCCGGGAGTTGAGGACCAACGTGGTCGAGGGTCATGTGTCAAAGCTCCTATTCGCGGCAGCACCACGGGGGTGCCAGAACGCCGGTGGGGCGGCCTGGGCCAAGTGGCTGGGCCACCTCACCCGCGGATGGGCGGTGCTTACTGGCCGACGGCGGTCAGCATCTGCTCGCGCAACTCAACCGAGCCCCACTCGCCGTGGCCGTAGTCGATGACGAGCCCCTCCTCCGCGAGCCTGCGGAGCGTGGTGGAGATCGTCGACTTGGCACAGCCGGTGGCCTCGGCGACCAGCGCAGTCGTGGTGGTGGGTTGGGTGCGCACGAATGCGAGGATCGCGGCCTTCGCCACACCTCGCTGAGAGCCCTTGGCCGTCTTCGTGGTGGAGACGGCCGGGCCCTGGCCGGCGATCTCCTCGGACTCGGCGGGGGCTTCCGGCAGGTCGGTGACGCCGGGCACCGGGAGGATGATGCCCTTGCGGCGGGACGCCAGGCGCTGACGCCACTCCAGGTAGAACGGGCCGATCCGCTCTGCCCCCTCGCGGGAGAACTGCGGAGGGTTGCCAGTCTTGGCGTGCCGGGTTGCCTGCCTGCGGTTCAGGGGACGCCAGGAGCGGAAGACAGCTCCGCGGTCCTCGACGCCCGACAGATACCCCAGACCGCTGGTCGGCAGCAGGCTGCCGGGCCAGGCGCCCGGGAGGTCATAGGGGTCGGCGGGGAGGTTGACCATGTGCTGGGTCATCCGCGAGGTGTTCCGCAGCGCGATCACGTTGCCGGAGACCAGGGGCTGGCGCAGCTGCTCGGTTCCGATCGCCTCCAGGCCCACCAGATGGGAGGCCAGGCGCAGCTTGATCCCCAGCTTGCGGCCCAGGATCGCCGCGTCGACGGCAATATCGAGGGCCTCCGGATATTCCTGCCACACCTCCTGCCACTCGTCGATGGCCACGACCAGGCCAGGATTGTCCACGGTCGGCGTGAAGTCTCCGATGCCGTAGTAGACGTCCCCGTCCTCGTCCTCCCAGGTTTCGATGCTGGACTTCTCGGCGCGCCGGTGGAGTTCTTCGCGCACGGCGACGAGCAGACCCATGCACTCGTCCACACCGGAGGCGAAGCAGTCAAGGTGGTCCTGCCAGTACTCGAAGGACGCCCCGTACTGCGGATCGCCGCCCCAGCTGACGTAGATTCCGGTGTGCCGGTCAATCGCGAACAGCTGACGCAGCAGCTCGCTCTTACCCGAACCGGTCGACCCGGTGATCAGGTCGTGGACTGTGCCCCAGTCGGGCCGGTGATACCGGTACAGCGCCGGGGCGTTGTCGATGTGCAGGCCGATGTGCGCGATGCCGCTGACCGGGTCGAAGGTGGATTCGATACCCGGCCAGTGCGGCATGTCTTCCAGCGGGTTGCGCTCGTACACCTTCAGTGAGGCCAGGTTGGCGCTGCCGGAGGGGTGTTGGGTGACCGCGACTGATGAGATCGGCAGCCCGTAGGCGGAGGCGATCATCGGGGTGGCGGTCTTGGCATCCGAGTACTGCTGGCGGCCCGGGGAGAGCACGATCGTGCCGCCCCACGCCTTGCCGTCCAGGCCAGGCAGGTCCTCCGCCGCGGTGAGCGTCGCTCCATACAGGCGACCGCCGGTGCCACCGAGCCGCTCGTTGAAGACTTCCTCTCTGCTGAGTTCGTCCTCAACCTCAGGCATCTCGCGGATCCGCCGCAGCCACCACCAGGGCACTCCGGTCGCTGCCAGCCATGCCAGATAGAAGCCCACCGGCACATCGGCGGAGGCTGCGGTCTGTAGGAGCGCGGCCGCCGAACCCGTGGAGGCCAGCAGCCGTCCCAGCTCCGAGCGGGTCATGGGGTTGGCGCGGCGCTGGGGCAGGGCGCCGTGCCGTGCGAGCCACTGTGCGGTTCGGGTCCGGTAGTTTGCGCGTCGCCGCCAGCGCCAGCGTCCGTAGACACCGGCGGCGATCGCGGCGTTCGCTATCAGCGCGCCGCCCCATCCAGCGGGCGCGTCCTGGAAGGCCGCACCGGCGATGTACAGGGCGGTCGCGGCAGCCGGCGGGCTGAGTCTGCGCCGGTTGCGGTAGCTCCAGCGCACAGTCCGGCCCGTGGCCATCATCAGCCGCACCGGGCGTGAGCGGCGGCGGCGCGGGCGCTCGGGTTCGAGCACCATCGCGGCTTCCGCATCCGCCAGGGCCTCAGTGCCCTGGGCAGTGGTGATCGAATCCGGCCTTGCCATGGAGTACGTGTTCCTTTCACGAACGCTGCCCGGCCGCCGCATGCCGGTGAAGTAGATCTGGACGTACGGAGTCCCGTGTCAGGAGGGCGGCGCGCGTAGACCTTCTATGCCTATTCCTTCACCGGCAGGTCTCGCCCTTGGGGCTGGGTGGCGTGCTCACAAGCCAGACACGCCCCGGCGAGCAGCGCTGCGGACGGCAGACGACCGCCGTACAGCCACACCCGCACGGCCTGGTTCAGCGGCATCGTGGGACCGAAGTCCCACACGCCGCAGGCCGGGCACTGGAAGCGGAAGCAGCCATCGGGAAGCCGCTCGAAGTGTGTCAGCAGTCCTGTACGCGTTCATGACCACCCGGCCAGGAAGGCGGACAGCCATGCCCGCCGGGACTGCCGGGCGGTGGGCTCCCGATCGTCGCCCGGCGGGCCGCTGCTTGCCGGGCCCTCGGTGACTGCCGTGTCCGTGCGGACGTCCGCATCCTGCTGAAGTACGTCGGAGCTGAGAAGATCGGTGCGGTCCAGGTCGTCCAAGTCGTAATGGACCGACACGACCAGGGGACGGTCGAGGGACTCGTACTGGGCAATCTCGTCGCCGGGGTGCAGCTGCAGCGACTCGGCGCGGATGAGGTTCCGGGCGGCCCTGACGATGTCCCGGGCGCCACCCAACGTCGTTGCACTCATCTCCTGATAGCGGGCCTCGTCGCCACGTGCGAAGTGAAGAGTCATCCGCAGCGGCAGACGCCTCGACTCATACTGCGCGTCGTCGTCACCCGGGCTGCGGCTCAGCTGGGCCGCATCGAGTTCGGCGGTCACCGCATTCATGAGGTCGCGGGCCTGTCGGGCAGTTTCCGACTCCAGATTCTTGGTGTTCACGCTCAACTCCTTCGCCCTGCGCGTGGCCGGGCAGATCGGGGTGCAAAGGGCACGCGGTGCGGCGTGCCGGGACGGATCTGCGGTCAGGCGCCAACGCGCTGGGCTATGGCCACCGTCTTGGCCACGAGGTGCGCGCGGCGGGCCTCCGCCTGCTCCAACTCGGCCAGCAACCGCTCGGCCTCCGTCGCGGGATTGCCCACGCCCAGCGGCTCGACCTCGGGATGCCCGTCCGCGATCAGCCGGTCGTAGGCGGCCTTGCGATTGGGGGCATCCCAGAGAAACGGGATCTCTTTGGCGGCCAACGCTCGATCCCGCCACACGCCGATGGCTGTCTTCGCCGCATCGACAGCGACCACATAGTTGTGGTGCGCAGCCAACCACGCCCGTGCGGAACGCAGCGCCTGCCAGCACGTTTCGACCGCCGCCAGGGCCTCATCGCGTGCGATCCGGGCCTCCAACTCCTCGGCCAGACGAGGCCGCAGCTGGTTATAGCGGCGCAGAACGTCGGTCAGCGCGACCAGCCGCAGGATTTCGTCACGGTCGTCCTCGCCGGGATGCGCCGTACGCCACCGGCTGAGCGCCGCCGTCCAGGCGGCGTCGCCGGCGGGTGTGCCCTCGTCGAGGCCATTGAAACCCTCGACGACCACGGGGGTGATCTGATCAGTGGACACCACATGCTCCAGAGTCTCGGAAACGGAAGGAATCGCGTTGCGGCCTTCGGCGCAGCGCCGACCGCGCGCGGTGTGCACCGGGCGCGGCCGTGGGCGGGGTGCGGGGTGCCGGATCAGCACGCCACACCCCGCGGGTGGCCCGGCAGGCGGGCCTGCTACGGCGCGCCACCGAGGAAAGCGCGCTTGGGCATGGGCACCCCGGCGCTGTGGCGGGCGGTGTTGAGCTGCCCCATCAGCGACTGGTGGTAGCGCTTGAGCGCTGCGGTCTCATCGACGATGGCCTTGGCCTGGGCGGAGCGATCGGCAGCGGCCTTCGCTCGCTGCCCGTAGGACTCGGCGATGGCGCCGACGTTGCGCTGCACCGAGGTATGGACCTCGAACTCCTGGAGCCCGCCGACAACTTCGTTTGCTTTTGCAGCCTTTGCAGAATGGCGCTCGGCGGTCTGTCGGCACACCAAGGCCGATTGCTCCACGAGCAACACGAACTCTAGGAGGATCCTCTGCGCGCGCTCGTAGTTGTTGCCGCCCGAGGCGGCGAGGACGGGCTGGTTCACCGGTTCTCCTCCGATCAGTTGAAGTGAGTGTTCTCAGCGACCAGGCCGCGGGCGACCACGACCGCCTCCCACATCCCCAAGTAGGTGTCGCGGGCGTGGTAGGCGCTGCCGCGCGACACCTCGGCGGCGTTCGTCGCCATATCGGCCTGGAGGGTGTGCGCGCGGTCGAGGAGCTTCATCTTGGCGCGCAGGTCCGCGATGGTGTTCGTGATCGCGACCGGCACCTTGTCATCGGCCAGCGAGCCCTCGAAGCGGGTCAACGCCGCCTCGAGCTCGCGGATCCAGCTCGCCTCCGCCTCCGAGTTCTGCGCTTCCATCTGTGCGTCCTGGAACGTCAGCGCGAACCAGATCAGCAGCGAGGGCAGGTCACTCACGGTGTGCGTCAGCACCGGTGTCTCGGGCACGGAAACAGGTCCTTCCGGGGTGTTGATCACGATGGTGCGGCCCACCTCGGCGCCAGGCGCTGGGGCATTTTCCGGCGCCCCGCCCTGGCCGGAGCCGGCCACCCCGACCACGGCGCCCCCTCCCTGTGGCGGGACCGCGATGACCCGGGCGGGCTCCGACGCCTCTGGAGCCGTCGGCGGCTCCGCCGACGCGGCAGGCGGAACCGGAACCGGAACGGGACCGGTCGGCGCGGCCGGGGGTGCCGTAGTCACCGGGGCGGGCGGCGCCGGGGGTGCCGGAGGCGGGGGCGGCGCTGCGGGAGGAGTCACCGCAGGAGGCGTCGGCGCGGCCGGAGGCGATGGAGGAGTAGCGGGCGGCACTGGGGGTGCCGGAGGGGGCGGTGACACCGGGCCCGGCGCCGCAGGCGTGGGTGCTCCTGCCGCAGGCCTCGGCGGAGTCGCCGACGGGGCGGGGGGCGCCGGGGGCACGGCCGGCGGAGGCGGCGCAGGAGTGCCGGGGACGGGGGCCGGGGGCGACTCCGCTGCTCCGGCCGCAGCGGCGGCGCGCTCGGCGCGCCGTGCCTTGATGCGTCGCCGCGCCTGCCGCCGCACCCGCTTGCTGCGGGCTGTGCGATAACCCTCCTGGGCACCACGGCCGAAGCCGATGGTCCCGTCGTAGAGGGCCAGGGCCGTCGTGGTGCCCAGGGCGCCCGCGTAGCCGCCGAGCTTGCCGCTCACACCTACCGGGCCCTTCTTGCCCTTGGCCTTGCGGCGCTTGGCCGCGCGTTTGCGGGCTGCCTTCACTCGGGCCTGGTGGTTGCCTGCGATGTTCCTGCCGATGGACAGCGTGCCCTCGACGATGGCGTAGGCGCAGTACCACAAAAAGAGCAGCTCAAGCATGAGGTCCTTCCAGAAGGTCACGGGAGAGAAGGGCTGTGGCGCGCTGCCTGTGCCAAGACCCGGGGAAACAGCAGGAGTTGCGAGGTGCTCAGTGGCTCTCAGAGCGCCTGCAGCGCCTCGGACGCCCCAGTGGGTGTCCGAGGCGCTGCGGAGGCCCTGGATGCCTCGTGAGGCGCCCTGGCGGGCGCCCGCTGAAGTCGGTCAGAACCAGCTCGTGATCAGCCCGGCGAACTCGGTGCCGCCGTTGTAGTAGGCCTCGGCGATGAAGGCTCCGACCGTGCCGGGGATGAACACTGCGGTGTACGGCAGCAGGCTGATCGCGCCGAGGACCTGTGTGCTGGCATTGCCGTCGGCTGCCTGAGCCACGCAGAAGGCCAGCAGGCCCAGGGCGACGATCACCATCAGCGGGACTCCGAGCCAGCCGACGAACCTCGCGATCAGGTTGTCATTCAGCCACGTGATCATGCTGTTGACGAGCATTCCGAGGCCGGTGCCCGCGGTGAACAGCGAGGCGAAGAACATCAGCACGCACTGCCCGATGGGCAGCGCGAGCCTCCTGGTCCGCTGGCCTCGTCCGAGCATCTGCAGCGCGACGATGAGGCCGAAGCAGGCAGCCGCGGCACCACCGTTCGCCAAGGTTTGCATATCTGGTCATTCCTCTCTCTTGGGGCGGGTGGTTTGCGATTACGGAAAGTGGTTGCTATCTCGCGCGCGTCGCGCGCGTCGCGCCTCCGCGTGAGGTCCCGTGAAGTTCACGGAGCATGTGAAATTCGCCTTGTGAATCTCACGCTGCGTCACGATGGCGGCCTCGACGGCGAAGTTCGAACTCATGGACCTCGAGGAGCTCGCCGGCCCGCTTCCATACGTCGTTGCGCTGCTCGTCCGGCCAGCTCTTAACCGCCGCCCGGACCGCGTCCCACAATGCGACGGCGCGCCGGTCCAACCCCCTCTTCTCGGCCTTGGCGACCTTCGAGTCGCGGGCGCCCCGGGCCGCCTCGCTGGGGGTCGATTCCGGCCACCGGAGCTGGGACTCCAGCTGCTCCAGCAAGGTGCCCAGCTCCTTCCAGGCCGTCGGCTGCACCCGGGGAGGTAGGTCCTTGAGCGCTGCGCGCACGAGGTCCCAATGGACGCCCGCGATGCGTTCGAGGCCCTCCGGGCGGGCCTTCTGGAGCTTCTCGGCGCGCGCAATTTGGTATGAAATGCTCCTTCGGTTACGCCGCTGCCGGGCGGTCGTTGACCGCTTCGACGGACGCTTCCACGGGGCCAGAGGAGAGGACACGAACGCTCCAGCGCGATGGGAAAAAAGGGGAGGAAACAGGCACCTGATTGGAGCTGGCGCCAAGGGCTGACAAGCTGACAAAGGCGCTACGGCGCCGACACCGCGGTCCCGGGGTGGCCTCAACATCCCGGGACTGCGGTGAAACCCGCCGAACGCGAACAAAACTGCAGGCCAGAGGGCTCGCCTAGCCTGCAGAGCGCTGCTGTGGAGCCTTGATCCCAGGGACTCGGGCGTGCACCTTCGGGTAGATCCGGGTACGCCAGCGATCGCTGTTGCCGCCGAACTCCTTCTGCAGCGTGTTGAGACCGATCTCACCGGCAGGGCGCCCGGAGTCAATCAGCGCCTTAGCGAACTCGACCGCACGGTCGACCATTTCCTCGTCCGGAACACGTGGCCGCCGCCCCAACTGGACGACCTTCCCGCGCGACCCATCCGTGTCGACCGAATGCGCCGGATCCGTCTTGTCGACCGGACCTCGCCGCTCCTCGTCCCCGACCGTGCCGCTCGACCGCTCGACCGCTTCCTTCGGAACGGCCGCACCGACGGTCGACGTCTCGATCAGAACCTCGGTCGAGGTCTCACCGGTCGACGCGCTTTCGATCGAAGGAGCCTTGGTCGAGGGCGCCGGAGGAGCGGTCGACGGCTCGACCGTAGAACCGGTCGATGCCTCGACCGCACCATCGGTCGATCCCGCCGAGCGGTCGACCTCGACCGAACCACTACGGTCGATCTCATCGGACACCTCGGGATGCCCCCGGGTCTCCGCCGCAGCGGGCAGCCGCATACTCGCCCGCGGTCCGACCGAAGAACGCGCAGCTGAGATGCCCTCACCGAGCCTCTCGACCGAACCGGGACGCACCGGCTCGACCGGCGGCTCAACCACACGATCATGCTGCTCGACCGTGCTGCTCGACCGGTTGACCGTTTCACCTGCGCCGGCCAGACCAGCGGTCGACGTCTCGATCGGAACCTCGGTCGAGGTCTCACCGGTCGACGCGCTTTCGGTCGAAGGAGCCTTGGTCGAGGGCGCCGGAGGAGCGGTCGACGGCTCGACCGTAGAACCGGTCGATGCCTCGACCGCACCATCGGTCGATCCCGTCGAACGGTCGACCTCGACCGAACCACTACGGTCGAGCAGCATCCTCGACCGACCATCGACCGAAGCGCCGGTCGATCCCGCCGAACGGTCAACCTCGGCCACAACCGAGCCCGACCACAACCAGCGCCACGCGCGCGGCACCAGCCCACGCCGCACCCGCTTCACGGTCGACCCGCGCAGACGCCTGTACTGCTCCACGCACATCGCCTTCGACCACGGGTACATCCGCTTCCGCGTCACGATGAACCACGCCTCGCCCGGATCCACGAACCAGTGCACGAAGTGAACCTGGTCCAGCTCCTCGCCCGTCAGCTTCCGCGCGAACGACGCGATCAGCCAGGACAGGATCTCCACGCCGACGACGTAACAGATCGGCCCGACCGAATGCAGCACCACCTGCGGCCAGTCACCGACAAGTAGCGGAGGCACCACGTTGTTCACCACGATCAGGCCCGACAGGCCCCAGATCGTCGGCCGAAGCCACATCGGGATCTTCGAGATCCTCCCGAACAGCGCCACCAGGTAGGCCGCAGTCGCCATCGCCAGCAACGTCTCGGCGGCCACTGCAGGCACCCAGGACCAGTTCGTGATCCCGTTCTCCCGCGCGTACGCAACCACCGAGTACATGTTGCTGACCAATGTAATCGCGATCACGAAGACTAGACCGGTCACCAAGAAGACCAGCGCCCACCGAACCCACTCCGGTAGATCGCTCAGCCGGGGCGTCACGGCACCCCGGTCACCCGGCCCCAGGGCGCCAGGCCCTGCACCAGAACCAGGCGGCCCCGACGTTCCAGGACGCGCCACCAAAAGCCTCCTCACTCAACGGCGGCACCCGGTCGGTGCCGCACACGAAAATCGGCCCGCACCCTCTCGCTAGCTAGCTAAGCGGAATCAATCCCTCATCGACCCGCGAGCTTGAGGGGCAACGCGATCTCCACCCCTCCGCCAAACGCGAAGGGAGACAGAGCAACCACCTGCGGTTGGGTCTTCTCCACCACAGCCCGCAGCTCGGTGCCGACCATCAAGGCCAGGCCCATCAGATGTTCCGGGTCATCCCCGGCACCCACTCGGGCCACCGCCTCTCGGCCGTGATCGAGCATCGCCCGCAACTGCATCCCCGCATCCGTCGGTGCCGCCAGGGCCACATCGCCCATACACGCGGTCGACCACGGCTCACGCAGGGCCTCCAGCAGTCGCCGCGCACTGCGTAGCACTCCCACCGCGGCCACCTCACTGATTTCCAGCCGCCCGGCCACCAGACGACGCAACTCGTCATCCCCGAGCTCCTCATGCTCGAGAACCATGGCCATGGCCCTTACCGGACCCAGCAGGTCCGGCTCATACACCGGCCCCGCCTCATCCACGCCCGCCACAGGGGCGGGTGGGACAGCGATCCTCCGCCGACGGCCGATCAGCCGCCACCTCAGATCCCGCTTCACCGCCCACTCCCTTCTCAGGCCGACGCGTTCCGGGCCCGGTTCCGCGCGGCACGCCGCTTCATCGCGCGCCGCTCGTCCTCGCTCAGTCCGCCCCAGACACCGGAGTCCTGGCCGGACTCCAGCGCCCAGTGCAGGCACTGCTCCATCACCGGACACCGGCGACAGACAGCCTTCGCTTCCTCGATCTGCAACAGCGCCGGACCCGTGTTCCCGATCGGGAAGAACAACTCCGGGTCCTCCTCGCGGCACTCTGCGTTGTGACGCCAGTCCATGACAGACCTCCTCAGTCAGACGAACAAGGGGACATGAATGCGGGTGAGGCCGGCGTAGCTCTCTCCACGCCGACCCACCCGCCGCACAACCAGAAGCCATCAGGGCCTCCGGGAACATCTGGAACACACGCACCGCGCGCTCCCTGCCGCCGCCGGCCACACCCGCTCACAAACCACGAGGCAGGCCAGCGACGCCCAGGCAACCCACAGGGCTGCAAACGAAGTTGGAAAACTCGGCACAGCCGCAGCCGCACCGACCGCCAGCTCTCGCCCTGGCCAGCGCACCATCGTCACGCTCTGGTGAAACGGGCGGCCGCACCGGTGGTCTCGTAGAGCCGGTACGTACGGCATGCCGCCAGACGTTGGTCACCCGGTCGCCGTCCGGGGGCGGTCTATCTCATCCCGCCACACGCATTGGGACTCCTGCTGGCTTGCTCCACTCATCCAAGCTGCCGCCAAAACGAACATAAGGCGCACAGCCCAGGTGAACGGTCCATCCCCCACACCCAGCCGAAGCCGGGCGACGTGCCACTGCGTAGGGGGGAGAGCACCCGCTCCGGCGGTTCGACCCGCCGCCCACAGGGGCCTTGGTTCGCCTGCCGATGCCGATCTGCTCTCGCGTCAGTCCCGCGCGATCACTGTGGAGTTGAGAAGTAGCACGGCCTTTCCCGGTCCACCCGCCGCAGCGAGCCTCACGAGGAGCCTTGATCCATCCGGGACCGGTCCTAGCCGGCCACTTGGAGGCGGTGTATCCGCCGAGGTCAGGGCCCTTCCGGACCCGGGGTGGTACGTGACGGAAGAGGAGTCGAGTGACTTGAGCGGTCACCTTCGCTTGCCTCAACCATGCATACAAGGTACGACCATGTATGTATAGTCTGTCAAGGAGGTGAGACAAGAAATGGCTGCTGACGTGGTGGTTCTGCTGGTTCCCCTAACGGGGTTGTGCTCCACTAGGGGGACCATGAACAACCATGCATATACGGGAGGCCGCTCAGTGGCTGATGAGGTCGGACAGCCGGAGTACCGCAGGGTCATGAACGCTCTGCGCAAGGGCATTGCCGACGAGAAGCTGAAGGTGGGGATGCCGATTCCCTCCACCGACAAGCTCATCGAGGAGCACGGCGTCTCGAAGACAGTCATTCGCCGTGCGGTGGATGAGCTCAAGGCTGAGGGGCTCCTGGAAGGGCGTCCTGGCAAGGGCGTCTATGTGAGGGCACGTCCCACAGACCTTCAGGGAGAGCATCAGTCTGTGCTGGAGTTGGCTGAAGGGCTAGAAGCAGTTCAGGCTCAGATTCGCGTCCTGCAGAGCACTGATGTCGAGATCCTCAACAAGGTCAACGAGGAGCTGCGGAAGTTGCGTGGCATCGTCGCTGTGCTCCAGGCGCAGCTCATGGATCTCTACGCGAGAGTTGGCCAGCCCTACCCGCGTGACGCTGCTCCGCTGAAGGCCGAAGATCATCAGGACATGTCGGGGGCGAATCACGCCTTCGGTGCCTGACAGCAGTACGGGACCATACGGAGGGGACAAGTGGGGCAGGAAGCAACCGTCGTCCAGCTGGGGAGCAGGGCGCACTACCGGCCTGACCTCGGACAACTCGCTCGCAGCCAGCTGGCCACCGCCCGCAGCCTCAAGGGGATGTCGCGTGGCGAGTTCGCCGGTCTGCTTTCGATCATGACGGGGTGGCCCGTCAGCGAGGAGTCAATCAAGGCATGGGAGGCAAACGCGACGCCGCCTGGTGATGTTGTGGTTGCGGCCGAGCTGATCGTTCGCCAGGCCGGCACGGGAGTGGGGGAGGGGCAGCCAAGAGACGTCCTCACTGAGATCGTCGGCAATCAGTTCGCCGACGTCACGGGCATCTACCCCAGCCGATCGGAATTCCAGGCGAAGGTCTCGGTAGCCGACCTCCTCGATGATGCGCGTGAAATCCGAGCCTGCGGTCTGTCTCTCAACATGCTGTGCCAGACCTACGCTGACACCCGGCTCCTGGAGATCATCGAAGGTGGGGCCACGCTCCACTGCCTCTTCCTGGAGCCGTACGGTCAGTTCATCAAACAGCGGGAGCAGGAAGAGGGCTACCCAGAAGGACAGCTGTCCGCGCTCACAGCCCTCAACCTCAGCATTATGAAGCGCGTCGCCGACAGGCTCTCAGCCGGGGCCGCGCCCCGGCTGAAATACGCCGTCTACGACGAGCCGCTGCACTTCAACATCTTCCTGATCGATGGGCAGCTGTGCGTTGCTCAGCCGTACCTGCCCCAGACCCGAGGCGTCGACTCCCCGACCTTCCTTGTCAGGAAGCGTCCATCCACAGGTGGCCTCTTCAGGACGTTCGAGCAGGTATTCAACTCGCTCTGGGAAAGGAACGGGGAGGACGCATGACCGATTTCACTGACCTGCTCCGCATCGCAGCGGCCGCTGTCGACGAGGCGGCCAGCCTCGTCAAGGAAATGGCGCTCGAGGCTGTGGATGCAAAGGGCGACCGAGACATGGTCACGAACATCGACCTCGCCGTCGAAGACCGCGTCCGGGCTTTCCTCGACAGGGAGACTCCCGAGATTGGGTTCTACGGCGAGGAGGGCGGCAATACCGGCACTCAAGGCAGTCCGCTGATGTGGGTTCTTGACCCGGTCGATGGCACTGCGAACCTGACGCACGGGATCAGGCTCTGTGGCGTGTCGCTAGGGCTCGTTCAGGGGCAAGATGCTGTCGCGGGCGTCATCGACCTGCCGTTCCTCGATGAGCGCTACTCGGCGGCCCAGGGGCTCGGTGCCGTCTCTCAAGGCCGGCAACTGCAGGCCCGGACGTCGGGCCGTCTTGATGAAGCGATCGTCGGCGTTGGCGACTACGCAGTGGGCCTCAACGCCGAGGAGAAGAACAAGCAGCGCTTCGCGTTGACTCAGCTGCTTGCCGAGGAAGTTCTGCGGATTCGGATGCTGGGGTCCGCAGCCATCGACCTCTGTTGGGCTGCCTCCGGCCGCCTGGACGCGTGCATCGCTCTTAGCAACCACCCGTGGGATGTGGCTGCTGGCGTCGTCATTGCCCGAGAGGCGGGTGCAGTCGTCATGGACCTGGACGGAAGCGAGCACAACCTAGCATCCACCGCGACCATCGCGGTTGCTCCCTCACTCCAAGGCCCCCTCATCAACCTGTTGGCAAGGCTCGAGTCTGCTTCTTCGAACGTCAACGACCGTTGTCGGCGATGAGAACTAGCGCGGACGCGCGTGAGGACCCCATCCTCCAGTTCCGCGGCAGGTGACCCGCCGCGGAGTCGTGGGCGTCTACCCGAACTCGAACTCGTCCGAGTTGATGGGTGTGCGAGTCCGGCACTCCACTCTTCGCCAGCCACCAGCCGCTTTCCGGAGGTCGACTTGGGGGCTGCTGCTATGCGCTTCAGCGTCCCCAACATGCTCGTGAATTCAGCATTCCGTGAGCCTTTCGCCCCAGTAGGGTTGCGTCGGAACATGCTGGCCTCTACAGACTCCGCGCCGTGGCCTTCCGGCTGGTCTGGCGCGGCGGCCTTCCGCGGCCGACTTGGGCCCCGACGTGTTGAGGCCCAGAGCAGAGCGACCTCGGGGATGTCCTCGGGAGAGATGCCTCTCCCAGGGGAGAGGAGTGAAATGCAGTAGCCACCAGGGCGGCGCCGGCTTCGCCGGGCTTCGAGCCGCCCCCGGTCATTGACGGTGTTGGCGCACCGTCTCCGACCATCACGTCACCGCTCGGCTGGAACCCGAGCGAAGGCCTCACGAGGCCAGCGGGAGCGCTGCCTCGCGGGGCGAGTTGATCCCCACAGGATCCGAAGCCCAGAGCGAGCTTCGTGTTGCCTGCAGATCGGAAGCTGAGGCACAACCCATGGTGCAGCATCGTGCTGCCAGTTGTCAGCCCAGGCATGCCCTGTTCGCCGAGAATGTGACTGCTTTCTCGCCAGGAGGCGCTTGCGTGCCGCTGGGTGTACACCGCAACGACCGGCATTCGTCCCTTTCCTGCCGGAATAGCCCCATTGGGCAGAGTAGAGCAGCGAACCGGGCTGCAGACCATGCAGCCACGCCGTGCCGGGAAGAGTCGGTCCCTGAAAAGAGGGTCCGGTGAGATCTCTTTGCCCCTCGCCAGCACTGCATGAGGATTCTCAGGTCGCCACCATGCCTGCGCGCCTGTTCGTCTCGGACCCGGAGCAGTGGCTCTCTACTACCTGCTCAAGAGTCGCGAGCGACGGGTACAGCTGGCTCCAGGCCGTCCACTGGGTAGCTGGCGCAGGCGTGTACGTACCTCGGCGCTCTCACGGCCCCCGGGAGTTCGGTGCGACAACGGTCCGGGTTGCCCGTGTGCTCGCCGAACTCACCCCGTGCCGCCCGGGCGTCCCTTACCTGGCACGGAAGTTGGAGCTGTCCAACCGCACGGTTGAGTACCAGCTGTCCATGCTGCGCGAGGCCGGGCTGTTGGCGTATGTGTCCAAGGGAGGCCGCGTGGCGGGGGAGGGGAAGCGGGCCTCAGAGTTCGTGCGCGTCATCCCGCCGGCCTTCGACGAGGCCCTGGGCATCCGGACGCTGGGAGTCGGGGCCGAGCGTCGACCTGTTGGCCTCGCGGAGGAGGCGCGGCCGGTGATGGCCCGGCTCGCTGCTGCGGCTGCCCGGAAAGTGCTACGGCGCCGCCACAGGCGATCCAAGTCTGCGTCTACTGCCGTGCCTTCGGGGAGTGGCCATTGCACCCCAATGGGGGGTAGCTCCTCAGGCTGTGAATCTGCGGGTACTAATTCCCTCCCCTCTGAGAGCAAGCTCGAAGGCGGGAAGCGCGCGAAGGGCCCGGTCGAGAGGGAGACTGCTCGTCGTGGGCTGAACCGCGTCGGCCGCAGGTATCGGCTGGCCGCGGAGCTGGTGCGGCAGGTGCCGTGGTTGCAGCGCGCCTCCGTGCCGAGGATCTCGTGGGTGATCCGTGATCTCTCAGACGCCGGATGGTCGTGTGAGGAGGTGCTGGCCTGGCTCCACATCCGTGGCGCAGCCGATCACGTGCGGCGTCCTTCCGGGCTGCTCGCGACCCTGTTGACCACGGCCCTGGATGTGCTCGACACGGAGACCAAGAGGCAGGCCGCCGTGGAGCAGTGGCGAGACTCGCGCCGCGCTGCGCGGGAGCGGCATGTGGAGTGGGAAGCACCCTGGAGGGCGCCGTCCAGTCATGCCCTCTCGCGGCAAGTCAGTGCCGCTGCCGACCAGATTCGTACTGGTCTGGCTTCGCCCGTTCTGGCCGAGGTCTGTCCTGGTCAGAAGATGGAGGTCGAGTTCCTCTCGAAGCAGGAGGTCCTGGAGTTGCGGGCCACGGCGGCGAAGGACCACGGGCTCGTCCTGCGCTGGCTTGACTTCGCCGGAGAGCTCACCACCCGCCGACTCTTCACCAGCGGCTTTGTCGACGACGTCCTCCGCCTTCGCGGCACCGGCCATCTCGTCCTTCACGGAGGTACTCGATGACCAGCAACACAGAACCGTCCGGTGCCGACCTTGCCAGGGTCGTCCTGCGCGCTGCCCAGGAAGCGGCCCGGCAGCGGGGCACAGAGCCCACCGCGCGGAAGCCGAAGCGCCGTGCGCGCACCGTGCCACGGGACGGCCGCGATCCCATCGGCCTCGGACAGGCCATCATGGGCTTGATCGCCGACCGCGCATGGGAGACCCCCGCCGCCGGCGGATCCGTACTTGACCAGTGGCCCGCCATCGCAGGCGACCTGGCGCGTTACGTTGTGGCCGTGCGTTTCGACCGCGAAACTGGGCGCCTCGACCTCCAGCCCGAATCTCCGGCCTATGCCACCCACCTGAAGTTCGAGGCCGACCGACTCATCAGCAAGGCCAACGAGACGGTGCGACCAGGCACCGTGAAGACCATCCGAATCCTGCGACCTGGGCCAGTCGGGCGGACGACAACTCGGCCAGGCACGGAGGCCGGTGCCTTGCCTGTATACCGGGGCCTCTCAGAGCCTTCAGCCCGAAGCGAGCCGCGCCGAGAACCACCCGCTGGCTACCTCGAAGCCGTCGAAGCGGCCCGCGCTCATCGGGCACCGTTGCAGGCCTCGACCGAGCTTGCTGCCATTACCGAGCGCCAGTCCCGTGACTCCCGGAAGCGAGGACGAGTACCGGGTCCCGAGACCAACGACATCGCGCCGACGCCTCAGCGTGAGACGACGGAGCAGAGCAGGCAGCGGGCGCTGCGACGTCTGGCCTTGGAACGTGCGGAGAAACCGCTGGGGAGGCAGCAGTCCGGCCTGCGTGCGGAGTCACCGGTCGGAGATGGCGAGCAGGTCAGAGCGCATGCTGGCTGACCGGGAGGGACCCAAGATTGCTCCGGGTCTCGTTCTGTTGCGTCGGTCATCGCCGTACGTTCAGGAGGGGGTCGGCGCCAGCGTCCAGCAGCTGCAGTCCTGCGCGCTGCCCGACGCTGATGGAATCGGCCGCGGGGCCGGCCGTGACGGTGCGAAGGGGAGTGCCGCCGGCTGGGTCGAGGACGACCGCGTACACCGTTACCTGCCCGGTTGCCTCGTCGAGGCTGGCGTGGACGGATGCGGCGGTCAGACAGCCGCTGCGCAGGGCAGCGAGGGCGGCGCGCTCGGCGTCCAGGAGGAGGCGGGTGGGGGCATGGGTGAGGCGGGCGAGGAACCGGCTGGCCGTGTGGTCGTCGGCGCGGTGCTCGATGAGAATGATCCCGGCGCCCGCGGTCGGCAGCCACATCGTGGGATCCAGGATTTGCGACGCCCGGTCCGCGGCCCGAGGCGGCGCAGTCCTGCGAGAGCGGCGATCATCGCGTCCGCCCCCAGGGTCCCGGCGTCCAGCGCGTTCATCCTGGTGTCGGCGTTCCCACGGATCGGCACCGGGACCAGCTGCGGGTAGAGGGCTCTCAGGAGGGCGGCGCGGCGCGGCGCGCTGGTGCCGACGCGCGTTCCGTGCGGCAGGTCGTCCAGGGTGTCCGGCGGGTGCCCGGCGGGCAGGACCAGCACGTCGCGGACATCCTCGCGGGGCAGGACCGCGCCGACCGTGTTCCCGGGGGCCCGGTCGTGGGGGCCGGGCCGTCTTTGGTACAGGCGATGTGGCCTGGACTTCTCCGGCGAGGAGGTGCTCGTCGGCGCGGCGGGTGAAGGCGCCCTTGCCTCCGATCTCGGCCAGGGGGCCGCGGTGCTGGTCACTCTGGGAGGTGATCTTCAGGATCTCGAGGTGGACATGCGGATGCAGGGACCGGAAGGCCATCTCAACCCGGCCGGTTTGCTCCATCGCCATCGGGCTGGGCCGGGTGCCCATCCGAAGCCGGCTGGTCGCGGTACGCGTGGTCATCGGGATCGCTTTCGGGGAAAGGGGTTGAGGGGCAGTTGGCGCGGAGGTAGGGGCCGTGAGGCAGACGATCACGCGCCCTCCCGTGTAGCGGCGACAGCCTCGCCCCGCGATCACCGGGGTCAGGAGGCGGGCGTCACGGCCCGGCCATTGGAACACCAGGCGACTGTGCCGCTTGTCGAGGGCGTGCCCGGTCGGCAGGAGGCGATCGGGGGTGCCGGCCGGGTGGACGGTCATGACCAGATTGCCGTCGCGTATGTCCCCGGCCCAGGCGCGGACCGTGGCCACCACCTGCTCCGCCGGTTAGTCCGCGAGTGCGCGGGGGACATACGCGTCGATGTCGTCGTTGGCGACCCGGCCGTCCGTTGGTGCCAACCCGGCCCCTGGACTGATCCTCGCAAGATGCTCCCCCGTATGGTAACAGGTGTTACCATCGAGTCATGGCGAAGACACAGCTAGGCGCGCGCGTCGATGGCGAGATCAAAGCGTTGGCCGAAGCCCGTGCCGCTGATCGCGGCCTGAGCCTCGGCGACTACATCGCCAGTCTTGTACGGGAAGACACGCAAGGGTTGAGGCAGCGGGGCCTGGACGCCGCCCGGCGCTTCCTCGACGAGCACCAGTCCGTCTTCGACGATGAGGAGAACGCGGACCACCACGCACCGGGGGCGCACGCCGCGTAATGGATCTGCATATCGATGTCCCCTGGATCCTCCAAGTTGCCGAGCTCGCAGGCGCAGGGGATCCCGCGCCCGACGATTACGGGGTACCGGTGGCAGCGGTTGCCTGCCACCGTGCCGAGCTTCTGGAAACAGCTGTATATGACGGCCCCTACGCCCGAGCCGCCGCCCTGGTGCACATCCTCGGCCGCTGTCAATGGCTGGAGCGTTCCAACCTTGCCGTCGCCGCCGCGACCGGCGTGATGTACCTGGAGGCTTCCGGCTTCCCGGTCAAGCCCACCCGCGAAGACGCCGTCGCTCTGCGCGACCTGCTACGCGATCCGGCCTGCACCGCCAAGAGGATCGCCACCTTGCTGCGTGGCTGGCCGCAGGCCACCTGACGACATTGCGACCGAGAGGAAGCCGGGGTGGCTTGCCAACTACCTTGGGCAGGCTCACTGATCGGCTGGGCGGCTTCGGCGGTGGCGGCTGCCGGGCCGGGCGGGGCCCAACCATGGTCGTCCGGCCCGGCAGCAGCGTGGGGTGCGGTCCGCAGGGAGCTGGTGGGCGTCACCGGATCAACGCCCCTGCTCGGGTGAGGTTACCGGGTGGGCGGTGGCGGCGCTGTGGTCGATCTCGCCTTCCGCGGAACGGCTCGGGCTGGCTTCCCGGCCCTGGCGCCCCGGCGCGACTGGGAAGTTCATCGCCGGGAGAGCTCGCGGCCGATGAGCGCGCGAAGCTCCTGGAAACCGGCCGACTGGTCGTCCTCCGCGGTCGGATCTTCAGTGGGAAGGAGCAGTGCGCCGGTCAGCGCTGCCTGCCAGTAGTAGGCGATGAAGCCCATCGCATTGACCGCCAGTACCGTGGGGTCCCCTTGCCCTGAGGCGGTGAGTGCCCGGGTGAACTCAAACAGGGACTGCTCACCGGCGACATGGGCGGCCGCGGTCTCCAGTACGGCTCCGATGTAGGAGTCCCCTTCAGCCTCGGCGTTCCCCGCCGCGCGGCGCAGGTTTGACGCGATCGCCGCGGCCACCACCGGCTGGCTGAGTTCGGGGCAGCGCGACAGGGTGAGGGCGGCCTGCTCCAGAGCGTCCAGGAAGCAGTCGGGGTCCGTCTCTCGCCACTCGGTGGGGTCATAGGCAGCCGGGGCGTCCCACAGCGAGCCGGTGATGGCCTTCCACTCGTTCGAAGGGCCGCCAGCCGGCGGGGTGATCTCGACAGCCATCCGGGCCGCCGATGCTGCTGGATCAAAGGGTCCGCCCGGGCTGATGAGCAGGGTGGGGCGCTGCCGCTGGGGCAGGCCGCTGCCGACGGGTTCTACCCGCCAGCGGGCAGCCGCGGCCAGGGGGGATTCAGGCGCACCGTGCTCGATCACCTCCCGCGGCTGGTGCACTCCGACCAGGACGGATCCGCCGTAGCTTGCCAGCGCGCACAGCAGGTGGCACACCATGTCGTTGTCGGCCTCGACTCCGGGGGAGCCGTCGTCATGCCGGTGGATGCGCATGCCGGCGAACCAGCGGCCGGACGTGTCTGCGGCCGGGACGGTGGCGTAGAGCGGATGTACGGCGCAGGGCACGGCCGTGTCCACGGCATCCAGTTCGATCACCACCCAGATCGACGCGTCGGCCTCGGCTGGCAGGAGATCCATCAGCTCTTCATGCAACCGCTCGTGCATGGCCCGCAGTTCGTCGGTGTAGAGCTCATACACGCCCGGCCCGAACGTGTGGCTCACCCAGTGAGCCACCGAGTTCCCGACGATCTCTGCTGCAGCCGCGTCCAGGCCGCCGATGTGCGCGTCTTCCATGGGCACACGGTAGTTCAGCACCGTGTGCGACTTGGCCACAGCGGCCGAACCAGGGCCCCCCGATCTGCAGACGCTTCAGGACTCTCCCGGGGGGGCGGACCCCGCCCCGCCGCCCGCGCCTGCCCCGGCCGCCGTGGCGGTCGACCCCGGCACCGAGGTCGCTCTGCGCTGACCCGCTAATCTCAACTGCGGAATCCAGTAGCTACGGAAATCAGTATTTACTGAAATCCGCAACTGGGCTAGGGTTGTGGCATGGACCTCGACACCGCACTGAACAACTTCCTCGGAGAGCGGGAGCTCCTGATCCGGGGGATCGCCCGCGAGTACCGCAAGGGCACCCCAGCCCAGAAGATCGCCGAGAGGGTCCAGCGCGCCTTCGGCCGAGACCAGGTGCTCGAGTACCTCCGTGCCATCAAGATGCAGGACGCCGCCCGCAAGGCTCTGGCCGAGGCCGGCCTTGAGTGGTCGGCTGACGTGTCCGTGTTCGGAATCGACGCCCCGCGGGAAGCATGGATCCACCTCGCTGCGGACCCCGCCGAGACCCCCGACTTCCAGCATCTCCCGGGCCGCATCCGCGACGCCCTGGCGCCTTACCACCTCACCCTCGCACCTCCCGCCGATGAAGAGGGTGACGTCGACGAGAGGCTGTTCAACACCGAGAGGGTGCGCCTGGTTAAGGTACGGCCGCGCTCATGACTCTCATCGGCGAACGGACCTCCAGCAGCCCCGCACCGACAGCAGGGACCACCCTCCCCATCGGCGGACAGCGCAACGCCCTGGAGACGGAGACGCTGCCCCAACTCGTGCCCTATACGCCGCCCCTGGCCCGCGACACCCAACGCTGCCCCTGCGGTAGCTTGGGCCCCACTTGTGAGGAATCCATGTGCCGGCCCTGCCGTCGCCGCGCCGTCGCGGTGCACGGCGAGCGCCTCACAAGGCTCCTCAAGACCATCACCTACGACCACCACGGTGTAGAGCTGCTCTGGACGAAAGGGGGCAGCGACCCCACCGCGTTCACCCCTACGGTCGACTTCACCACTCCGGACGTCCATGACCCACACGGGGCCCCGGTCCGATTCCGATGGCTCGACCTCTGGGCGGATGACCAGCTCATCGCCGCCTGCGCCAGGGGAGGCAGCGACGACGAGGTTCTCGCCCTTGCGGTGGCCATGGCTCACTACGCCCTTTCCACGCTGGCTGTCCACGAGGTCGGGGAGTGGTACACCTACCGAGCCAGCCAGGTGTACCCCCCGCACCGGCCCGATCCCAACCTGCCGCACGAGGAGGATCACGGCCCCGATGGCAACGGGGAGGTCGTCCTCTGGCTCACCTACGGCAGACCGGTGTCTCCCGCAGCCGCCCAGACCTGGGCGGACACGCCCGTGAGGGGAACCCGCCTCCCCGTACGAAGGGAGGAACTCGGAACCCTACCGGGGCAGACACTGCACCTGAGCCCCAGAGGGATCACAGTGATCCCTCCCGCAGGCAGGTCCGTGACCACCAACGCCTGGTCGGCGCCCCGTGACGACGAGGACGCCGTCGCGGCCGCCCTGAGAGACATTCACTACGCAATGGCGATCTCAGAGCTTGCAGTGGTCGCGGAGCATTTGAATCTGTGCGGCCAGCCTGTCTTCGCATCCACACCCGGCTTCGCACAGCAGGGGAACTTCCTTCCCTGGGATGCCTACCTCAGTTACGACGGGTGATACAGGCTCTGCCATCAGACAATCACGCGGATCAGGCGGGTCGAACGGCGCTGCGGAGTGCCCTGGTTGCAGGGCTGGTGCTCAACACCACGAACGATGGCGATGAGGGAAGCGCGGCCCCTCTTACACGAGGACCAGTCCGCAGCCGCGGCCACAAGACCAACCAGGGTTGCCTCTTCACGCGAGGAAGTACTCGCCGCGGATGACCAACAGGGGGTAGGGATGGTCACGACGGCCATAGCAGGGGACCAGTGGACGGACCTGTGCGGACCGTCAGCGGTGAGGCTGTCACCGCCGTCGCAGTCGTGCTGGGCGCGCGCCACCAGATAGGTTGCGAGGACGCCGACGCCTTCTGGCTCAACGACACGGTGACCTCGCGCACCCTGGTCACCGTGCGCTGGAGGAGCGCGCCGCCAGCAGCTCCGTGCGCGCGGGGCCCCAGGTGCCGCCACTGGCCATAGGATCACTACAGATTGATGGCGGCGAGATGAGAAGCGACTCACCGCCCCCGCAGGCCGCCGTAGTTGCATTTCAGCAGTGCGACGGCGGCAACCAACGGAGCAGCTTGTCGGGCATCCGGCGGGTGCCGTGAGAGCTGGCGGCTTTGGGCCGGGCTGGTTGGTCTCGGTAGGGTTCTCACATGGGACGGGACAGGGCCAAAAAGCGGCGCCGCAGGTGTCCTGATGGATCAGCCCGGAGACAGGGCACGACACGGCCCACACTGGTGGTCGCGGCCAACGAGCGCGACTTCCGCTGCCTCCCACAGGCCGGCCGCTGGGACTCGTTTGCCGCTTACTGGTCCGAAATCTTGCTCCAGGTGAATCAGCGCCTCGATGAAGGCGGACGTCCATTGCTGCGTCCTCTCGTCCCCGAGGACTTCATTCTCTACTGCCGAGCAGCCGGCTTGTCGGAACGATCGCCGGAGTCCTTTGCCGCGTACGCGCGTCAAGAGGTGCCGGAGGACGAGTTGGTGGTCTTCCATGGCGAGCCGTCGGAGACGCTCCTGCACCTCATGGCACACGAGAGGGACGCCGTTGCGATGCTGGCCCGATGCCGCGCTGTCGTCGGTGCGGCCGTGGTCCAGTTCGGAACGGAGGCGCGGACTTGGGCCCACGGCTTCGCGTCGACGGTCCTTGATGCGGTGCTGGCGCAGACCGTGGAGGGAGACGAGGTCGTTCTGGTGGCGAAGGCCGGGGGCGGCCTGCCCATGGGCGCGTACGCGCTGTCCGTGCCTTGCCTGGGCCTAGAGGGTGAGCGCGATCGCATGCGCCTGACGACGCTCCTTTCAGCCGCGTTCCTAGCTGCGGCGAAGGGGGTGCTTGCCCTCCGGCGGCAGTCCGGAGAGGGCGTAGAGATCCAGGTGTGGGAGCTCGCCGACCAGCGGCTCACCCCGAGTGAACATGGCCAGTTGATCCTTGCCCGGGAGGGTGCAGACGGCGAGGCCGAGCGGTACGTGCCCGGCTTCGCGCTTCCGCAGCCGATGTAGCTCGTCAGCACGGCCGCGCTTTCGGCGTCGGCGAGCCGCAGCATCACGGAGCTGTGGCGCCGCATGGTGGCCGAGGGCTGCGCCTGGTGTCACCGCATGTGCGGGGCCGACGCGCGTCCGTTCGTCTGAAGGTGCTCCTGGGGTTGCTGTGCCTGCTGGGGAGTGGAGGGGGCATGTGTTGCTCTTGCCGGAGGTGACGGCCGGGCGGTGCGCTCGGCGACATCCTGTATGAGTTTGTCAGCCAGGGCGCGGATCCGCTCTCCCTGAGCGGCATGAGGTGGGGCAGCCTGGGGGACAGGCGCGGGTGCATCGTGGCGCAGTTTCCCGAGCAGGTCGTAGCGGGTCTGGTACTCGGGGGTGGGGTTGAGCGGGTCCAGAGGCGGAAGCGACGCCGGCACGGGCGTGCGGAATGTGGCGCTGTGCTGGTTCCAGGAGCGGGTGGGTGTGCGCCAGGACAGACCACTCAACTGCACAGGGATGTCGGCGGAATCTGTGTAGTGGACGTGGCTGCCAGCCGCGATGTAGGTCGGTGCGTCGCCGTCGAGGGGCAGGGCGTGGAACGCCACATGGGTGGAAGGCTGCGGAACCCTGTCGAGTTGGAAGGCCTCGGCGTGAGCAGCATCAGCGAGGGCAGCATCGAGAGAGGTGTTCCAGAAGCCGGTGAAGTCCTCCACCGAGCCCGCGCGGGGAAGGTTTCCGTGCCCGACGTGCTGCAGCAGAGCTTCGGCCCGCGCCGTGATGTCGCGGGTGCCGTCATGGATAAAGCGGTGCAGCCCGGGCGGCAGATACAGCAGCAGGCTGCCGTACAACGGCTGGACGGTCGGATCGGCGTAATTAGTGGTGGCCTCACGGAAGTGCCCGGCGTACTGCTGGGCTTCGGCCTCGGTGCGCTCGCCGTAGCGGTACTCGGCATCGCGATGCCCGTGTACGCCGGTGGTGCGGTTGCGGGCCGCATTGTCGGCTTTGTCGGCCATGACGTGCCGGGCATCAAAGTACTCGGCCCACTCCTGAGGCGGACGATTGTGGATGTTGCGTTCAGGGGCTGGCTCACTGTAGCGGTCCCACCACAGGATGCCGTCCGGCTCGCGTCGGGTGCCGTGGTCAATCCAGGCGGTGGGGTAGGAGGCATAGAGGGCATCCATGAGAACCGAGGCCAGGCCCTGGCCGCGGTGGGAGGGTGAGACCTCGAGCAGGAAAACGGACAGGGCTTGTCCGTCTGGGTGGACGAAGAAGTCCAAATGCCCGGCCATGGCCCCTCCCACCATGGCGATCAGGCGTTGACCTGACCAGGAATTCCCGAGGTCGTACTTGTAGCTGGTCTTCCACAGGGACAGTCCTGCTTCCGGGAGTCGCGCCTGAGCCGACCCCGTCACGGGTCACCGCCCTCGTCCGTGGCCGTCACCGCCGGGAGCGGCAGTACAGAGATCACCCGGCTGCGCGCCTCCTGTACACCGGGCAGGTTGCGCAACGCCGCGGTGGTCGTGGCCTCAAGCCGTTCGACGTTTGGAGCCGCAGACAGACCGGGCCAGGCGTCAGTGTCCACGTCGATGACTGCCTGCACAGTGACCGCCGCCGTGCGCGTGGGGACGGGCGATTCCTGACTACGGCCGCGGACCTGGACCAGGGCCGTGACCATGCCACGTGGATCGGGCTGCGAGCGGCTATCGAAGACGACCTCCGCGGTGCTGCCGATCAGGGCGACAAGACTGCTGATCTGGGCAGGGTCACCCGTCAGCTCGATCCGCGTGGACGACTGGCCGGAAGCGGAGGAGGCACTCATGAATCGTTCCTTCATCGTGTGGGCTGGAGAGGAGGATCAGGAAGCAGTGTCCCAACGGACCGGCCTCCGGTGGGGCACGGCTTCCAGCCGTGCCTAAGCTGCCAGGGACGCGGACTCTGCGAGAAGCGGAGCTCGCGCGGCGGGCCCCACCGACGTGAGGAGGTCGTCAGGCGGGCGGGCCCAACGGGCACTGCCCGCTGAGCGGGCAGAGGGATGGAGCGCGCAATTGTCGGAAGAAGGCGACGACGTGGGCGTCCATGGCACAGCGTGTCGACGGCAGCGCAGGTCCAGCTACCGGGCTGAGTTGCCAGGGCGCCGGAGACCAGCCCAGCACGGCGCCGCTGGCGATGCGGGCTTCGTCCAGGCATGCAGCCCTGCTTCGGGCCGCGAATGCAACCGTATGACCATCAGCCAATCCAGGACGGAGGCCCCCCTTGCGGCTGGACAAGGCGTCAACGGAGGCATTGCCCATCTCGAGCCCGCCGACCCGGCGTCTCGGAAGATCTCGACTGCCTACGACTGTTGACCGTGCTGGCACCGCAGCTATCGACGAGATCGTGACCGCACTCTGGCAGGCGCCTGGTCCGCCACACTGTCGGCCTCATCGAGGAAGCCCAACTCGACGGTGTAGAACGGTTCCAGGAAAAGGCCTTCATAGCGGGGGCGCGGGACGGCAGGCCGTCGCGTCGGCCTCACAGCAGCCCGCTGAGGCAGTCCCCGAACCGGAATGGTGGTCATGAGCATTCCCCTCACGCTCTCGTGTCCTCGGCCCGGTCGGGCCGGTCGGCCCGGCTGGCCCCGTACTGCGTATTCAGCAGAAGGATGGATGATCGGGCACCGAGATCATATGTTCGGGGCGCTCCGGATCGCCTCCCCGTATCTGGCGGCCACGTAGACACAGGAATGCGTTGACCAGGAGTAGTCGGCCGAGGCGAAGGGCACCGTGGTCATCGGGTCTGGCGCGGGTGCTGTGGCGGTGCGCCCTGTTGGTGCACACGCTGGCTGTCGGGGGCGGCCGGCCGTACCGGCTGCACAGGCGGCGGAGGGAGCGGCGGAGGTGGGGGAACCGCTGAAGGGTGCCGGCCTGCGAGTGCGGCCCGTGCCTCCGGCTCGGCCATCCGGGAGGGCAACGCCGTCCTCTGCCCTGGTGAAAGCGCCCTGAGCCTGTCGAGAGCGACATCCGCAGCACCCGGTTCCGGGCGCGGCCGCGGAAGACTGACCAGGACTCGCTCGGCCATGGCCCTGATCGTCGTCCGGATCTGCTCCACCTGCCCTTCGTCCACGTTCAGCCTTGCGAACTGGATATTGGGAACGTGCCGGATGTATAGCAGCGATCGGTGAAGCCGCAGGTAGGGTTCAACAGGGCTCAAGCGCGGCGACTGATCCTGCACGGCTCGCCGCAGGACCTGATCGGTCAGCTTGGCGAAGGCCTGTCGTCCCCAGTACTGCTCCTGCGCGGCCAAGTCGATGAAGTCGCGGGGATCCAGCCGAGACTGGACCGCCTGCAGAGTCTGGACGGACAAGGTCGTCATTGAGCTGACACGCAGCCCGTCAAGTTCAACGGGGGCGTTGTACTGGGGTTTCACCGAGATGGTGAGACGAACCGCGAGCGCGTCAGCTGTGCCCGGGGTGTCATCGGGAGGTAGGTATGTCATGGCCCGAAAGGGGCCTTGCTGCCCTCGGTTCTGCTCGACACGGACCCTGTACCCCAGATGTTCGAACGCGCCTTGCACCACGTCGCGGGACCGGTCCGTGCTGTGCGTCACCGGGGTAGTCAGCGAGATCTCTCTGGCCTGGCGCTGGAGAGCCAGGTGCCGGGCCAGAGCGACGTCACCGCCGACCTGAAACGGGATACCGGTCTGGTCAAGCGCCGCCAAGGCGATGTCGGCATCGCGTGCCGCGCGCTCGAGGTCCCAGATCACACTGCCTCACCACCGCATCGGGTCGAGTTCAGGGAAGCGCTGTTCCCAGACGTGCGCGATCGCTGCCGGTACGCCAGCGCGGATTTCCCTCCACAGAGCGACAAGCTGCTCGGCCGCGAGCACCGCTCGCTGGTCGTCCGTCGAACCGTGCATCAGGACCTGCCGGTACAGGTCGACCAGGTCCTCTTGCGTACCGTCATGGCCGGGGGCGTGCGTGGCCCAGCGAGGGGACTGTGCGCCGCCGGCACCATTCGCCGGGCCCTGGAGCTCCCGCAGTTCTTCCACGACCTGGAACGGTTGGGCGAGCAGCCAGTCGGGCGTTCCTGGCTGCTCCAGGGCCTGGAGGACATCCTCATCGAGTTGGCCTTGCAGGGTCTGAAGGATCTCGCCGCGGGTAGCAGCGGCTCCGTCGAAGTCGATGTCGATGTCGGCGTCACGCTCTGCCACGGTGGGTGCTTCCCTTCTGCGTCAACGGCCCCTGTGCCGCTGTCCAAGCATGGTTTCTGCCGACCTTACGAGGCCGGCTCCGTGTGCCGGCTCATCGGGGCGCCGCTCACCCAGCGGTCAAGAGCGACTCGGTGTGCATCACGTCTCCTGCTCAGCCTCGCGCCCGGCCCTCGCATTAGGCGTCGCTTCCGTCCAGGGTGCTGATCACCCAAGCCCACCGACGCCCGCCTCCCGCACGACGGGCCGACACCCAGGCCGGTCCGGCCTGACGGTCAAGCGAAGGCCAGCAGAAGCCCGCCCCCCGGGCGCCGCCCCGTCCTCGGACATCCCTGCCGCGTTTGTACACGGCCCCCGGGAGTTCTTGCCGTGGCTTCGTTCACTTCAAGCGGCAGCGTTTGTTCAGCAGTCTGGGAGGCAGTTGGTGATCCACTGGCTCGCTGATGTTCACGAGAAATGAAGGCGGTCTGATGTCCGAGCGTCCGGGATGATCGGGGAGGAGTTCGGATCCGCGAGGGAAGGAACGCGCGATGGCGATCAGAGGATGGAGCCCGGAGAGGACGGCCCGCCTTGAAGCGCTCGTCGACGAGTGCCGACCGCTGTTGGCCGGGGACGGCGGGATGGCTGCCGTGCAGCGGCTGCTGAGTGAGCGCCGGGTCGAGGTGCTTGATGCCGTGGTGATCACGCGTGAACTGCTGGGGGCGGGTCCCACGTCGCTCGCGGAGGCGAAGACCATCGTTCTGACGAGCCCAGGCAGAGGGCGTGAGCTGAGGGTGCACGAGCAGTTCATGGACGGCTTGGAACAGAACGGTGCCCTCGGCCAGTGACAACCGGCTGGTCAGCGCCCCGCCACCTGCGAAGGGTGGCGGGTTGAGAGGCAGCTGTCAGACGGCCTTGGCTGGTGCTTCGGCCCGGGCCCGAGTGGAGGCGAGCCGGAAGGAGTCGGTGCCAGTCTCGATGATCGTGCCGTTGAAGGTCAGGCGGTCCACGATGGCCGCGCAGAGCCGGGGGTCAGTGAACGTCTTCGTCCAGCCGCCGAAGGACTCGTTGGAGGCGATGGCGACGCTGTTCTTCTCCTCGCGCTCGGTCAGCACCTGGAAGAGTAGTTCGGCGCCGTGGCGGTCGAGTTCCATGTAGCCGAGTTCGTCGATGCAGAGCAGGTCGACGCGGCCGTAGCGGGCGATGGTCTTGTTCAGCTGCTTCTCGTCGGCGGCCTCGACCAGCTCGTTGACCAGCTTTGTCGCCAGCGTGTAGCGGACGCGGTAGCCCTTCATCGCGGCCTCCGTCCCGAGGGCGATGAGCATGTGGGACTTGCCGGTGCCGGAGTCACCGATCAGGCAGAGCGGCTGACTTTTCTTGATCCATTCGCAGGAGGCGAGGGTGTGGATGGTGGCGGGGTCGATGTTGGGGTTGGCGTTGTAGTCGAAGGTCCGCAGGGACTTCTCCCTGGGGAAGCCGGCTGCCTTGATCCGCCTCTCGGAGCGGCGGCGGGCCCGGTCGTCGCACTCGGCCATCAGAAGTTCGGCGAGGAAGCCGCGGTAGGTCATCTGGTCCTTCACCGCCCGGTCGGCGATGTCGGAGAACTCGTTGCGGATCGACGGAAGCCGCAGCATGCGGCAGGCGGTGTCGATGGCGGCGTCGGCGGCCTGTTCGGTCAAGCCTCGCTGGCGGGGCAGGGTCACTGGGCTTCTCCCTCTCGGTGGGCGCCGTCGCTGGCGCGACGACGTCGGAGCAACTGGTCATAGGGGGTCACCGAGGGCAGCGGCCTGGTGTCCGGCGGCAGATGGGCAAGACGCCACTCGTGCAGAAAGGTCACGTTTCCCGGTGTCTGTCCCGGACCGGTGACGGGCGGTTCGTCCTCGGCTTGGGCGGCCTTGCGGGCCTCCAGCGCGACCGCGTCCGAGGTCAGGGCCCCGGCCCGCAGGGCCGTGGCCAGCCCGGCGACGAGGTGCTCGTGCGGGATGTGCCGGCCCAGCAGAAGCACCTCGATCAGGGCCCGGGTGCCGTCCCGCTCGCCGTGGACCTTGCGGGCCTGGTCCCACCACGCGTCGTGGACGGGGGTGAACTTGCCTGCCGAGCGGGCCTGTTCGAGAGCGGTGGCGCCGGGGAAGGCGCCCGGCTTGCGGATCAGGGCTTCGAGGTAGTGGTCCAGCTCCAGGCGGCAGCTGGCCTTGGCGATCAGCCGCTCATGCCGGGCGACTTCCACATGCTGGTCGTAAACCACCAGGTGAGAGGCGTGCAGCACGACGCGGACCCGCTTGCCGATCAAGCGGACGGGCACCGAGTAGCGGTTGGTGCGGACGGTGATCTGGCTGTAGCGGTCGACCCTGGGAGTGAACACCCGCCCGGTCTCAAACGGCTCATCCGGCAGGGGCAGCAGCAGCGGCTGTTCGATGGCGAAGTACTCGTCGATGGTCCGCGGCCGCGAGCCGATCCGGCGCCGGCCGTCGTGCAGGTCCCACTGCTCGACCATCTCGTTCAGCTCCGCCAGCGAGGAAACCTCCGGCACCGGGGTGAAGTGGTTGCGGCGGAAGTAGCCGATCTGCCCCTCGACCCCGCCCTTCTCATGGGCGCCGTCGATGCCCGGACGGCAGTAGAAGCTCTCGATGCCGAAGTGCGACCGGAAAGCGATCCATCGGTCGGTTTCCACCCTCGCCCGGCTCAGCCCCAGCACCTGGGCGACGGCGGCCTTGAGGTTGTCGTAACGGACCCGGCCCCGCGGGACCCCACCCAGCACCCGCAGCGCGTGCACGTGGCCTTCGAAGAAGGCTTCCTGGCCGGCAGAGGCGAAGACCCGGTGGACGGCCTTGCCCGAATACGACAGGCGGAAGGAGAACAGGTAGCAGGTCACCAGCTCGCCGGCGAGCCGCACCGCCACGTCGCCGAAGTCGACTTCCGCCTCCATGCCCGGTGGGTGGGTCTGCGGGACGAACGCCTCGATGGGCGCCTTGCCCGCCTCCACCGCGATCTGCGGCTTCCGGTCGGCGACATAGCGCCTGACCATCGGATACGACACGTCGGCGCCGTGTTCTTCGACCAGCCGGTGGAAGATCCGAGTCACCGTGTGCCGCTGCTTGCGCGGCGCGTCCAGGTCCGCCCTCAGGATCCCGTCGATCACCGCCTTGTACGGATCCAACGCCGACGGCCGCGGCGGCAGCGGCTTGCGCGGCTCCGGCCAGGCCGAGTCCAGGGCCTTGCGCACCGTCCGCCAGGCGACGTTGTACTTGCGCTCCAACTCCCGCATCGCCAGGCCGGCCCGGTGGTCCCGCCGGATCGCCGCGTACAGCTCGACCTTCGACATCGGCGGCATGACCAGGACCTTTCACCGGGAACACCCCGATGCTGTCCTGGCAAGTACCTCGGTGCTGACAAAACTCGTGAACATCACCCGACCGTGGATCTGGGTGCCTCCCAAACCCGTGTACAACCGCCGTCACGACTCGTGAATAAAGCCATTGCCGGGCCCGCACAGCGGGAGCGGCAACAGCAGATCTGCTCGCCACACGGGCCAGTCCAGCTCAGCCTTCCCGTCACAAGAGCCACCGACCACACCTACAAGGCGTGCTCCACAGACTGGCTTTGCGCACTGGACCCCGACGCCGGCAGCACCAAGAATCCGAGGAAACCTTGTCCATGCATGTCCTCCCCGAGGAACTCATCCGGGCAGACCACGCCGAACGCCTGCGCCGAGCCCAGCGCGAACGGCTAGCGGCCCGCGTGGCAGCCACAGCCCGCCGTAAGCGCCGTGCAGACCGGGCGAGGCGCTCCTCACGACGCCCTTGGACCCACATCCTTCCGGCCCGTAAGCGAGACTCACGATGACCTCCCTTGCCCAAGCCGTCGACCTCCCCGATGCGCTCTTCCGCCGCTACACCGCCATTCGCGAAGTCGGCCACGCACTCACCGCAGTGGCCACGGGTCAGGCGCGCGTCATCGAGTGTGCCCTCGAGCCGGGAACCGCCCCCGATGGCACCAGCTTCGACGCCTTCACCGAGGTGCGCTGGCAAACCCCGCACGCCTACCTCACCCTGCTCCAGGCTGGGGCGATGGCACAGGAACGGTGGCTCCGAGAGCAGGGACTGTGGACCCCGCGACGGAACCTCGTCACCCAAGTCGCGGCACGGCACAGCAGGGCCGCCGTCTGGGCGACAGCCACCAGCGCTGACCAGATCGAAAAGGCGGCCACCTGGGCCCAGGCACTCCTTGACCGTCATTGGCAGCTGCTGCTGCACTGCGCGGCTCTTCTCGACCGGCGCGGTCATCTCTACGGATCCCATCTGCGCAGAGCTCTCCGCGAAGAGGCGCAGGGGTCCGGACAGGCCCTATGAGCAGACTGGACCCCGGGCGTCTGGTGCGACGCCGGGGGCCCCTGACCACTCCGACGACCCTATGCGATCGTCGCCACCGAAGCGAACTAACGCATGCGGCGGAGGCACACCTGCACCTGGTCCGCCCCATCTCGGCGGACAATCAGGCCGCTGTCCCCCGCGTGGGTGATCGGAACCTCGGTGCCAATCTTGAGTACTGACGAGGCGCCGGTCTTCAGCACGATCTCGGCGAGGACGGGATCGGACGGATCCGAGGCATCCGCTGCTTCGACGGCCCCGTATGCGACGCCGGCATCGTTGATCGAAGCGACGTTGATCGTCTTGCGGTTACCGTCGCCCTGCAGGCACACGCCCTTCTTCGTCTCCATATCGAAGGCAACCGGCCCGGCCGCCAGGTAGCGCCCGTTGGGAGAGGACACCACCGCGTAGGAGTTCCCAGCCGATCCTTGCGACTCGTTCGCGGCACATGCCATCTGCGCCTTGATCCGTCCGTCCGCCGTGTCGTGCACCGTCCATACCGGGGTCGAATCGCCGTACTTGCCAGTGCGCCATGAAGCGAGGAGGTCGGTACCCGACACACCATAGGCCCGCCCGTTCAAAGCCCCCAGGAAGCCCGACTTGGCGGAGACTCCATCTGGCGTCACGCTGCTGCTCAGCCAGCCGCCAGGAACACCGAACCCGCCGCTGCCCATCGCGACCACCGGACCCTGCGAGGTAGCCGACAGCACTGTGCTGCCAGAGCAGCCCGTGGTATCGGCGCACTGCGGAAGGAGGGCGTCGGCCTTCCCAAAGGACGAAACGGTCCCCGTCGAGACGTCTACTTTGGCAGCCGAAGTGCCGTAGAGGCCGTCGCCGCCCCACGAGACGAGCAGAGATCCTTCTGCTCCGCTCACATGCACCTGCCCGGGACGGGCGCTGACGGGAACGGAGATCTCGCGTGCCGGCGTGACCTCCTGGCCCTTGCTGTCTGCGGGATAGGCAACCAAGACGACGACCTCACGACCGTTGTGTAGCTGGTCCTTGCCCTGCATGCCGTGCGCCCACGCCACGACGTACTCGCGTCCTCCTGCCGTCACCGCGGTCACATCCGGGATCTCAGCAGCCTCACCGCCATCCCCCTCCGCTCCCGACAACTCGGCAGGGGGAGTCCAAGGCTTGCCCGACCAGCGGATGGCGCCGGTGGAGGCCTCGTGAACGCGGACCGAATACCCGCCGGAGGCCGCCTGAAGAATTGCCACACCATCAGACTTGACGGGGGCGACCGGAATCGATGCCACCTTCGGCGGCAGCCAGGGGAGTACCGCGTCCCATCCGCGCCTGGCGTCGTAGCCTGACGGAAGAGCCAGCTTCGCCAAAGCGTCCTGCTCGGACCGTTCCGGCTGCCCCGGCTTCCCGCTCGACTCCCTGGCATCGCTGCATGCGGACAGCAGGCTCGCGGCCAGCACCATTCCGACGGCAGCCCCCGTCATGCCATGCCTACGCAACACCACTGCGCCCCCTGCCGACCCGCACGTCTCTGTGATCTCCAGCGCCCTGGAGACTAACAGCAGACCCTGACGTGCCCATGCTCCACCGGCACCAACAGCGGCAGACCTACTGCGTTTTGGCCACCTACACGCCGCATTCCAGACGCCCCGACGAGCTTCGCGTCTACCTCGCTCCAGGTGCCGACGCAGCACTCGACACCTTCCGGCGCTGCGGGCTGGCTACTCCCTACGGAACACCGCCGAGCGGGACGCGACAGAGCGCGCGGCCCGTCACACGGGCGCGCCGGTGCCGCGAAGCGAACGGAACGCGAGCCTGTAGACCCCTTGGTGTCCTTGCTCTCCCGGTCACCCCCCAACTCTGGAGGCTGCTCGTGTCCCACCTCCGCCTCGTGCGCACAGCGACTGCTTCCTCCGCAGCCGCCACCTTGAGCCCCGTCTCGGCTCCGCTCACGAGCGATACCTGGTACGTCATCCGTGACTACGTCACTGTCCGCTCCGGCCCAGGCACGATGTGCCCAGTCGTCGGACACCTGCACTACCTCGACAGCGGAACCCAGCTGAGTGAGACGGCCAACTGGGTTCATCTCCGCCTGCGCAGCCGTTCAGCCTCCGGTCTAGCGGCCGGCTGCACGGCATGGGTCGCCAAGACCCATGCCGCCGTAAGGCCCCGCAACTGAACCAGCCATCCCTGATCTTGTTGGAGGCCCCTCGTCACACCCCGGCTTCAGCCGGGGAGGGGAACGCATCCTCGGGTCGCAGGTGAGCAGCGCCAGAGTGCGCTTGGTCCTACTTCCCCTTGGCCGCTTCCTTGAGCTTGGAGCCCGCGGAGACCTTCACGCTGTAGCCAGCCGGGATCTCGATCGGGGAACCGGTCTGCGGGTTGCGGGCGGTGCGGGAGGCACGATGCGTGCGCTCGAAGGAGAGGAAGCCGGGGATGGTGACCTTTTCGTCCCCCCTGGCGACGACCTCGCCGACAGTGACGGCGAGCGCGGTCAGAACGGCGTCGGCGTCCTTGCGGGTCACCTCGGCGCGCTCGGCCAACGCGGCCACCAACTCGGTGCGATTCATTCTTTCTCTCCGTTTTCCTTGTTCTACCGCCGTGCGGCGTAACGACTGAATCACCCCAGATCCTGCCATCTGGCGGCGACAACTCTGTGCGTGCGCCACCGCGACAAGGCTAAGCAGGGCAGGGCCAGGGAGTAGGACGGCGCCCACACAGCGCCGACGTGCTCCGAGGGACGCCGAGACGAGGTCCGCGAGCCTACGACATCTGGCTGCTCAGGATGGCCGGTTGCTCCGAAATGAGGGGGTGTACACGAGGGCGATTTCCAATGCCTGCAGCGATGGCATCCAATCGCCATGTCAGTGTGCCGACTTCCTGGTGCTCGTGGGTGTTGGATTGTCGCGGTAAGCGGTGCGCAGGTGACTGCGGTGAGTAGCATCCCGGATCAACACCACTCGGACGAATGGAGACAGCAGGTGTCTGAACCGACGGAGAGCGCCACCCTCTACACCCAGTACACGTCCAAGGTCGAAGAAGACCTGGCGGCTCTCGAGAAGGAGCACACGGCGCTGGTTGTGCGCCTGGCGCAGGTGGAGCGCGACCTCGAACTGCTGAGGAAGGTGAAGGCGGTGATCTCCTCGGGCGAGGGCGGCTCGCCGTCCCAGCCAGGTGCCGAGGTGCTGCAGGAAGAGGGTGCGCAGAGCTCGGAACAGATGGAAGCCCATACGGCGACGCCCGGCGAGCACAGGAAAACGTCCGCCGCCCCTGCCGGCGAGCAAGGCGCCCTGCAGGCGCCCGCCCAGAAGGCCGCGGCGAAGACAACGGCGAAGAAGGCCACAGCGAAGAAGACGACGGCGAAGAAGACGACGGCGAAGAAGACGACGGCGAAGAAGGCGGCAGCTAAGAAGACCGCCGAGAATCAGGCTGAGCCGGGGCCGAGCCGACGAAAGCTGATCCTGGACTACTTCGCAGAGGTCGGCCAGCCGCGCTCGAGCGCCGAGGTCACGAAGGAACTCACCCAGCGCCATCCCGAGTTCACCTCAAGCGTCGCGGCCACCCGTGAGGCTCTCGAAGCGCTCGTCGCACGGAGCAAGCTGGAGCGGACGACTCAGGGGCGAAGCGTCTACTACGGTCCTGTCACCCCGACCAGCGAGGGTGCGGGAGGGACAGACGAGACGAAGGAAAAGGAGGCGTCGTGACTCCAGCGAGAGGTACCTGGGGGCCACCTTGCGCTATTCGCACGGATCGCCGGTGGGCTGGGAGTCGCAGGAAACCCCGACAGTACTTGTCGCGGCAGCATTGAGCCAGTGATGGGGTTGGTGCGGCGCGACGGGGGGCGCGCCGCACCAGGTCCCTAACAGTAGCGAGCACGGGGCTGCTGTGAGGGTGGAAACCGAGAACCAGCCGTCGCCTGATCCGGTTCAGCCCAGTTTGCTGGCGGACTATAGCGCTTTCGGAGGCTCGGTACGATGGCAGTACATCATCGGAGGGGTTGCACATCAGGCCCCGATGAGACCGACGTGGGACACATAGGTGTACGCCGCCCAGTCGGAGTCGATGTCGCGGATGAAAGCCTCCCAGCGTGCTTCCAGCTCCGTTTCGTTGCCGTCCTGGAACGCGTCGATGAAGGCCGGCCACTCTCGACGGGCTCTCTTGGTACGGACGTTGAGGTCGCGGCGGTATTTGTTCCGCACCGTAGCCTGGTCTACTGGGTAGATCTCCAGGGTGATTCCGCGTCCCTTGTTGTCCAAGTGCCTCTTCAGCCAGCCCAGATTGCGCATCATGTTGTGGCCGCGCAGGGTCCAGTAAGCGGAGTCTACGAGCTCCCGGTTGGCCGCGCCGGGCCGCTGAACGCGATTGAACCAGCGGCGGATGGTGCCATCCGTGACGGCCACACCTGCCTGACGCAACGCCCTCATGCCACCCTCGTGCGTTGCCAGGTACTTGAGGCGGCCGTTAAGGCCCCGCGTGGAGGCGACGGGGGACTTGATACCTCTGTCTCGCAGGAACCGCAGGACCAATTCCTCCAGGGAGCGGGCCAGAGCGAGGCCTCCGTGTACGTTCTGCGGCATACCGTCGGCCCCGTAAAGCCCGAAGCGCTGCCATCCAGTGTCTGCCATCGGTCAGCTCCCTAACTGAGGTACTGGGCCTTGTCGGTGTCGAAGACATAGCCCTCCTCGGGCTTGTCTTTCATCTCATTGAGCCTGCGGCCTTGGGGAATGATCTCGCGCCAGTCGCGGTTCCCGGCGACGTGGATCTCGTCGGTGCCCATCATCTGAACTAGCGTGAGACCGCCTTGGTGCAGCTTGTATCCACGCAGCCAGAGCGCAGCGAATGCCTGGGAACGAACGGTGTGCATCCAGTCCGGGCGAAACAGCTCACGGTTGTAACGTGAGTTGCCCATGGTCGAGGCGAACTTGGCGTACATGTCCTTGAGGTAGATGCTGATGAGCGGCTGATCCAGCTCGTAGGCGGCGAGGCGGAGAGCGTCCAAGGACCGGCGCAGTTTGGCCAGCAGGTATTCCGTTGCTCCAGAGGTCCACGACTCGGAGATCCGCGGCGCATCGCAGAGCTTCTTCTCATGGCAGTTGATGAGCAGCTTCACGGTGGCGGTGTTCAGAAGCAGCGGCCCGGGCTCTTCACGATGCCCGATAGGGTTCGGCAGATCCGGGTGGTGCCACTCCGGCTGCTCCGTGAGATAGATGCCAGCTCTGCCCTTCTGGAATCCGCCGTTCCGGTCATGCTCCAACTTTCCAGTCGGGAGCCAGGTATTGAAGGCGTTCAGATAGGCCGCGTTCATATCCAAAACCGTGACAGGCAGGCCAGAGACGGCACCGGACCGAACCCCGTCGATAACCCGCGCGTTGACCCACTTGTGACGACCCTCCCAGGTCTCGTCCGGCTCCTTCGGACCCTTGGCCTTCAAGAACGGCGGAGTCGGGGGCATCGCCGTGTGCTCATAGCGCGCGCTGACGCGGGAAAGGTTGAACAGGTCGACGACGTCTTCAATGGCGTGGTCCGCCAACACCTTGGGCAGCGCTTCCAGGTCGCCGCCAGCCTCGGCGAACCGCTCCTCGGTTCGCAGGGTGAAGGCCTTGAGAAGCTCGACATCCTCCGGTTTGCATCGCTCCCTGGCCTTCGTCAGGAGTTCGACGAGATTCGGGTCGTCTGGGTTTCCGGATGTCGCGGGCTGGATGGCCGGTGCGGGCCCGCGGGAAGCACGGCGGCTTGGCGCCGGCTGCTGTACCTCCCGCTGAGCATTCGTGGGTGCTGGAGGTGCAGAGGGTGCAGCGGACGGCGCACTGGGTACGTCGCCGTTCTCGGCAGCAGGGTCGAGGAAGCGTGCGTTGCCCAAATCCGGGGTCAGGATGACCGAACCGAGCTGCCCAAGATCGCGGTCGACCACGTCGATGCGGGCATTGTGGTCGCTGCGGCTGACAATTAGTGCCAGCGCGGGATCCAGGGCGCGGATGGCTGCACTGTCATCGGTGTCCAGCGCTGCGATCACCGGCACCCCAAGGTCGGCCGCGAGTCGCGACAGGGTGTGTCCCTCGCTCGCCAAGCGCGGGCCGGACAGGGGCACGCCGTCCTTCGCCGCGTGCTGCAGCCGGTCGACGACCACCAGGCCGACGCCCTCCAGCGAGGCAGCCGCATGGCGAATGTCCTCGGCGGACAGGCCTGGGCGGTCGAAGATCGACAGCTGCGCGGCGGCGAGCTTCTTGGTCGCGACCTGAACGAGCGTCTGTTGCGAGGAGGACAGTTGCCCAGCCCGCAAGCCCTGGTAGGGGATGCCAGCCTCCCCCGCGATGAGGCGAGGGGTGATCTCCGTGCGGGTCAGTCCCGACGCTGCATACAGCACAGCGTGTCCCGAGGCCATGGCGGTGGTTCGGGCCGCGGCCATGGGGAGCAGCGTGCCGCCGACGTGCGGCGCCGCAGCGACCACGATCAGCTGAGCCCCCAGAAGGCCGTTGGTAGCTGAGTCCAAGGACGGCAGACCGAACGAAACCGGGAGAGGGCCGGTCGAAGTCAGGGCATCGCTGATCGAGACCAGCTCCGAGGGGGAGGTCCGGTTCACGGCCGCGTGCGCGATCAAGATGGCCACGGGGGTGCCGTGCCGAGTGAGCACCTGCGGTGTACCGGCGCTCGCCTGGCGGACGAGGTCACCGAACACGGCCCGTGCCTGGGTGATGGGCGTCCGGGTGAACGCCGGGAGAGCATGCTCCAGATCAGGTCCGAGCCCTTTGAGGGAGGACAGGACAGCGGCGTCACCGATGACTGTGGGGGTCCCCGCGATCGCCCGGTCCACCACGTCCTTGAACGAGGCCCGCGCCGCGTCCACTCCCATGCGCTGCGGATCCACGTTGCACCTCCAGAGTTGTAAGCATTCCTTACGTTCGTGCTACAGATCCTTACAGAGTGCGGGCTGCCATTCAAGGCGGTGAGGCGGAGGTGAGTGACGGACCGCACTGGCTGGCGAAGGCGAAGGTGAGGCGGCGCGCACCGTCGATCAGCTGAAGCACAGCTCGCAACCTTGCTCGGCCGGTGTTCCTCAGCCCTTATCAGCACACCTCCCGACCCCATGTCGGACCTGAGCCATCGATGAGAGCTTCGGCTGCCCGGAAAGAAAAATGCCACCGTCATGGGCAGCACGTACTGTCGGAGCATGGGCGGGGGGAGCGCAGATGAGCTGGGTGCACGAGTGGCGAAGGCGCTGCAGCAGGATCCGAACTGGGTAAGGTGCGCCGATTGTCGGGAGTCACTGCGTGTTGAAGTGACGGAAGACGCTACCTCCGGCAACGCTCGCAGGCTTCCCGACCTCACCGTTCGGCTCTGGTGCCCTTCTTGCTGCGTTGCTGACACCCCGCCTGCTGCCCAGCAGTCGGCTAGCCTCCAGCAGAGCCGTCCCCGTCCTCTCTAGGGGCCGACGACGTCCCGGTAGTCGTGGACACGAGTGGGCCACGGTCGTCAACGAGGCTGGCTGCCTGTTGCCGACACAGAGCCGAGAGCGAGCCGCGGGCTTCACGGACGGACTGCCGCAGCTCGGTTATGGCCTGCTCGGGGTATCCCCCATTGACGTACAGCGTCAACAGTGCAGCAGCCTGGGAAAGAGCCTCGGCAGCCTGGAAGGCACGGTCGGCTTCGTGGGGCGTCCGCCTCTGCACTTCAATGGCCCGCGCCAGCATCCTCGATGGCATCGCGGGCAGTTCCGTCAGGTCCGTGGCTCCTTCCCCGAATCTGGCAACTGCTCGATATGCGGCGCCAAGGGCCGGCGCCCCTGAGTGCTGTGCGATGAATCCGATGCGCCGCGCGACGACCCAGAAGGGGTCGCGCTGGTCGAGGTTGTCGTTCTTCTGAGCGACCAGGTCCACAGGCAGCAGCCTGTCCAGGTAGGCACGGGAGGGGCCTACCGCTTCGTCCCATGTTGCTGCTGCGGCAGTCAGGAGAAGCCAGCCGCTGCGGCTATCCGCCGCTGAGGTCTCGACCTGCAGCTGTGCCACAGCAGTGGCGACCGTCCGCGCCGCCGCTTGCACCGTCTCGCCCGGGAGTCCAAGGCCCCTGAGCTCGTCAACCACCCTTTCGGGCATAGGCGCGCGAAACACCAGGCCCCAAGCCCACCCGGCACGCATCCAGGCGATCGAGTCATTTTCTTCCAGCACGCCGAGTGCAGTCGACCGCGCCTGTTGGTGGACCCAGGAGGCCAACGCCGCCACCACCAGGGAGTCACAGGCGCTGGTGCCTTGCTGGCCGGGGTCGATGAGATCGGCTACCGGCACTTCGGGCAGGTGCAGGATACGGCGGCCAGGAACGCCAATCTCGCCCGCCATAATGACGAAGCGCTCGTCAGGGCGGTCCCGCTGGGCCCAAGCACACAGTGCGTCAGCCAGGCCGAGGTGGACCTCTCCTGGACCGGAGAGATCTGTGGACGAGCCCACCTCGTACCAGCGGTCCAGCGCACCACGTTCGTCGGACTGCTGCCCACGTGAGATCAACTGAATGAGTTGGTGCCACGCCTGCTCGGCTGCCTCGCTGTACTGAGCCAGGGTGGCCTGGCCGCTCTCGTATTCCTCCTCGATGTCATGCAGGTAGGACACCCACGGGGCCTGCTCGGCCCGTCCCGTCCGCAACGCAAACGCTGCTGTCTCGTCGGCCACAACCTGCCGCTCCACCTGGGTTCGCTGAGCTTCTGGACTTCCGGACACCCGCTCCACCACCGCAGCGAAGAGCCGGGAGGTGTCCACCGTGTTGCTGTCCGCGAGTATCACGCCTTCACCCGAAGGTCGGATCACGGCGACGACAGTGCGACTACTCTCGCGCAGGGCGGCGTGGAGGTAGCACGCGTCTCCAGCCTGAGCGGACTCCAACAGAACCGTATGGGAAACCTCGGAAGGCCGATCAGCGAAGGCCGCGGTCCCGCCGCCCACAGTCGCGGTTTCGCCGGGATGGGACAGGGATCCTTCGCAGGCGCCTGCCAGGGACGCGCTCTGCTGGAGGGTGGCCACGTCCCCCGCCTTGCCGTTGCCAAGAGCCCGAACCCGGGTGAGGACGGACACGCGCGGCGAGGCGTCGGACAACACTTCGGTCCATCGCCGGCCCATGTGGTGCCAGTCGGTTCTGTCCCCGGAAATCTCTCCTTCTGCCAGGAGCCAGACGGCGAGCGCACCATCCAACTCAGCGCGATCCTGGGTGCTCAACGCCGCGAAGGAGATACGCCGCAGCAGCAAGCGAATGCTGAGCATCTGCCACCGGCCGAGCGCGTTCGAGCACGACAACGTGACCCGACTTCCTGGCCGATCCCTGCGCAGCCACCAGAGGGCGGCGGCCAAGGGCCCACTGGTCACGCCGTCTTCTAGCTCACCGCGATCGACGGTGAGGCGATACAGCCTCGGAACGGACGGCTGCCACCGCCCCCAGCCAAGGCTAGGACTGGCCGACTCAGATGGGCTCCCCGGGAGCAAACCGCGCAAGGCCCCCCACGCCTGCTGCAGGGCCCGCCATTCGCTGGCGAATTCCGCGAACCCTTCCTCGCCTGACTCCAGAGCCGTGCCCACCCGGCTCAGAACGTTCTCGAGATCAACGGCTGCACGTTCCACGGAAGGGTAGGCCGCAAGGGCCAGCCGCTCTACCTCCTCACGGTGCCGGAGCCACTGGTCCCGGCCCGGGCCGCGGCGCACGGGACAGGGGGCCGTCAGTTCGACCTCGTACTCAGCGAGATATGCCCACAACGCAAATCGGGCCTGGCGCTGAGCCTCCGTGCTCTCTCGCTCCACTTGCCCTGCTGCCTGGCGCTCGCTGCCGACAGGGCCCCCGCGGCCGCATTGCGCAGACCAGGTGCCGAACAGGTGCCGCTCTCGCCGCGCGCTCGGGTGCTGATCCTGCCATTTCGCCGCCCTGCGCTGGTCGGCCGCGCTCAACTGTCGACCTGCCCGCCACCTAGCCGCACGCGCCTGTGCCGCCGCCACCGCCTCCGCATCTCCACCGAACCGGTCCTGCGCCCAGGCGTGCATGTCCTCACTCGCGGCCCCGACGAAGCCGGCAACCTCCGCCGCTTCCTGACTGCTGCGTACCGCCTGCAACAAGAAGAACTCAGCAGCCTGCCTCAGCTCAGGGGCCACGTCGCACGCCGCGCGGAGACGCTGAAACCCATTCATGTAGTACGAGAGCGGGCGCTCTCCGCCAGCCGGGCTTGTACTGGAATCCGAGCCGAAGCTGTCCATATGCCGCAGGAGGTCGATGAGCTCTGCACCCGTGGTACAGAACCTCTCCCAGCCAACGTCATCGGTGAGCCCTGCGAGAGTCCGAACCTCAGAGGACGGAAGCCCCGGGAAGTAGGAGGCCCACTTTGCCGCGGCTGCGTCCCACGAGGCAGGAGCGGCTTCCAGAGTCGAGGCTGCCGTCGTACTCAAGACGCTTGCCAGCCATCTCCCGGCCTCCGCATAAGGATCCGGCGCACCCGTTGCCCCATGAAGGGCGCCACCACCCGGCGATCCCGCCAGCGCTCGCGCCGTGACCTCGCGGGCTTCAAGAGGCACAGCGCCATCCTCGTCCAACTCCAGCACGAGGCCTCGAAGACCTGCGCGCTCACAGTCCAACACCTGTGTCAGGGCATCCGCGGCGTCCGCTGTCACCCACTGAGCCTTCACCTCGTCCGTGGGGGAGAGCCCCAGCACCGCGTAGTCCGGCGAGGGGAAGACTGGGGCGGCATGGGGCTGGCTCATCAGGTCGGCACTCCTCGGGACATCGAACGGTGCGCACCGATCACACGGCGCATCTCCACCCAGCCTGGGAACTCCACACCCAGTTGTCTCCCCTGCCCTGTGAAAAGGTCCACGGCTCCCGCCAGGCGCAACGTCATCGAGAAAAGCTGCCCGCCTCACGGGAAGCACCCCCTAGACCGACCACAGAAGAAGGCGGCTTAGACCGGCCGCCTCGCCGGCGTCCGGGGGCGCTGCCGTGCCCACTCCACGGGAGAGGCAGCAAGACCCCGCCCGCCTCACGGGAAGCGCAGACTCTCGATCCAAATAGCCCTTGTCCCCGTGCTCCCCACTCGCTCAGCGTGGCTCCTGGCCACTCCGCGATCACCAGGGGGCATGGTGTCCGAGCACACTGCGAATCCGCCAACACCAGCACAGCGTCTCCAAGCAGCTGCCCTGCAGCGCATCGTCGCCGCCCCCATCCCCGACGTGGCCATGCGGGAACTGACCGCGAAGGGCAAGGCACACGTCCTGGCGGACTTCACCGGCGCCCCCATCCGGTACGCGAGTCGCTGGTGGCGGCCCGACGAAGGGCAGTGGTACGCCCTAGACGAGGCTGGCAGCGCCCTCATCGACGCTCAGGCCGACCGTTGGCGCGCCGCGCACGCCGCAGGGGTGCCGGCGACCCACAGCGAACCCAACCCGACCTCGAACGTCACCACGGACCAAGCCGCCGGAGAGTCGTGATGAACGCCCCAGACGTCTCACGGCATGAAGCCCTCGTGATCAACGCGCTCTTGCAGGACCCCAGCTTCGTGCACTGGGGATTGACCAACCCGGCAGCCCCTAGCCACCCCTGGCTACAGCCAACAGACTTCCGCACCCCCTTGCTCGGAGACATGTACGAGGTACTCCGCAACGCAGCGCTGCAAGCACCCAACGGATACCTCGCCAAACCTCCGACAGTAGAGCTTTACCACGGACTCTGGAACCTGTACCAGGCGCGGGCAGCGCAAGGCGACCAAGCCGCACAAAGGCTCATCGCAGACCGGAACGCCTGGGAAGGACGAGGCGGGCTGTGGGAGTACATCAACCACCTCCAAGCTCCACAACACGGGCACCCATCTACCGCCTACGAGCACGCAGTCGAGGTCTGGAACGCCAGCCCCCGCCAGGAACCCCTGGCCCAGGCCCCGCCCTCCCCCGGAGACGTCCAAGCCGACATCCAGGCATGGGGTGCCCTGTCGATCGTGGGCGCCGTACTCAACGACCCGCGCAACGCCGAGGCCTTCCGCTACCAGCCCCAGGACCCGACAGCCTCCCCATACTGGCTACAGGGCGAGGACTTCGACGACCAGTTCCTCGACCTAGCCTGGCAGGCCCTCGTCACGGGCCCCGGCGCGGTCATCCATTCCGAAGCCGCACGTGATCCATACCTCGTCGGCGACGAAAGGGTCTTCACCCTCACCCGCCTAGCGGTCGACAACATGCAGGCCATCCTGGCGCAGCGAGCACCCACTGACCCTGCCGCGGCACAGGCTCTTAGCGACCCCACCTTCCAGGAGCGCGCTGAGCACCTCCTCCTCCAGGCCCAGAACCCCTCCCTGGCACAGCAATTCCCTCCCGACCAGATCGGCCGGCACGCCCGGGAACTCGTCCTTGACCCCCATATCCGGAACTACGTCGCCCAGCTTGGTGAACAGACCAACGCCGAGATCCGTGCCGCAGGTCCCGTAGGCCAAGGACTCCTCGCCACCCTGGCACGCTCCGTGGCTGCACTTCAGCGGCTACGGGAGCGCGTCAACGGCGCCGCAGCGCCAACGTCTCCTCAGAGCACACGAGTTCGTGTGACCCAGCCTGAGACGGCCTATGCCACCCCTGTACGAGAACGCGCGATCATCGACGCGGCACTTCAGAACCCGGACTTCATGCGAACCGAGCAGTACCGGGCGCTGCGCGGTGAAGATTTCACCGTCTCCGAACACCGAGCCCTCTTCGAGGCCATGCAGCGTCACCCCACCCCCTGGCACCCGCTGCTCTTGGTCCAAGAGGCGCACCTGACGAGCAGCAACGCGCAAGCTCTGAACGGCGACCTGATGGTCCAGATCGCCTCCGCCGCCTACGCGGACGCCCCGCGGATCGCCCCACCCACGGATGGAAGCCCGCAGGATCCCCGGGTGATGGCGCAGCAACTGGTCACAGTCACTCTGCGGCGATCGACGGAGCAGGCCAACACCGTGGTCACCAAGGCAGCCCACACGCCGCAACTGTCGACTGAAGCCATGCTCGGCATTGCCGCACAGCAGTACACGCAAGCGGCTCAGTCGGCACTCCGCTACAACCCGACTCCCGGCCAGACTCCTCGCCAACCGCAGCAACCTCAAAGTCCCCAGTCGCACGGCCAGTTCGCTGGGGTGTGAGTCCGTTCCGTATCAGTGCAGGCAGGAGTACCCGCACATGACCACTCTGCTCACTTTCATCACCCCGGTGCTCTTGCTCGCAGGCGCCTCAGCAGTGAACTGGGCCGTTCGACCAGGCCATGCGCGCGCCATCGATCCGCCAGCGCCGCTGGCGTCTCCGCATCACTGAACACACCGCGGGCGGTGCGCATGTGCGTCCTTTGCGCTCACGATTACCTTCGCCGGGACGTCCCTGTCGCCGCACTGCGAGGCATCGCCCAGGGCCCGTATCTCCTGCCCAGCCTCCCGCAGCGCGCCGCGGTCTGTGGGGTCCTCCGGCACGGTGCTCTGCGCGCGACAGCCAGCCGCAATGTCGCCATGGCTCACACCTCCTCGATGTGACTGTTCTGGGGGAGGAACTTCCCGGACTTTTGGGCGAGCACGTCGGCCAGGAACGTGGGTGCCTCGTCGCCGAGCATCCGATGCAGCGTGACCAGGCTGGTGATCGCGGTGTCGGCTACCTCTTCCTGAACGTGTCGCCACGTGTGGCTTTGTCCTTTCCGGGGGTTGGTGCCCCATGCGCCCACCACGGCCTGCGCGGACTCGCCGACCTCCTCGGTGAGCTTGAGGACCTGCAGAGTCCACTGCTGCTCTGGGGTCATTCCGCGTTCTGAGTCCAGGCCGGTGAAGAGGGCGGCGAGCCGGCCGATCACGTCCCACAGCGGTGTGGTCGACGGGTGTGCTGTCAACGGGTGCTCCTTGAGGGTTGGTGAAGGGGGTGGGTGTCGGCGTTGTCGGACAACAGAGGGAGTCAGGGCGTCAGATCCCCTTGCGGCCCGGGCGCGGGTGTGGTGTCCATGCGCGTGAACCACTCGGTGGCGAGGATCCGGTGCCGGGCGTCGGCGGTGAGGCCGGACAGAAGGGCTGGCAGAGGGCGCTGGCTCTCGACCTGGCTGCGGTGAGCAAGGATCGCGCGTTCCCTGTCAAGTTCTGCGTGTTGAACTCGAAGGGGGGACGTGGGCCAGGGGGCAACAGTCAGATCTGACTCGTCTCAGCGCTTGGGGAGCAGGG
>NZ_JBIAHR010000020.1:0-13973 GCF_042870695.1 Streptomyces sp. NPDC006384
CCCCCCCCCCCCCCCCCCCCCCCCCCCCCCCCCCCCCCCCCCCCCCCCCCCCCCCCCCCCCCCCCCCCCCCCCCCCCCCCCCCCCCCCCGCCCCGGACCGGCACCCGGTGAACCACGAACGACCGAGGCCCCGTGGATCTCTCCACGGGGCCTCGGTCTGCTGTGCACTCGGCAGGATTCGAACCTGCAACCTTCTGATCCGTAGTCAGATGCTCTATCCGTTAAGCTACGAGTGCTTGTCTTTTTCTGTTTTCCCGCCGCTCCCGGTCCTTTCGGCCCGCTCGCGGCGACAGGAAGAACATTACATGACTGCCGCCGTCATGTGAAATCCGCTTGCCACACCCCTTGTGACCTGCGGAAACGCCGCCACAGGCTTGGCGCGGCGCCGACAGGATCCGGACGACGGCAGGTCCCCGGACGACGACGAAGCCCCGGCCACAGGGCCGGGGCTTCGTCGATCGTGTGCGGAGGCGGAGGGATTTGAACCCTCGATGGGCTTTAAGACCCAAACCGCATTAGCAGTGCGGCGCCATAGACCGGACTAGGCGACGCCTCCAGACAACAACACCCCTCACGTGCGAGCGCGAGTGGCGCGTGCCGATGATGACACAGTCGAGCGCGCTGTCACCAATCGACCCCCACGGTACTAGGCGGGAGGGGCGCGGGGCAAAGCCCTTACGGCGCAGTCGCGCAACGTCCGGCGGGGTGGCGCGTTAGTCAGGACATGTTCTCCCTCACCCGGTACACCTCCCCCGCCGCCCGCCTCCTCGGCGCGGCCGCCCTGTCCTTCGCCTCCCTCGCCACGCTGGCCGCCGTGCCCGCGGCCGCGCACGCCGACACCGGCCCCCGCCCCGGCGCCGGTCCGCTGATGCCGCCGCCGGTCCGTGACGAGGACCGGGCCGGCGGCCACCTGACGATCACCGTCCGGGACGCCGGCCCGGGCGCGGACGGGACGTACGAGCTGTACTGCCACCCCGACGGCGGCAGCCACCCCGACCCGGCCGGCGCCTGTGCCGTGCTCGACCAGGACACGCGCTGGGGCCAGGACGCCTTCGCGCCGGTCCCGGAGGGCAGCATCTGCACGATGCAGTACGGCGGGCCGGCCACCGCCCACGTCACCGGCGTCTGGGCCGGGCGCCCCGTCGACGCGGTCTACGACCGGAGCGACGGCTGCCAGGTCTCCCGCTGGGACCGCATGGTGCCGCTGCTGCCCGACCTGCGGGCGTCCGAAGGCGCGTAGACGGCACCGGTCCGGCAGCCCCGCCGGACCCTGCCGCCGCCCCCACCGCCCGGCACCTGTCCGGGCACCGATCCTCTGTACGACCGGGCGCCCGTTTCCCCGTCGCCCGGCGCCCGGTCACACGTTCTCCATCAGCCCCTCGTGCGACCTCCGTCGCATCCCGCGCCGCCGACGGGGCCCCAGCGCTTAGACTCCCTCGCGTGACACACCGCGGGCCGGTTGGCAAGATGGCCCCGGCCGGCAAGTGCGGTAATCAGGAGGGAAGCGTCTCGTGAGCAGCAGGCCATCCCGAGGCGCTGCTCGCCTCGCAGCCATACTGGACGCCCTGCCCGACGCGTTGGTGCTCGTCAACGCCAACGGCACCGTCGTCAACGCGAACAGCATCGCCCTGGAGGCCTTCGAGGCCCCGGGCACCGCACTGGTCGGGCGCGGGCTGCTGGACCTGCTGCCGCAGTTCGACTCGCGGCTCATCCCCGGCTCCATGCGCCGCCCGGACCACGTCGACCCGCGGGCCCGCACCAAGCCGACCCGCATGGTCGCCCGGCGCACCGACGGCACGGAGTTCCCCGTCGAGGTCGCCAGCGCGAACCTGGAGAACGGACAGCAGGCCTACGACAGCCACGGCTACACCGGCGACGAGCTGCTGATGCTCGTCGTCCGCGACCTGACCGGCACCGTCGACACCGAGGCGGAGCTGGCGCGTTCGCAGCGGCAGACCGAGATGATCCTGCGGGCCGCCTCCGAGGGCGTCGTGGGCACGGACACCGACGGCCGCATCGTCCTCGTCAACCCGGCGGCCGCCCAGATCCTCGGCTACCGGGCCAGCGACCTCGGCGGCCGCGAGCTGCACACCCTCGTCCTGCACTCGCGCGCCGACGGCTCCCCCTTCCCGTACGACGAGTCCCCGCTCGCCGACACCCTGCGCTCCGGACGCAAGCACCGGGTGCGCGGGCAGGTGCTGTACGCCAAGAACGGCGACAAGCTGCCGGTCGACCTGACGACCGCGCCGGTGCGCGACGGCGACCAGCTCGTCGGCGCCGTCATGACCTTCACCGACCGGCGGCCGTACGACGCCCTCGTCCAGGAGCACGAGGAGGCGGAGCGGCGGCACGCCGAGGAGCTGGAGCGGCTGGCCGAGGAGCACGGCTCCGAGCTGACCGCACTGCGCCGGCAGCACGTGACCGAGCTGGAGGAGCTGCGCGAGAAGCACGCGGAGGAGCTCGCCGCGAACGAGGACCGTTACGCGGCCCTCGGCGAGCGCGAGAAGGACCGCTACGAGGCGCTCGCCGCCCGCCACGAGCAGCTGCTGACCCTCCTCGAGGGCTCCCTGCGCGGCCCGCTGGAGGAACTGCGCCGGGAGCTGGCGGCCCTGGCCGCCGACGACGCCGGGCAGCTGTGGCCCGAGGCCAACCAGGTGCTGCACCACCTGTCGGCCGGGTACTCGCGGATCACCACCCTCATCGACAACGTCCTCGGCTACCAGCGCCTCGACGTCGGGACCGAGAAGATCGCCCGCACGAAGGTGATGCTCGACGCCGTCGTCGCCTCCGGTGTCGACGGGGCCGTCGAACTGGTCGGCCCGGGACGGGTGCAGTTCGCGGTGCACGCGCCGCCCATCGAGGCCGAGGTCGACCCGCGGCTGCTGGCCACCGCCCTCGCGCATCTCGTGGCGGACGTGGCGGGCGTCGACGCGACCGGCAACACGCCCGTGTCGGCGAGCGGTTACCTGGACAACACCGTCGTCGTGGCGGCGGCGCAGCGCGGCGAGGTCGTACGCATCGAGGTGCGCGGGCCGTACGCCGGGGGCGACCCGGTGCACGAGCCGATCGTGCGCGGGATCGTGCGGGCGCACGGCGGCGTGCTGCAGACGCACGAGGTGCCGGGCACGAGCGGCAGCGCGTACGTGCTGGAGGTGCCGATCGGCGGCGGGGCGGGTGCCGTCGCGGCCCCCGCCCGCGAGGCCCTGGCCGCTCCCGCCGCCGCGCCGGACGTGCCGGAGGACGCCCAGAACCCCGCCGGCGGCGGACGGCGACGGGCCCGGCGGGCGTCCGTGGACGCCTTCCTGGAGAGCGACGTGGCGGCCCCCGCCGAAGGGGACGACGCCGGTGACGCCGACGTGGCCGTCGGTCCCGGGGCGGAGGGCGGTTCGCCGTCCGGGCGGCGCAGGCGGCGGGCGGCCCAGGAACCGGTGCCGGTCCCGGCCCAGGCGGCGCCCGCGGAGGGCGCCGGCGGCACCGGGCGCAGGCGTGGCCGTCCCGCCGAGGACGCGGGCGCCGCCGCCGGTGGTGTCCTCGAGATCGGGCCGGCGCCCGCCGGTGTCTCCGAGGGTGCCGTCGTCACCGCCGCCGAGCACGCCGCGGGGGCCGCGGCGTCCAACACCGGCCTGGGCGGGACCGTACCGCCGCAGGGTGTGCCCGCCTCGCCGCAGGGTGTGCCCGTGCCCCCGCAGGCACTGCCCGCACAGGCACTGCCCGCGTCCCCGGGACGCCGTGCCCGGCGGTCCGGGGACGAGCAGCACGCGCTGCCCGCGGCGCTGCCCGCCCAGGCGGGTGAGGCGGATCCTGCCGACGAGTCCCGGCCCACCGGGCGCCGTCGGCGTGCCCTGGCCTCGGCGAACGAGCGTGCCGCCGCGCAGGAGGCGGCGCCGCGCCAGGTGTTCGCCCTGCCGCCGGCCGACGTGGACCGGCCGTCCGGCGACACCCGGCCGGCGGACGGCGCGGGGACGGTGGCCCCCGCGAGCGCGGTGCAGGCACATGTGCCCGGTCCGGCCGCCCCCGCCGACGACCTGACCGGCGACCGGGACGACGACGGCCGGCACGACGCCGTGCCGCACGGCCGGACCGACGACCACACTCCCCCGCAGCCGCATCCGGCCGAGGCGCCGACCGGGCGCCGTCGCCGCCGGGCGGTGGCGGCACCGCCGGAGGCCGTCGCGGTCCCCGGCGTACCCGTCCAGGGCGGGCCGGTACAAGGGGCTCCCGTGCCGCAGCGGGGTGCCGGTGTGCCGCCGCAGAGCGCCGCCGCCGGACCGGACGCGCCCACGCCGCCGGCCGCACCCGCACCCGCACCCGCACCCGCACCCGCACCCGCACCCGCACCCGCACCCGCCGAGCCTGTGCGGGCCTCCCTGCCCGCGCAGAACACCGGGGACACCGGGACCCGGGCTCCGGCGCCCGCTCCCCAGCCCTGGCCCACCGCCGAGGCCCAGGGTGCGGCCGCCCCCGTGCCCCCTGCGGTCGCTCCGGCCCCGCCCGCCGCCGGGCCGGTTCCCCCCGTCGCGCCCGCCGCGCCGACCCCGCCCGTCGGCACTCCCGTCCCGTCCGCCGGCCCGGCCCCTGTGCCCGCCCCGGACACCACCGACACGCCCCCCGCGCCCCCCTCACCCGCGCCGGCGGCCCCGCGGCCCGCCCCCGTGACCACGCCGAGCCGGGGCACCCCGCTGCCGCCGGAGAACACGCCGCGCGTGGCACAGCCCCTGCCCGCGGAGTCCACCCCCGCGGCCGACCCGAACTCCACCCAGGGCCGGTCGATCAGCGTCCGCACGCTCGGACAGGGCGTGCCGTTCAGCCGGCAGGCGTTCCAGGTGCAGCAGCCGACGGCCACCCCCGCGCCGCACCAGCCGGGCGGTTCCGGTCGGCGCCGCAGGCTGGGCACACCGCCCGACCCGGCCACCACGCCACGCCCCGAGCAGGGCGCCCGCCCGCACCCGGGCGCCGACCAGCCGCTCCCGGGAGCACGGCCGGGACCCCAGACCGGCCAGGGCCAGGAACAGCCCTCCCCGGCGGCCGGGCAGCCCCGCCGCGCCCCCGGTACCGAGGGCGTCGGCCGGTCGTACGCCATCGGGGCACCGGACCGGAACGCCGCCGAGGGACCCGAGCCGCTGGACGGGCCCGGCGGTGCCGTCGAGGTGCCGGACCCGCCGCGTCCGCAGCCGATGGACGACGAGCTGCCCCCGGAGCCGCTGGACAACCCGCGCCGGCTGCTGGTGTGGCCCGCGCCGGACGTCTCCACGCAGCAGGCGCTCAGCGACCGCGGGTACCGGCCGGTGATCGTGCACTCGCGCGAGGAGGTCGATGCGCAGATCGCGGCGTTCCCCGCCGCGCTGTTCGTGGACCCGCTGACCGGGCCGATCACCCGTACCGCGCTGCAGTCGCTGCGGCAGGCGGCGGTGGCCGCCGAGGTGCCGGTACTGGTGACGGCCGGACTCGGACAGGCCTCGCGCGACGCGGCCTACGGCGCCGACCCCGCCGTACTGCTGAAGGCGCTCGCCCCGCGGGACAGCGAGCAGCACCCGCCGCGCGTCCTGCTGATCGAGGAGCACACGGAGATCGCGCTGGCGCTGACCTCGGCGCTGGAGCGGCGCGGCATGCAGGTGGCACGGGCGGCGAGCGACGCCGACGCGGTGACGCTGGCGGCGCAGTTCCGGCCGAACCTGGTCGTGATGGACCTGCTGCAGGTGCACCGGCGCCAGGAGGAGGGGTTCGCCGGGATCGTCGACTGGCTGCGCGCGAACGGGCAGCTCAACCGCACCCCGCTCGTCGTCTACACGGCCGCCGTCGACCAGGCCGACCTGCCGCGGCTGGCCTCGGGCGAGACGGTGCTGTTCCTGGCGGAGCGTTCCACCAGCGGCGAGGTGCAGTCCCGGATCGTCGAGCTGCTCGCACGAATCGGGACCAACTGACCCGCCGCCGTCACCGGCAGCGGGCGGCGCCGCTCCCCGCGGGGAGCCGGACCGGACGGACGCGGGGGCCGGGCAGTAAGTACCGCCCGGCCCCCGCGCCGGTGTGTCGACCGGTCAGATCCGGGTGACGTCCAGGGCGCCCTCGGCGTACTGCCTGCGCAGCACCTTCTTGTCGAACTTGCCGACGCTCGTCTTCGGCACCGCCTCGATGACTGTCCAGCGTTCCGGGAGCTGCCACTTGGCGATCCCGCCGTCCTCCGCGAGGAAGGCGCGCAGCTCCTCGAAGCCGGCGCTCGCGCCCTCCTTGAGGACGACGGTGGCCAGCGGGCGCTCGCCCCACTTGTCGTCGGGGACGGCGACCACGGCGGCCTCGGCGACGGCCGGGTGGGCCATCAGCGCGTTCTCCAGCTCGACCGACGAGATCCACTCACCGCCGGACTTGATGACGTCCTTGGCGCGGTCGGTGAGGGTGAGGAAGCCGTCGGGGGAGATGGTGCCGACGTCGCCGGTCTTCAGCCAGCCGTCCTCGCTGAACTTGTCGGCGGGGCGCAGCGGTTCGGCGTCCGGGCCGTTGTAGTAGGCGCCGGCGATCCAGTTGCCGCGGACCTCCAGCTCGCCGGCGGACTCGCCGTCCCAGGGGAGACGTTCGCCGCCGGGGCCGGTGAGGCGGGCCTCGACGCCGGCCGGGAAGCGGCCCTGGGTGAGGCGGTAGCCGAGCTCCTCCTCGGTGCCGATCGCATGGGCCGGCGGCCGGGCCACCGTGCCGAGCGGCGAGGTCTCCGTCATGCCCCAGGCGTGGCAGACCCGCATGCCGAGCTTGTCGAACGCCTCCATCAGGGACGGCGGGCACGCGGAGCCGCCGATGGTGACCTGGGTGAGCGAGGAGACGTCCCGGGGCCGCGCGGTCAGCTCGGCGAGCAGGCCCTGCCAGATGGTGGGGACGGCGGCGGCGTGCGTCGGCCGCTCGCTCTCGATCATCGCGGCGAGCGGCGCGGGCTGCAGGAAGCGGTCCGGCATCAGCATGTTGACGCCGGTCATGAAGGTGGCGTGCGGCAGCCCCCACGCGTTCACATGGAACTGCGGGACGACCACCAGCGTGGTGTCCTCGTCGGTCAGCCCCATCGACTGGGCCATGTTGACCTGCATGGAGTGCAGGTAGACGGAGCGGTGGCTGTAGACCACACCCTTGGGGTCGCCGGTGGTGCCGGAGGTGTAGCACATGGCGGCGGCAGTCCGCTCGTCCAGCTCCGGCCAGTCGTACGTGGTCGGCTTCCCGGCGAGCAGCTCCTCGTACTCGTGCACCCGGACGGCGGTCCCGTCCAGCGCGGAGCGGTCGCCCGGGCCGGTGACGACGACGTGCTCGACCGTCTTCAGGTGCGGCAGCAGCGGGGCGAGCAGGGGGAGCAGCGAACCGTTGGTGATCACGACGCGGTCGGCCGCGTGGTTCACGATCCAGGCCAGCTGCTCGGGCGGGAGACGGAGGTTGAGGGTGTGGAGGACCGCGCCCATGGAGGGGATCGCGAAGTAGGCCTCGACGTGCTCCGCGTTGTTCCAGGCGAGCGTCGCCACGCGTTCGTCGCCCTGGACCGCGAGGTCCTCGCGCAGGGCGTGTGCCAGCTGGGCGGCACGGGCGCCGATCTCGGCGTAGGAGCGGCGGTGCGGCTCGCCGTCACCGGTCCAGGTGGTCACCTGCGAGCTGCCGTGGATCGTCGATCCGTGGGTCAGGATCCTCGAGATCAGCAGTGGTACGTCCTGCATCGTGCTCAGCACGGTGTCCTCCCGGGGCGACATTGCCTACGCGGCGGCAAGGGTTGCGCTGATTCTGCGCACATACCACGCGGTATGTCACTACTTCCCGGTGATCGATCAATGAGCGGCGCCCGGCGGGATCGCCCGCCCGATCACCCCACAACGGCCCATTACCGGACAAGCCCCAGCTCGGGGTCGTCCCGGAGCTTGCCGAGCGCGCGGGAGACCGCCGACTTGACCGTGCCCACCGAGACCCCGAGCACTTCGGCCGTCCGGACCTCGCTCAGGTCCTCGTAGTACCGCAGGACGACCATCGCCCGCTGCCGGGCGGGCAGCTTCATGACCGCCCGCCACATCGCGTCGCTCAGGGCCTGCCGCTCCGCCGGGTCGTCACCGCCGGGCACGGGCTCCGGCTCGGGCATCTCGTCGCAGGCGAACTCGTCGACCTTGCGCTTGCGCCACTGCGACGTCCGGGTGTTCACCAGCGCCCGGCGCACGTACCCGTCCAGGGCGCGGTGGTCCTCGATGCGCTCCCAGGCGGCGTACGTCTTGGTGAGCGCGGTCTGCAGCAGGTCCTCGGCGTCGCTCGGGTTCGCGGTGAGCGACCGGGCGGTACGCAGCAGCACCGGCCGGCGGGCCTTCACGTACGACGAGAACGACGGGTACGGGAAGGTCTGCGTCATTGCGGTGGCGGCGTCCGAAGCGCTGGTGCAGACGAGTGCGGTCATGCCTCAACGCTATGAGGCGGGGGACGTGCGGCGGATCGGCCGCAGGTCCCGAAGCGGGCTCCCCCTCAGGTTGTAGGGGTGGGGCCGGCCCCACCTCCTCTGGGTGGACGGGAGGCCGGGGAGCACTGGGGGATGGCCCGGAGTCGACCCCTGCCCCGCCCTCCCCCGGGCCCCCGGGGGCTCCTGTCTCCGGTGCGGTTTCCCGCACGAACGCCTGGGCGGCGGTACCGGAGTACCGCCGCCCAGACACCGAACGACCCTTGAAGCACACCCATGGAGACCGGGACCGGCGCAGGAGCTGCGCGCCGGCCCCTCAGCTCACCACCACAGCGGGGAGAAGCTGACGGCCACGTTGTCGTTGCCCTGGTTGATGGCCGTGAAGGCGGAACCGTCGACCTGCGCGGTGTTGCTCTGGTTCGAGGCGCCCGAACCCACCGCCTGCTGCTGCGTGGTGGACGAGTTGCCGTTGTTGTCGTCACCGACACCGCTGCCGATGATGCCCGCGGCGGCCTCCGCGGCGGTCGCGCTCGATCCGTCGTTCGCGAAGGCTCCGTTGTCCGCCGCCGCGACGCCGCCGAGAAGGGCGGCGGCCAGCGGGAGAGCGGCGACGGCGGCGATGACGCGAGCGGTACGGATGCTTGCCATGTTGTTCCTCCAGAACAAGGTGCGCACCGGCTTCCTGCCGACCACGCGAGATCTGCCTGTACTCATGAACCGGACTGTGTGCCAAGGCAGTTGGCCGACCGCCTCGACGCTGTGCACGACGTCGCGTGATCAGAGTTGCCCAGCGCACCCCCGGTGAACCACCCCGGAACCCCCGATTCGCTCTCAAGCGTGAGGACTTGTCGATAAACCCCTCTGCTCACTTTTCGTCTCACCCGGGCACAGGAGGGACAGCTCCACCTCAAGCACCACAAGAGGTGAACCGTTCCGCCACTTTCCCGCACACCCCGCCACCCCCGGCGCGCCGCACACGACCCCCTTCCCTTTCTCGAACGTACGTACGACCATGAAGGCATGGCCACCACCGACCGGCAGGCCACGACGCTGGCCCTCGCCCACGCCCTGTCCGCGGCCGAACGCGGGCTGGCGGTCATCCCCCTCTCCCGGACCAAGCTCCCGGCGCTGCGCTCCCCGCACCGCGACGACCCGGCACCGGCCCCCTGCCACGGCGAGTGCGGCCGCTTCGGCCACGGGGTCCACGACGCCTCCACCGACCCGGCCCGCGTCCGCGCCCTCTTCGCCGCCGCGCCCTGGGCCACGGGATACGGCATCGCCTGCGGCCTGCCGCCGCACCGCCTCATCGGCATCGACCTGGACACGAAGTCCGGCACCGACTCCATGGCCGCCCTGCGCGACCTGGCCCGGCACCACCGGTTCACCGTCCCGCCCACCGTGGTCGTCCTGACCCCCAGCGGCGGCCGCCACCTCTGGCTGAGCGGCCCGCCCCACGTCGTCGTCCCCAACTCGGCCGGCCGCCTCGCCCCCGGCATCGACATCCGCGGCGCCGGCGGCTACCTCGTCGGCCCCGGCTCCCGCACCCGGCACGGCACGTACACCACGGCCCCCGGCACCGCCCGCCTCGCCCCCGCCGCCTGCCCGCCCGCGCTGCTGCGCCTCCTGGTCCCGCCGCCCCGTCCGCACCGGCCCGTCCCCGCCACGCCCGGCGGACACGGCCAGGGACTCGTCCGGTTCGTCCTCGCCGCGCACGAGGGCCGGCGCAACACCCGCCTCTTCTGGGCGGCCTGCCGCGCCTACGAGGACGGCATCGGCCCCGCCCTCGCGGACTCCCTGGCCGCGGCGGCCCGGGCGACCGGCCTGTCCGAGCACGAGGCCCGGACGACCATCGCCTCGGCGGCCCGCATGACGGGCCACCGTCCCTGACCGCCGGCAGACACGCGGAAAGGACGACGGCCCCCGACCGTCACGCCCGGTCGGGGGCCGTCCGTCACCGCGGTGGGTGTGGGATTTGAACCCACGGTGACTCGCGCCACGACGGTTTTCAAGACCGTTCCCTTAGGCCGCTCGGGCAACCCACCTCGCTCCTCGCCCACCTGGGGCGGAGCGGCTACAGCCTACCGGCCCGGGGCGTCGCGCGGGGCCCGCGGTCCACGTGACGGGCCGGATCGCCGGTGTCACCTCACGGCTGCAGGACCGCCTTCATGACATCGCGCGCGATGGGCGCTCCGAGACGGCCTCCGGAGATGTCCTCGCGGGAGATGTCCATGTCGGTCGGGTCGATGAAGACCGCCACGGCGACGGAGGAGCCGTCCTGCTTCTTGCCGTAGGAGACGAACCAGCCGTACGGGACCTGCTGCTTCACATCGACACCGCGCTGCGCGGTACCGGTCTTGCCGCCGACCGTGATGCCGTCGATCTGTGCCCGGCGGGCGCTGCCCTCCCTGGCGGTGAACTCCATCATCTGCTGCACCTTCTGAGCCGTGGCCGCGGAGACGGCCTCACTCATCACCGCGGGCTGGGTCTTGTGCAGGGTGTTGATGTCCGGGTCGCGCACCTCGTCCACGATGTAGGGCTGCATCAGCTTTCCGTCGTTGGCCAGTGCGGCGGTGACCATGGCCATCTGCATCGGCGTGCTGGTGAGGCTTCCCTGGCCCATGCCGGTGAGCGCGGTGCCCGGCTTGTCGAGGTTCTCGGGGTAGAGGCTCTTGGTGGCGAGCAGATCACCGAAGTCGTCGGAGTAGACGTCCTCGTTGAAGCCGAACTTCTCGGCCGTCTCGCGCATCTTGTCCTGCCCCAGTGCGGACGCCGCGTCGAGGAAGACGTTGTTGCACGAGTGCTGCATCGCGGTCTTCATCGACGCCTTGCTGCAGACGGCGTCGCCGGCCTCGCTGCCGATCCTGCTGGTGGACTGCGGCAGGGGGTAGGGGGAGACGGCGCCCGAGGGGGCGTCGATGTCCGTGACGACGCCGTGCTCCAGGGCTGCGGCGGCGGTGAGGATCTTGAAGGTGGAGCCCGGAGGGTAGGTCTCCCGCAGTGCGCGGTTGGCCAGTGGTTTGCTCTTGTCCTTGCCGAGCGCCACGAACCGGTCGGACTCCTTGAACGTGCCGCCCGCGAACGTCGACGGGTCGTAGGAGGGCGCCGACACCAGGGCCAGCACCTTCCCGGTCCTGGGGTCCAGCGCGACCACTGCCCCCCGGGCCCCCTTCAGGTCCGTCAGGCCGTCGTAAGCGGCCTTCTGCGCCTTCGGGTCGATGGTGGTGACCACGGAGCCGGGGCGTCGCCCCGCGCCGGTGACGACATCGGCGAACCGCTGGAAGGCGAGCCGGTCGTCCTTCCCCGTCAGAATGCCGTCGTACGTCTTCTCCAGCAGCGTCATGCCCTGCGCCTGGGACGCGTATCCCGTCACCGGCGCGTACATCGGACCGTCGACGTAGGTGCGCTTGTACTTGAGGTCGGTGCCCCGCACCTCGGCGGAGCCGGTGACAGCCTTCCCGCCGACGATGATGTCACCGCGCGGGACGGCGAACTGCTCGATCTGCACCCGCCGGTTCTCCTGGTCGGTGGCGAGTTCCGGAGCACGCACGTACTGAAGCCAGTTGCCCCGCAGCAGCAGTCCGAGCATCAGCAGCCCGCAGAAGATCGCCACAGCCCTCAGCGGCTTGTTCACCGGCATCCTCCGTCGACGCGGGAAGGCCCAACGGCCTTGACGGAAACGCCACTTGACCCACTCGTCCGGACGGATGCGGAGATGCGTATTCGCAACATCCCCATACCCTAGATGACCAGGGAAACCCTCAGGCGACCCGCCGGCGGGCGGCCCGGACCCGCACAGGACTTCACCGCCCCCGCCCGCCCCTCGCGTTCGATCGAACCCCCTGCCGAATCCGGAACGTTTCCCGCGAACACGCGACGGCCGGTGACGGGTTCACGGAGGGATGCACACGTACGGGGTGACGGCAACCGGAGCATCACCACACGTACGGGTGAGTGTCGGAGCCGGATGGACGGGTACGACCTCGCCACCCCGGTGCCCGGCAAAAGCGGGCCCAGGAAGGCCGTGGTGGCGAAAACGCCCGGTCGCAGGGGTGTTTCCGAAAGGAAGCGGTGACACGAAAGCGTTTCCGGTCGCCCTCGGTCAACAGCGTGCGCGTGTCTGCACCGAAGCGGACGCCCAAATTGTTCAGAATGTTCCCCACTGCCCCAGTTGAAACTATGAAGTTTCTTTGCCGAGGAGCGTGACATGCAGGTTCGCAGGTGGCTCCCAGACCAGCCCACCCGTATCGGCCGGCACGACTGGCCGGACGAGGGTGACAACGGAACACATCTGCGACTGCGGGCCGGCTCCATCGTGGTACTCGACCGGCAGGCATGGCGGATCCTCGAGATCAACGCCTACACGGGCGACCGGTGGCCGGAGTCCTACGAGAAGGCGTGGCGCGACCACGTGGAGCTGTGGTGGCACGCCAACGAACTGCGGCGCGCCAACAACCAGGCCGTCAAACCGGCACCGGAACGCTCCGAGTTCTACAAGCGCCCGGTGATCCTGGTGCTGCGCAACGAGAACCTGCCCCGGTCCACGCCCAAACACTGGTGCGCCCCCGCCAGCCACGACTGGCAGGTCCTCCCGGAGCACTACGCCGTCTGCCGTGCCTGCGGCGAGCTGCCCCCCTGCCACCACGGGGAGTACCGCTGGGACGGCGGCCCCCGCTGGCCCGAGAACAGCGGCGGCATCCCGCTCATCGTGCCGGAGGGCTGCTGCATGGGGTGCGCCGAGCCGATCAGGCCCCGGGGACGGACCGTGCGCTTCCCCGGCCCGAACCTCTGGTACCCGGACCTGGAGGAGAACACCGCGGTCTTCCACGCCCGCGCCGCCTGCGCCGATCAGGTCGAGTGCTACCGCATGCAGTGGCAGGCCGAGTACAACCCGCGCTCTTCCGCCGCCCGCGCCGCCACCCCGGCGTTCCCGGGCTTCGAGCACTTCGTGGTGCCCCGCACCCGGCACGCGCCGGACCTCGCCCCGCACCTCCAGCAGGACTCCCGGAGCCCGCACACCCCGCAGTTCGCCCAGGCGCGGCCGGCCGAGGAGGAACGCTCCCGCGCGGTGAGCGGCTCCGGGACGTTCCACCCCTCGTTCGACGGGTACCGCGCGGAACCGGAGACCGGTGCGGTGCCTGCCGGCCGGCCGGCGCCCGCCTCCTCCGAGCCGGCGCACCGGACGGCATCCGCTGCTTCCACCGCGCTGATGGCCGGCCCGGCCGGGGAGGACCGGGCCACCGTGCCGGCGCCCCCTTCCGCGGACAGCACGCCCGCCCCCGCCGTCGCCGCCGAGGCGCCCGCCGCGGCCTCCCCGGCCGAGGACGCCGGGAAAGCGCTCCGGGCGGCGGAGGAACTGGGCCTGACCCTGACCGAGCGCCCGGCCTTCCACAACGCGGAACAGGCCGCCCGGGTGATCGAGGAACTCACCGCCGCGGTGCGGAACATCGCGCTCTGCCTGAACCCGTCGGCCGTCCGCGAGCGCTCCTGACCCGGGGACGGCCGTCCCCGGACGGCCCCGCAGGCGCTTCTGCCGCTGTCGTTCCCCGGCCCGTGCGCGGGGTGCCGGGCCGTGAGGCCG
>NZ_JBIAHR010000020.1:13983-157204 GCF_042870695.1 Streptomyces sp. NPDC006384
CCCGCCCGCCCGGGGGGCGGCGGCGGGCCCCCCCCCCGCCGGGGGGGGGGGGGCGCCCCCCCCCCCCCCCCCCCCCCCCCCCACGGGTCAGTCGTCGCCGGTCTTGGAGCCGAGGGTGAGCTCGGTGGTGTGCTGCTTGCCGCCGCGCTCGTAGGTGATCGTGACCTTGTCGCCGGGCCTGTGGGTCCAGATCTCGCCGATCAGGGTCGGGCCGCTGTCGATCACCGTGTCGTCGAGCTTGGTGATGACGTCGCCCGGCTTGAGACCCGCGGCCGCCGCGGGGCCGCCCGGCTCGACGGGTTCGGAGCCGCCGACGCCCTGCTCGGTGATCTTCGCGCCGTCCGTCGTCTCCTCCAGGGAGACGGAGGCGCCGATCCTGGCGTACACCGGCTTGCCGGTCCTGATCAGCTCCTTGGCGACGAACTCCGCCTGGTTGATCGGGATGGCGAAGCCCAGGCCGATCGAGCCCGCCTGGCCGCTGCCGCCGAAGCCGCCGTTGCTCGTGGACTGGATCGCCGAGTTGATCCCGATCACGTTGCCCCGCGCGTCCAGCAGCGGGCCGCCGGAGTTGCCCGGGTTGATCGAGGCGTCGGTCTGCAGGGCGCTCATGTAGGAGGCCTTGCTGCTCGCGCTGCCGTCGCTGGAGGCCACGGGACGGTTCTTGGCGCTGATGATGCCCGTGGTCACCGTGTCGGACAGGCCGAAGGGGGCACCGATCGCGATCGTCGAGTCGCCCACGGCCACCTTGTCCGAGTCGCCGAGCGGCAGCGGCTTCAGGTCGGAGGGGGCGTCCTCGAGCTTGATGACCGCCACGTCGTAGCCCTGCGCGTTGCCGACCACCTGGGCGTCGTACTTCTTGCCGTCGGGGAAGGTGGCGCTGAGCCTGCCGCCGTCGACCGCCTCCGCCACCACGTGGTTGTTGGTGACGATGTGGCCCTGCTTGTCGAAGACGAAGCCCGTGCCGGTGCCGCCCTCGCCGTTGCTTCCCTCGGCCTGGATGGTGACCGTGCTGGGCAGCGCCCTGGCGGCCACGCCCGCGACGGTGCCCGCGTCGCGCTTGAGGGAGCCGCCGGTGTCGGAGGCGGAGACCGTCGTGGAACCGTTCTCGTCGTTGTTCCTGGCCAGGGTGTAGCCGAGTCCGCCGCCCAGGCCGCCCGCGACCAGAGCGGCGACCAGGACCGCGGCGACCAGTCCGCCGCGGCCGCGGCCGGCCTTCGGCGCGGGTGGCTGGTACGAGGCGCCCCAGCCGCCGCCGGAGCCCTCCCCGCCGCCGTACGAGGGGACCGCCGGGGGCGGGGGCGGGGGCCAGGAGGCGTCGGGGGCGGACGGCGACCGGGGCGGCTCGGCCGGCCGGGAGGCTGCGGGAGAATCCGCCGGCACGGGAGGTGCGGGCGGGGCCGGGGGTACCGCGGTGCCCTCGTTCTCGGTGCTCACAGCTTCTCTCCTCGATCCACGACTGCCGCCGGTCCGCACGGGCCGTACCGGTCGCGCCCGGCCACGCTCACGCGTGCTGGTCCACGGCCCGGCGCGCAGCGGCTGCGCATGCGTCGGTGCAGGGGTTTCGTATGCCAACAGCTTTTCCCACGAGCCGTCAGAGCACCGTAAGCGGATGCTGTGGGCCCGCGGTCGTCCCTGTACAAGTCATCTGTACAGGCCATCCAAGACTAAACGGGCACGGCGGTGACGACTCCGGCGGCGCGTCCGCCGGTGGGCGGTGGCACCATGACGCGGTGACCCAGCCACGACAGCACCGCATCCAGGTCGTCGCCCACCGGGGGGCCTCGGAGGAGGCGCCCGAGCACACCCTGGCCGCGTACCGGAAGGCGATCGAGGACGGGGCGGACGCTCTGGAGTGCGATGTGCGCCTGACCGCCGACGGCCACCTCGTCTGCGTCCACGACTGGCGCGTCGACCGCACCTCCAACGGCCGGGGCGCGGTCTCGGCGCTGGAGCTCGCCGACCTGGCGGCGCTGGACTTCGGTGTCCGCAGGACCCGGGAGTTCTGGCGCACGCGCGACGAGCAGCCCGACTGGGAGCACCGGCCCGAGGACCGGGAGGAGACGTCCGTCCTCACCCTGGAGCGGCTGCTGGAGCTGGTGTCGGACGCGGGCCGGCGAGTGGAGCTGGCCATCGAGACCAAGCACCCCACGCGCTGGGCGGGGCAGGTGGAGGAGCGGCTGCTCCAGCTCCTGAAGCGGTTCGGGCTGGACGCCCCCGCCTCGGCCGAGGAGTCGCCGGTGCGTGTGATGAGCTTCTCGGCGCGCTCGCTGCACCGGGTGCGGACCGCGTCGCCGGCCCTGCCGACGGTCTACCTCATGCAGTTCGTCCCGCCCCGGCTGCGCGACGGACGGCTGCCGGCGGGTGCCCGGATCGCGGGCCCCTCGCTGCGCATCGTGCGCAACCACCCCGCGTACGTCGAGCGGCTGAAACGGGCGGGACACCCGGTGCACGTGTGGACGGTGAACGAGACCGCGGACGTGGATCTCTGCGCCCGGCTGGGCGTCGACGCCGTCATCACCAACCGGCCACGCGCCGTCCTGGACCACCTCGGCCGGTGACGCGTCCGCAGGCCTTGCCCCGGCGGTCCGGGCGCCTCTTCCACGGCCCCGGCCGCACCGGCGGGTTCCGGCCACCCGGTGACGGGGAGTGCTCCGGCGCGTTCGGTGCGTGTCCGTGCATGACGAATGCGTCACTGGGCGGCGACCTGCCGGTTTCCGGCTCAGGTCAGAAGGGCATCCACTCCGTGGCGTGGGGCGAAGGAGGTCTCGGGGGTGGCGTTGGTGGTGGCACAGGAGGTGCCCACGTCGTCGAGCATGGCCGTTCCTCATGGCCCTGCGGGCGTGGGGAAGGCAAGGCGCCGGATGCGGGAGCAGCTCCGCGGAGGCGGTGTGGCGGAATCGGTCATCGACGACGCCGTGCTGGTTCTCTCCGAGCTGTTGAGCAACGCGTGCAAGCACGGCCGTCCGCTGGGCGACGCGCCGGCCGGGGACGGTGACGTCCTCGCCGCGTGGCGGGTGGACGCGGCGGGCCGGCTCGTCGTGGAGGTCACGGACGGCGGCGGCCCGACCCGCCCGGCTCCGGCGACCCCTTCGGTCACCGCGCACGGCGGCCGCGGGCTGAACATCATCACGGCGCTCTCCGAGGACTGGGGTGTACGGGACGGGGCGTGCGGCGAGGTCACGGTCTGGGTCGTCGTCCACGAGGACGTGCACGACACGGACGCCGCGCACCGGCGTGACGACTTCGCCTCGCGCGTCGCGGCGCCGGCGGTGTCGGAGATTCCCGGACTGGACTTCGCGGATGCCTTCGACGACCTGGGCTGACCCGTCCGCGTGCCGCCGCGCGGGGCGCCGGGCCGGCGCGGAGGGCCGACTGCGCGCATGCGCCGCGCCGTGCGCGGTGCCCCTTCCCCCGGAAGGGCGGGGGCGGTGTCCATGGACGGCCCGTCGTCCACAGGGGCCGGTCGGCCGGGTGGTGAACGGCTAGGCTCGCGCCCGTACGAGTAGAGCCGTAACCGGGAGACACCCACGATGGCCAAGAAGCGACCCCAGACGAAGGCCAGGCGGCCCCAGACCACCGGCGGAGCCCGCGCCGCAGGCGCCGACGGGGACTTCCCGGTCGTCGGTGCCCGCGAGCCCTGCCCCTGCGGCAGCGGCCGCCGCTACAAGGCCTGCCACGGCCGGGCCGCCGCGCAGGCCACCACCGAGCTGGTGCAGCGCCCCTTCGAGGGGCTGCCCGGCGAGTGCGACTGGGTGGCGCTGCGCGAACTGGTCCCGGCTGCCACGGCCGAGCTGACGCTGAGGGACGGCCTGCCCGAGGGCGTCCCCTCGGTCACGCTGGCCACGGTGCTGCCGATGGCCTGGCCGGCCCTGCGCCGCGACGACGGCTCGGTGCTGCTCGGCCTGCAGAACGACACGGCGTCGGGCGACATCAGCCGCGACCTCGCCGACACCCTCCAGCGGGCCCTGACCGCGCCGCCGGGCACGCCGGTGCAGGGCCGTCGCGTGCCGGCCGACGGTCCGCGGCTGCAGGACCTGCTCGCCGCCGAGGGGGCGTTCGAGCCGGTGGTGCACGAGGGCTTCGAGTTCTGGGTCCCGGACGCGGAGAACGCCACGCCGGAGGTGGCCGCCTCCCTGGAGCGGGCCAACGCCGCGGCCATCCCGACCGTCCGGCTCCAGGGCGTGGACGCCGCGTACTGGTGCGAGACGCCGGACAAGAACCACCTGCGCTGGGTCATGCCGCACGAGGAGGAGCGCCTTCTGGACGCTCTCGCCCGGCTGCACGCGGCGGGCCGGTCGAGCCTCGGTGAGGGCACCCGGCTCGTGGGCTCCTTCCGCGCCCACGGGCTCACCGTCCCGGTCTGGGACCTGCCGAGCGGGATCACCGCCGAGGACGTGGAGAAGCCGGCGGCCGAGTTCGCCGAGCGGCTCGCCGGGGCACTGGCCACCGACGCGCCGCTCACCCCCGACGAGCGCCGGGCCCGCGGCGGCCTGACCAACCGGCAGGTCACCCTCAGCTGACCCGCGGCCGGCGCACATCGCGTCGCGGTGGCCCGGCCGGGCCACCGGGACGCGGAGCGGGTGACTCCAGTCACAACTCCCGCTGATATCGCGCCAGTCGGTGACCGGAAAACAGGAGATCGAATTTGCTAACCGCCGATCTCTTGTTACCGTTCGAGTAGCCCGGTTGCTGGTGCATCCCCCGTCGCCAGCAACCGGGTCTTTCCATGCGCCCCGCCGCTCACGCACCGCATCCGTGCGCCAACAGGGCGCGCTCCGGAGCGAGTTGATCCCGCCCCGCGCCCGGCCCGGCACACGCCGGCTACCGCCGGCATCCGTACCTCACAGCTCGGGCGCGCTCACGCCCGTACGGGTGAGGGCGTCGACCACCGCGTCCACCACGGCCTCCACGTCGGGCAGCCAGGGCGAGGCGGATCCGGGCAGCGGCGCCCGCTCCCAGCGGACGGCCCCCCGGCCGGTCCCGGACGGAGGCAGGGCGAGGTAACCGCCCTCGCCGTGGAAGCGCAGGGAGCCGGGAACGAAGTCCTTGGCGTGGAGCAGCTCGCCCAACTGCTCCAGGGAGTACGGCCGTACGAGCAGCGCCCAGCGGGTGGGCGAGGCGACGACCGGGCCGGTCCGCAGACCGGCGCGGTCCAGGGCGGCCAGCGCACGGGCGGCCGGCAGGGCGGGCAGGGAGACGGCGCACGGGGCACCGCCCCCGGTGGCCAGGACGATCGGCGCCGATGGCCGGTTGGTCCACCACCAGCGCACCATCCGCTCGTCGGTGGTCGCGGCGAGGAGGCCGGGATCGAAGGGATGCGCGCCCGGCACCGTGCACTCGGGATCGGGGCACGCGCAGCGCGAGTGCGCCTGCGGGTCCGCCGCCACACCGGGGAGCACGGGCCACCGCCACTGCGTCGCGTAGGTCAGGGCCGCGCCGATCAGCTCAGGCCGCCCGCCGCCTCGACGGGACAGGAGCCTGCGTCGCCTTCCGAGGATCTCGCGCATGAGCGCTCGTTCCTTTCCGTTGCACGCCTGGCAACACCGTGGTCGTCTCACACCATGAGTCGATCTCTTCGCTGTGCGTAGCTGGTGGCGCATCACACCCCTGCCGCGGGCAAGGGGAACCCCTGTGACTCCGGCTCTGACTGCGTCCGCGGCGGCTGCGTCCTGCTGCGCCCATCAGGAGCATGGGCGTGGCGCGGGGTGGCGAAGTCTGGCGTTTGCCGTTCCGCGTATTTCTCTCCGCCTCCGCCACGGGAGGATGGGGCACGGTCGTCGGTGGATAGGACGCCCGGGTCCGCCGCCAGGTTCCGGGTGACGTCCGGCCACCCCTGGCCTTCACCGAGTACGTACCCATCGCGGCCGCTGTGACGCGCCGTGGAGCACCCCCAGAAGACCGCAACAAGACATCCTCCAGGGCAGTTTCAAGCCAACTTCGTTCTTCCACAAGGGGATCGGGATAAAGCCGCTTCCGCCCCTCGGACACCAGGAATCCCCGCAGGACAATGCTGGACATCTCCTCACGAGTGCGTGTACATGTGGAGACACTGCCGGCGGCGCAGAACGACATGGGGGTTTGCGATGCTTTTGAGCAGTAAGCACCGGTCGGAAAGCCGGACACCATGAACGCCCCGCACTCTGCGAAAGTGGCCGGAATCGATTCGACCGTGCCCTCTCCCGCACACACTGTCACGTCCGCCACGGGTATCCCTCCGGTCCCGCCGAACACCCCGGGCTCCGCAGGCGCTCCGGGCGTCCTCCTCCAGGACCGGCTCGCCGGCTGGGTGTCGGACCTGACGACCCTGCACGAGCTCACCGAGCGCCTCGCCCGTACGGGCTCCCTGTCCGAAGCGCTCCAGGAACTGCTGCGCGCCGGCGCCGCCCTGGTGGGCGCCCGGCGCGGTCTCGTCGTGCTGGAACCGGCCGACGGCCGGGGCCCGGACACCACCACCGGCCTGGGCCTGGCCCGCGCCGACCTCGGTCACATCGAGACGGTGCCGCGCAGTTCACTGGCGTACGGGCGGATCCTGGAAGGCCTGCCGGTCGCCGAGGGCGGCATCGCCGAGCCCGACCTGTTCGCCGAGGAGGGCCTCGACCCCCGCCACCGCGAGGTCGCCGCCCGCCTCGGCTATGCCGCCAGCTACGCCCTGCCCCTGTCCGCCGACGGCACCGGCCGCCTCGGCGCCGCCGTCTGGCTCTACGACGAACCCGCCGAGCCGCGCGAGCGGCAACGCCACCTCGTGGGGCTGTACGCCCGGTACGCCGCCGAGCACCTGGCCCGGCTCCTGGAGGTCGAGCGCACGCGCGCGGACATGGCGACCATGACGGAGGAGCTGCTGCCCGCACGGCTGCCGCGGGTGCCCGGCGTGCGGCTCGCCGCCCGCCGCCTCACCGGCCCGCGCGGCGGCGGCGACTGGTACGACGCCCTGCCGCTGCCCGACGCCGCGCTCGGGCTGGCCGTCGGCTCCGTCACCGGCTGCGGGCCCAGCGCGGTCGCCGCCACCGGCCGGCTGCGCGCCTCCCTGCGGGCGTACGCGGTGATGGAGGGCGAGGACCCGGTCGCGGTCCTGTCCGACCTGGAACTGCTGCTGCGGCTCACCGAGCCCGCCCGCTCGGCCACCGCCCTGTTCGCCTACTGCGAGCCCGCGCTGCGCCGGATCACCCTGGCCGGCGCCGGCCACAGCCCGCCGCTGCTCACCGGCGAGCGGCGCACGGAGTTCGTGGAGACCTCCGTCTCCGCGCCGCTCGGCATGCTCGCCTGCTGGGAGGCGCCCAGCGTGGAACTCCGGGCCGAACCCGGCGAGACGGTCCTGCTCTACACCGACGGCCTGCTGCGCCGCACCGGCGAACCGGTCGACCGCGCCTTCGCCCGGCTGCACGCCGCGGCGGCCGGCGTGCCGCGCGCCAAGCGCCACGACCCGGACGCCGTCGCCGGCCACGTGCTGCGCACGATGCTGCCGGACGGCGCGGCCGAGGCGGACTCCGAGGAGGACGTGGTGCTGCTGGCGGTCCGCTTCGACCGGTGACGCACCACCGCACGGTATGACGGGTCCTTCGGCCCTGGGCCCCTTTCCGTACGACCGTACGATGGGGGGTGGTCCAGTGCCGTATCAAGGAGGATGACCGTGGCGGAGGAGCTCACCCCGGCAGCAACCGATCTTGCTGCTGACGCAGCGGGCCCGGAGACCGAGCCCGAAGAGCCGATCAAGCAGCGCAAGAACGGCCTGTACCCGGGCGTGTCCGACGAGCTCGCCGAGAACATGAAGTCCGGCTGGGCCGACACGGAGCTGCGCGACCTGGAGCCGATCGCCCAGGCCGCCGAGACCGCCGCCCGCCGCGCCGCGCTCTCCGCGCGCTTCCCCGGTGAGCGCCTGGTGATCCCCGCGGGCAACCTGAAGACCCGCTCGAACGACACGGAGTACGCCTTCCGCGCCTCCGTCGAGTACGCGTACCTCACCGGCAACCAGACCGAGGACGGCGTCCTGGTCATGGAGCCCGAGGGCGAGGGCCACAAGGCCACCATCTACCTGCTGCCCCGCTCCGACCGCGAGAACGGCGAGTTCTGGCTGGACGGCCAGGGCGAGCTGTGGGTCGGCCGCCGCCACTCCCTCACCGAGGCCGAGAAGCTGTACGGCATCCCCGCCTCCGACGTGCGCGAACTGACCGGCAAGCTGCGCGAGGCCACCGGACCGGTGCGCGTCGTGCGCGGCCACGACGCCGGCATCGAGGCGGCCCTGACCGACAAGGTCACCGCCGAGCGCGACGAGGAGCTGCGCGTCTTCCTCTCCGAGGCCCGCCTGGTCAAGGACGACTTCGAGATCGGCGAGCTGCAGAAGGCCGTCGACTCCACCGTGCGCGGCTTCGAGGACGTCGTGAAGGTCCTCGACAAGGCCGAGGCGACCAGCGAGCGCTACATCGAGGGAACGTTCTTCCTGCGCGCCCGCGTGGAGGGCAACGACGTCGGCTACGGCACCATCGCCGCCGCCGGCCCGCACGCCTGCACCCTGCACTGGGTCCGCAACGACGGCCCGGTCCGCTCCGGCGACCTGCTGCTGCTCGACGCGGGCGTGGAGACGCACACGTACTACACGGCCGACGTCACCCGCACCCTGCCGGTCAACGGCCGCTACAGCGAGCTGCAGAAGAAGATCTACGACGCCGTGTACGACGCCCAGGAGGCGGGCATCGCGGCGGTGAAGCCGGGCGCCAAGTACCGCGACTTCCACGACGCCGCCCAGCGGGTGCTGGCCGAGCGGCTCGTCGAGTGGGGTCTGGTCGAGGGCCCGGTCGAGCGCGTGCTGGAGCTGGGCCTGCAGCGCCGCTGGACCCTGCACGGCACCGGCCACATGCTCGGCATGGACGTCCACGACTGCGCCGCCGCGCGCACCGAGACCTACGTCGACGGCACGCTGGAGCCCGGCATGGTCCTCACCGTCGAACCCGGCCTGTACTTCCAGGCCGACGACCTGACCGTGCCCGAGGAGTACCGGGGCATCGGCGTCCGCATCGAGGACGACATCCTCGTCACCGAGGACGGCAACCGGAACCTGTCCGCCGGGCTGCCGCGCCGGTCGGACGAGGTCGAGGCGTGGATGGCCGCGCTGAAGGGCTGACCCGCACGCCGACGGCCGGGCACCGCGTGCGGTGCCCGGCCGTCGGCGTGTGCGCGGAGCCCGGCGGGGGCCGGGCCCGGCGCCGGTCACACGGCCACGAGCGGGGCGTCCTCCCGCCACTTGAGGATCTTGTCGAAGCTCACCACGGCTCCCGTCCGGCCCGGCGCGCTGCCGATGTGGACGTGGTCGGCGAGTTCCCGGATGAGACACAGGCCCCGGCCGTGCTCGGCGTCGGCGGCCGCCGTGCGGGGCGCCGCCTCCGGCCGGCCGGGCGCACCGGCACCGAAACCGGGACCGGTGTCGGCGACCTCGATGCGGCACCGCTCCCCGTCGAGATAGGCCGTGACGCGGTACGCCTGCGACGGCCCGCCGGGCACGTCGTCCCCACCGTGCTCGACGGCGTTGGCACAGGCCTCGCTGAGGGCGACGGAGAGGTCGAAGGAGATGTCGGGGTCCACGCCCGCGGTCTCCATGGTGCCGAGCAGCAGGCGGCGGGCCAGGGGCACGCTCGCAGCCTCGCGCCGCAGATGGAGTGACCACCAGATGCTCATGCTCCAGCCTCCCGGCCGCGGCTCGACATACCGTTACGTATTGCCCCTCGTCCCCGGGCGTAAGCGCGATGTCCGCCGCGGACCGCCCGTACGGCGGATGCGGCCGTCAGGGTGACCGGTGTATGCGACGACCGGTATGCACCGTTCCCGGCCGAAACGGGGGAACGCGGCGACCGGCGCATGTGGGGCGGCGGGCACCAGAGGGTGACCATCCCGGTCGTAGGGCATCTTGCGGACCTGCCGTACGGGGCGGGGGCCGCCGGTGGGATGATGGGGCCGCCATGACTGCCCCCCACCCGCCTTCGGCGCGCTCCGGGAACGACCTCCGGATCCTGCGGGCCGCGGTGTTCGCCGCGGTCTGCGTCGTGCTGTCCGCGGCGGGGCACACCCTGGCCTCCTGCGCCACGGTTCCCCTGTGGTCACTGGGCGCGGGATTCCTCGGGGCGGTCCTGGTCGCGGCACCCCTCGCCGGGCGTGAACGCTCACTGCCCGGAATCGCGGTGCTGCTGGCGGCCGGACAGACCGCCCTGCACGCACTCTTCGGACTGGGACAGCACGGCACCGCGACCGCCGCCCCCGCCTCCCCCGGCGGCGGGCCGCTGTCCGACGCCTCGCTCGTCCAGCAGGCCGCACGGCTGGTGTGCGGGACCACCGCGGCGGCGATCAGCCCGGCCCAGGCCCAGCGGATCCTCACCGACGCCCGGATCGCGCCGGGCTCCGGCGCCCGCACCGGCGCGGCACACCACCCGGCGGACGCCCTGTCCACCGTGGCCGGTTCCCCCGCCTCACTGCTGCCCTCCCTGCCGATGCTGCTCGGCCACGTCCTCGCGGCACTCGCCGCCGGCTGGCTGCTGCGGCGCGGGGACCTGGCCGTCACACGGCTCATGGCCCTCTCCGCGCACTCGGCCCAGGCAGTGGCCGAGGCAGCGCTCGTACGCGCCCTGCGCGGGGCGCTGGCGCTGGTACGCGCCCTGCACCGCGGCCTCGCGGACGCTCCCCGCACGGGCCCGCGCCCGCCGCTCACCGCACTGCTCGTGCCGGCGCGGCTGCGCACCACCGCCCTCCAGCACACGGTGATCAGGCGCGGACCGCCGGCCGGCTTCGCCCTCGCCGCCTGACACGACGCGCCCACCCACCACCCGCTTCGGCCTCCCGGCCGGGTGCGCAGGGGGCCGCCGTCGTGCGGCACGCGCGCGCACGCGCGCATCCCTCCTGACACCCCTGGCACCGGCTCCTCGCCGGTCACCACAGAAGCGGAGCACTCCGTCCATGAAGGTTTCCCGTATCGCCGCCGCCGGCACCGCGGCCGGCATCGCCGTCCTCGCCCTGTCCGCCCCGGCCTTCGCGCACGTCAGCGTGCAGCCGGAGGGCAAGGCCGCCAAGGGCGGCTACGCGGTCATCGGCTTCAAGGTCCCCAACGAGCGCGACAACACCTCCACCACCAAGCTGGAGATCACCCTCCCCGCCGACCACCCGCTGGCGTCCGTGATGCCGCAGCCGGTCCCCGGCTGGAAGGCCGACGTCACCAGGTCCGCGCTGGACAAGCCGCTGGAGTCGCACGGTGAGAAGCTCACCGAGGCCGTCACCAAGGTGACCTGGACCGCCGAGGGCAAGGGCATCGAGCCGGGCTACTTCCAGAAGTTCCCGCTGTCCGTCGGCGCCCTGCCCGAGGACACCGACCGGCTGGTCTTCAAGGCGATCCAGACGTACTCCGACAAGGAGGTCGTGCGCTGGATCGAGGTGCCGCAGGAGGGCCAGGACGAGCCCGACAACCCGGCGCCCGTACTCGAACTGACCGACGCCGAGGGCGACGCCCACGGCGCGGCGGGCGCGAAGACCGGCACCGGCGCCGGTTCCACCGCGCAGAACACCGCGGCCGGCACCGCCGACTCCGGCTCCGGCGACAGCAGCGACACCACCGCCCGCGTACTCGGCGTCACCGGCATCGTCGTCGGCGCCGCGGGCGTCGCGTACGGCGTCCTCGCCGGCCGCCGCCGGAACACCGGCGCGTCGGCGTAACCGCACCCATCCCCGGTGTGCGCCGGGCCCCGCTCGGGGCCCGGCGCACACCGGCGCACCTCACACCCGGGACATCTCTCCATGCGCAAGAAGACATTCGCCGCGGCCGCACTGCTCGCCGCCGCATCCCTGACCCTTACCGCCTGCGGCGGCAACGGCGACAGCGACAAGCCCGTCACCATGGTCTCCGAGGACACCACCCAGCAGGCGGCCACCGTCCTCGACAAGCCCTTCGAGAAGCCGGACCTGGTCCTCACCGACACCCAGGGCAAGAAGTACGACTTCCGCGAGCAGACCGCCGGCAAGCCCACCCTGATCTACTTCGGCTACACCCACTGCCCCGACGTGTGCCCGCTCACCATGAACAACATCGCGGTGGCCAAGAAGCAGCTGTCCCCGGCCGAGCAGCAGCAGCTGCGCGTCGTGTTCGTCACCACCGACCCGGAACGGGACACCCCCGCCGCCCTCGGCACCTGGCTCAAGGGCATCGACCCCCAGATCATCGGCCTGACCGGCGACTTCGCCACCGTCCAGGCCGGCGCCCGCACCCTCGGCATCTCCATCGACCCGCCGACCAAGGACAAGGACGGCACCATCGTCTCGACCCACGGCACCCAGGTCATCGCCTTCTCCCCGAAGACCGACGCCGGCTACGTCCTCTACAACAAGGACGCCGGCGTCGAGGACTTCACCAAGGACCTCCCCAAGATCGTCAAGGGGGAGAACCCGTGACCGGCCGCCCCGCGCTGGCCGCCGTCACGCTCCTCGGCGCCCTGGCCCTCACGGGCTGCGGCGGCTCCGGTTCCGACGGCTCCCCGGCCGCCGACCTCTCCGTCGGCGCCGCCTACATACCGCGACCGGTCTCCGCCACCATGGCCGCCGGCTTCCTCACTATCACCAACAAGGGCGACGGCAAGGACGAACTGACCTCCGTCACCAGCACGGCCGGCCCGGTCTCCGTGCACGAGACCGTCGGCGGCGCGATGAGGAAGGCCGGCCGCCTGCCCGTGCCCGCGCACGGCGAACTCGTGCTCGAGAGCGGCGGCAACCACCTGATGTTCGAAAAGCTGACGCGCCGGCTCGAAGAGGGTGAGACGGTCTCCGTCGAGCTGCACTTCGCCCGCTCCGGCCCCGTCACGGTCGAGATGCCGGTGAAGGCCGCCACGTACCGGCCCGCCGGCGAACACTCCGGACACTGAGGGAGGGACCACCTTGACGCAGACCACCGCCCCACGCGTCCGGATCCTGGTGCTGCTGCTCCTGGCCACGGCCTGCGCGCTGCTCGCCGGCGCCGGACCGGCCTCCGCGCACGCCGCGCTGACCGGCAGCGATCCCCGGCAGGGGGCGGTGGTCGACAAGGCCCCCGCCCAGGTGACGCTCACCTTCTCCGAGGCCGTCTCCCTGGACGACGACTCCCTGCGCGTCCTCGACCCCAAGGGCGCCCGCGTCGACACCGGACAACCCGCGGGCACCGGCGGCACGACGTACACCGTGAAGCTCCGCCCCGGGCTGCCCGACGGCACGTACACCGTGGCCTACCAGGTCGTCTCCGCCGACAGCCACCCGGTCTCCGGCGCCTACACCTTCTCCGTCGGCGCCCCGTCCAGGACCTCCGCCGCCGTCGACGTCCAGGAGGCGGGGGGCGGCCTGGTCGGCGGGCTGTACGGCTTCGGACGGTACGTGTCCTACGCCGGTTTCGTCGTCCTGGCCGGCGGCGCCGCCTTCGTCCTGGCCTGCTGGCCGCGCGGCTCCGGCGTACGGCCGCTGCAGCGGCTCGTCGTCTCCGGATGGCTCGCGCTGACCTCCGCGACCCTGCTGCTGCTCCTGCTGCGCGGCTCCTACACCGGATCCGGGAAACTCGCCGACGTCTTCGACCTGGGCCTGCTCGGACAGGTCCTGCAGACCAAGGCCGGCGCCGCGCTCGTCTCCCGGCTGCTGCTGCTCGCCGCGGCGGCCCTGTTCATCGCCGTACTCTTCGGCACCCATGACAGACGCGAGGACGAGGAGAAGCGGGACCTCACCTTCGGGCTCGCGGTCGGCGGGGCCGTCGTGGCGACCGGGCTGGCCGCGACCTGGGCCATGGCCGAGCACGCCTCCGTCGGCCTCCAGGCGGGTCTCGCCATGCCGGTCGACGTCGTCCACCTGCTGGCCGTCGTCGGCTGGCTCGGCGGACTCGCCGCCCTGCTCGTCGCGCTGTACCGGGCACCCGCCGACACCCCCGTACCCGCCCGTGCCGTGCGCCGCTTCTCCCGCCTCGCCTTCGGCAGCGTGGTCGCGCTCGTCGTGACCGGCGTCTACCAGTCCTGGCGCCAGCTCGGCTCCTGGACGGCGTTCACCGACACCCGCTACGGACAGCTCCTCCTCGTCAAGATCGCCCTCGTGGCCGTGCTGGTCGGCGTCGCCCACCTCTCCCGGCGCTGGACCGCGCGGCTGGCCTCCCGGCCGGTGCCGGCCACCGCCCCTCAGGAGGAGAAGCAGCGGGCCGACGGCGGTGAGAAGGAGACCGTGGGGGCTTCCCGGGCCGCGTCAAAGACGTCGACGGCCCAGGCGGAGGGGACCGGCGACTCCCGGCGCGCCGCCCAGCTCGCCCGCCAGCGGGCCGCCATGGACACCGCCCGGCAGAAACGGCTGCGGGACGCCGACCCCCACCGTCTCGGACTGCGCCGCTCCGTCCTCGCCGAGGCGGGCGTCGCCGTCGTCCTGCTCGCCGTCACCACCGTACTGACCCAGACCGAACCGGGACGCACCGAGCAGGAGGCCCGCGCCGCCGGCCGGACCGCCGCCTCCCCCGCGGCGTCCGGACCCCTGGCCCTCGACATGCCCTTCGACACCGGGAGCGCGAACGGCAGGGGCACCGTACGGATCGAACTCGACCCCGCCCGCACCGGCGACAACGACCTGCACCTCTACGTCGAGGACCCGGACGGCCGCGCCTTCGATATCCCCGAGGTCAAGATCGCCTTCACCCTGGAGGCCAAGGACCTCGGCCCCCTGCCCGTGATCCCCGAACACCTCTCCACCGGACACTGGTCGGCGAGCGGGGTGCAGCTCCCGATGGCCGGCGACTGGAAGATCGCCGTCACCGTGCGCACCTCCGACATCGACCAGGTGACCCTCTCCAAGAACGCGCAGATCGGCTGAACCGCACCATGGCTGACCAGTCCATCCCGGAGGCCCGCACCCACGGAACGACGCCCGGGGCACCCGCCGGAACCGGCCCGCACGACACCGGCGACGCCGCCCCGCGCGAAGGCGTCTCACGGCGCCGGCTCCTCGGCACCGCCGGCGCCACCGGGCTCGTGCTCGGCGCGGCCGGCGCCGCCGCGGGATACACCGCCGCACCCTCCTCCACGGCCGCACCACTCACCTCGCTGGGCAGCGGGCAGGTGATGTTCCACGGGAAACACCAGCCCGGCATCACCACCCCGATGCAGGCCCGCGGCCACCTCGTCGCCTTCGACCTCAAGCCCGGCGCCGGACGCAAGGAGGCCGCCGCGCTGCTGCGCCGCTGGTCCGACACCGCACGCCGCCTGATGGCGGGCGAACCGGCCGGAACCGGTGACACGGACGTGGCCCGGGACGCGGGACCCTCCTCCCTCACCGTCACCTTCGGCCTCGGACACAGCTTCTTCGGCCGGACCGGGCTGGAGAAACAGCGCCCGGCCGCCCTCGACCCCCTGCCCGACTTCTCCTCCGACCACCTCGACAAGAACCGCAGCAACGGCGACCTGTGGGTGCAGATCGGCGCCGACGACGCCCTGGTCGCCTTCCACGCCCTGCGCGCGATCCAGCGGGACGCCGGCGCGGCCGCCCGCATCCGCTGGCAGATGAACGGCTTCAACCGTTCACCGGGCGCCACCGCCCACCCCATGACCACCCGCAACCTCATGGGCCAGGTCGACGGCACCCGCAACCCCAAGCCTGCCGACCCCGGCTTCGACCGGCACGTCTTCGTCCCCGAGCAGGGCGAGCCCGCCTGGATGGCGAACGGCTCCTACGTCGTCGTACGCCGCATCCGCATGCTCCTGGACGACTGGGAGAAACTCTCCGTCAAGGCCCAGGAGGCCGTCATCGGACGCCGCAAGTCCGACGGCGCCCCCCTGACCGGGGGCACCGAGACCACCGAGATGGACCTGGAGAAGACGGACCGCGCCGGGAAACTCGTCGTCCCGCTCAACGCGCACGCCCGCATCACCCGCCCCGACCAGAACGGCGGCGCCACCCTGCTGCGCCGCCCGTTCTCCTACCACGACGGCTTCGACGCCGACGGCGTCCCCGACGCGGGGCTCCTGTTCGTCTGCTGGCAGGCCGACCCCCTGCGCGGCTTCGTGCCGGTGCAGCGGAAACTGGACCGCGGGGACGCGCTGTCGCCGTTCATCCGGCACGAGGCCAGCGGCCTGTTCGCCGTGCCGGGCGGCGCGGCGAAGGGGGAGTACGTGGGACAGCGGCTGCTGGAGGGATGACCCCGGCCTCCCGCCACCGCCCGCGTCGCCCCGTGGCGCGGTACTCCGTGGCGCGCCCACCCCGTGGAGTGGTGGTCCGCGAAGGCGTGCGCCGGGCCGGACGGGGCCCATTAGGGTGATCCCATGCCCGCCAGTTACGCGTATCTCGGCCCCGAAGGCACGTTCACCGAAGTCGCCCTGCGCACCCTGCCGGAGGCGGCCACCAGGGAACTCGTCCCCTACGTGTCCGTCCAGTCCGCGCTCGACGCGGTGCGCGTCGGCGAGGCCGAGGCCGCCTTCGTGCCGATCGAGAACTCGGTCGAGGGCGGTGTCACCACCACCCTGGACGAACTGGTCGCCGGCCAGCCGCTGATGATCTACCGCGAGGTGCTGCTGTCGATCACCTTCGCGCTGCTGGTCCGCCCCGGCACCGCGCTGTCGGACATCAAGACGGTCACCGCCCACCCCGTCGCCCAGCCCCAGGTACGCAACTGGCTCAGGACACACCTGCCCGACGCCGTCTGGGAGTCGTCCGCCTCCAACGCGGACGGCGCCCGCCTCGTGCAGGAGGGCCGCTACGACGCCGCCTTCGCCGGCGAGTTCGCCGCCGAACGGTACGGGCTGGAGGTGCTGGAGGCCGGGATCCACGACGCCGAGAACGCCCAGACGCGATTCGTGCTCGTGGGCCGCCCCGCCCGGCCCGCGGCGCCGACCGGCGCGGACAAGACGTCCGTCGTGCTGTGGCAGCGGGACGACCACCCCGGCGCGCTGCGCGATCTGCTCGGCGAGTTCGCCACCCGGGGCATCAACCTGATGCTGCTCCAGTCCCGGCCCACCGGAGCCGGCATCGGCAACTACTGCTTCTGCATCGACGCCGAGGGCCACATCTCCGACCGGCGGGTGGCCGAGGCCCTGATGGGTCTGAAGCGGATCTGTCCCCAGGTGCGCTTCCTGGGGTCGTACCCGCGCGCGGGGGTCGATCCCTCGGACGTGGACGCGCCCCTGCGGGGCACCTCCGACGAGGCCTTCACCGCTGCGGCCGACTGGGTCGCGCGATGCCAGGACGGCCGGTTCTGACCAGCCATATCTGCTGACGTCAGTTATCCACAGAAGTTATCCACAGGTCAGCTTCTCGACCTGGGGACAAGTCGACATCGAAGCGTATTCGATCGACAAATCCGCCTACAGTCGCCTTCTTCGCCCACAGGCCCCCAGGTCACCCTCCGTCCACTCGCTTCTCACCCCCCATCCTCCGGAGTGACCCGTTTCCACTCGAAAGTGGGCGGCGCGGGGGTTTAGGGCGGGAATTCTTCGTCCTACATACCCCTTGGCGCCCCATTTGGCATGCCCGTTCCTGAGTCCACAGAACTTTCGCACAGCCTGTGGATAACTTTCCCGAACCATGAGCCCCTGTGGACAACCGGCCGCCCAAGTGCCGTCATCCACAAGGAAGTCCGGCCATCCGGCACCGGATCCCGAACCGCTCCAGGACGGGCCCGGCTTTTCCCCGAGAAACGGGGACGAGCCGGAGGCAGGCCGGAGACGAGCCGGAACAGAAGGTGCTATTCCTCCCATAGCGGGCCCGCGGGACGCGGCAGGCGAATAGTGAGTCGTGAGCCGTCACCGCGCACCGGTAGCCTTGACCACGTGATTGACCTTCGCCTGCTCCGTGAGGACCCCGACCGTGTGCGCGCGTCGCAGCGCGCCCGTGGAGAGGACGTCGCGCTCGTCGACTCCCTCCTGTCCGCCGACGAGCGGCGCAGGTCGTCCGGCGTCCGCTTCGACGAGCTGCGCGCCGAGCAGAAGGGCCTCGGCAAGCTCATCGGCAAGGCCACCGGGGACGAGAAGGCCGAGCTGCTGAAGCGCGCGAGCCGGCTCGCCGCCGACGTCAAGGCCGCCGACGCCGAGCGTGACGCCGCCGACGCCGAGACCCAGGAGCTGCTCCAGCGGCTCGGCAACCTCGTCCACCCCGACGTCCCCGTCGGCGGCGAGGAGGACTTCGTCACGCTGGAGACGCACGGCACGCACCGCGACTTCGCCGCCGAGGGCTTCGAGCCCCGCGACCACCTCGAACTGGGCCAGCTGCTCGGCGCCATCGACGTCGAGCGCGGCGCCAAGGTCTCCGGCTCGCGCTTCTACTTCCTGACCGGCGTCGGCGCGCTGCTGGAGCTCGCCCTCGTCAACGCGGCGATCGCCCAGGCCACGGCGGCCGGCTTCACGCCGATGCTGACCCCGGCGCTGGTGCGCCCGCAGTCCATGGCCGGCACCGGCTTCCTCGGCCAGGCCGCCCAGGACGTCTACCACCTCGACAAGGACGACCTGTACCTCGTCGGCACGTCCGAGGTGCCGCTCGCCGCGTACCACATGGACGAGATCATCGACGCCGACCGGCTGCCGCTGCGCTACGCCGGTTTCTCGCCCTGCTTCCGCCGCGAGGCCGGCTCGCACGGCAAGGACACCCGGGGCATCTTCCGCGTGCACCAGTTCGACAAGGTCGAGATGTTCTCCTACGTCCTCCCCGAGGACTCGCAGGCCGAGCACCAGCGCCTGCTGGAGTGGGAGAAGCAGTGGCTGACGTCGCTGGAGCTGCCGTTCCGCGTCATCGACGTCGCCTCCGCCGACCTCGGCGCCTCCGCCTCGCGCAAGTTCGACTGCGAGGCGTGGATCCCGACGCAGGGCAAGTACCGCGAGCTGACCTCGACGTCGGACTGCACCGAGTTCCAGTCCCGCCGCCTGTCGATCCGCGTGCGCGAGGACAAGAAGGTGCGCCCGCTGGCGACGCTCAACGGCACGCTGTGCGCCGTACCGCGCACCATCGTGGCGCTCCTGGAGAACCACCAGCAGGCCGACGGGTCGGTGCGCGTGCCCGAGGTGCTGCGCCCCTACCTCGGCGGCCGGGAGGTCCTGGAGCCGGTGGCGAAGTGAGTGCCGCCGGTTCCGCCGAGGGGTCCGGCGCCGCGTCCGCCGGGGGCTTCCCGTACCGGCTGATCGCGACCGACCTGGACGGCACGCTGCTGCGCAGCGACGACACGGTCTCGTCGCGCACCCGTGAGGCGCTCACCGCGGCCACCGCGGCGGGCGCGACCCACATCGTGGTCACCGGGCGCGCGGTGCCGTGGACCCGGCACATCCTGGACGAACTCGGCTACGAGGGGCTGGCGGTCTGTGGGCAGGGCGCGCAGGTCTACCACGCCGGCGAGCACCGGCTGCTGACCTCGGTCACGCTGGACCGGCAGCTGGCCGGGGTGGCGCTGGCGAAGATCGAGGCGGAGACCGGCCCGCTGTACCTGGCGGCGAGCCGGGACGGCCTGGACGGCGACGTCCTGGTCGGTCCGGGCTACGAGGTCGGGGGCGACCTCCCGGCGCTCCCGTTCACCGACGCCTCCGACCTGTGGTCGGCGCCGCTGAACAAGATCTACATTCAGCATCCGACCCTCTCGGACGACGAGCTGGCCGAGGTGGCCCGGCAGACCGCGGGCGGCTTCGTCACGGTCACCATGGCCGGCGCGGGCATCGTCGAGCTGCTCCCCCTCGGCCTGTCGAAGGCCACGGGGCTGTCGCTGGCGGCCCGCCGTCTCGGGCTGAAGGCCGCGGACACGATCGCCTTCGGCGACATGCCCAACGACATCCCGATGTTCGGCTGGGCCGCCCGGGGCGTGGCGATGGCCAACGCCCACGAGGAGCTGAAGGCCGTGGCCGACGAGGTGACGTCCTCGAACGACGAGGACGGCATCGCCGTGGTGCTGGAGCGGCTGGCGGTCTGACACACGGACGCCGCCCCCGGGTACGTGTGCCGGGGGCGGCGGTCGCGTGTCACGGTCCGGGCGGCGCCGGCGTCCCCGTCGGTCGGCCCACGCGAGGGATCCCGCGTGCTCGAAGCGGCCGCCGATCCGCCGGCGCCGCCCGGCCTCGTGCATCCCCCACAGTGCCGGTACGGCAAGCCGGACGCCACCGATTAAAAGCGGACGTACGGCACCCCGCCGACGGCCCTCTTGCGGCTCACTCCTCCCCGGCGAGCGTGAGTGTCCGCAGTTTCCGGCCCGCGAACCAGGTCGCGAGCACCGTGGCCGCGACCAGCAGCACCGTCGCGGTCGGCAGGCCCACGTCGGAGGTCACCAGGTTGCCGTCGGCGACCTTCTGGGCCACGGCCAGCGACCACTGCTGGACGCTCAGGGTGCGGGCGCCGGGCACCAGGGAGCCGAACAGGGCCTCCCAGACGAGGGCGTAGACCAGTCCGAGGACCACCGCGTGCCGGGAGACCGTGCCCAGCAGCAGGAAGAGCGCGGCGTAGGCGATGGAGGCGACCAGCGCGGCGATCGTGTAGGCGACGGCGACCTGCTGGCCGTTGCCGTTGAGGATCAGTCCGGCGAGCAGCGTGGGCACGGCCGAGAAGACCATGGTCACGGCGATGGCGACGATCAGCTTGGTGAAGATGATCGCCGGGCGCTTGACGGGCTTGGAGAGCAGGTACACGACCGAGCCGTCGTCGATCTCGGGGCCGATGGCCCCGGTGCCGGCGATGACTCCGATGATCGGCACCATGGTGGCGAGCGCGAAACCGCCGAGCACGTCGGCCGCCGTCTGGTCGTCGGCACCGGTGAGGAACCGCACCGCCCCGGCGATGACGAGCAGCAGCAGGGGGAGCGCGCCGAGGATGAGGGCCCGGCGGCGGCCGAGCAGGGCCCGGTAGGTGAGCCGGGCGACTGTGGGGTCGTACATTCTTCGGCCTCCTACGCCGCGACGAGATACGAGAAGACGGACTCGAGGGACTCGTCGGACGGCGAGACCGTGAGCAGCCGGATGCCGTGGTCGCGGGCGACCCTGGGCAACAGCGCCGTGAACCGGCCGAAGTCGACCGCCTGGATGCGCAGCGCCCCCTCGGCGAGGTCGACCTCGATGCCGGACGTCGACGGGTCGGCGATCAGCGCGGCCGCGAGCGCCCGGTCGTCGCTGGAGCGCACCAGGTAGCGGTGCGGCCGGTCGGTCATCAGGCGGCGGATCCTGCGGAAGTCTCCGCTGGCCGCGTGGCGTCCGGCGACGACGACCTCGATGTGCCGGGCGAGCTGTTCGACCTCTTCGAGGATGTGGGAGGAGAACAGCACCGTGCGGCCCTCGTCGCCCATGCGGCGCAGCAGGTCCATCAGCTGCATGCGCTGGCGCGGGTCCATGCCGTTGAACGGCTCGTCGAGCAGGAGGAGGGAGGGGTTGTGGACGAGGGCGCTCGCCATCTTCACGCGCTGCCGCATGCCCTTGGAGTAGGTGGCGATCCTGCGGTCCTGCGCGTACTCCATCTCGACGGTGGCGAGGGCCTGCTGGGCCGCTCTGGTGCCGAGGCCGTGCAGTTCGGCGTTGGCGAGGACGAACTCGCGGCCGGTGAGGAAGTCGTACATCGCCTCGCGTTCGGGGACGATGCCGATGTGCCTGTAGACGGCCTCGTTGCGCCAGACCGGCTGTCCGTCGAGGGTGACCGAGCCGGTGGAGGGGGCGAGGAAGCCGCCCATCATGTTGATGAGGGTGGACTTGCCGGCGCCGTTGGGGCCGAGGAGGCCGGTGACGCCGGGGCCGATCGTCATGGTGATGTCGTTGACGGCGACCACGTTGCCGAACCAGCGGGAGACGTGGTCGAGGGAGAGAGTGCTCATGGGCGCAGCCCGTTCCTCGGGAGGGTGGTGGCGGGCGACAGGTCCGGCGTGGTCACAGTCCCACCTTCTTGTAGCGGCGCAGGAGCAGGCCGTAGGCGCCGGTGATCAGGCCCAGGGTGACGAGGACGTACACGACGCCCTCCGCGTTGCTCGGGCCGGTCCCGCCGGGGAAGGCGGACGTGGCGCCCAGGAAGGCGGACTGCACCCCGTCGATGAGGGTGATCGGGGAGAACAGGCCGATCCAGGCGATGGATCCGGAGCTGTCCTGGACGTCCGCGATGGCCTGGAGCGTGGAGACCGCGCCGTAGCTGATGGTCAGGACCGCGATGACGGCCGCGATGCCGAAGCCGCGGCGGGGGGTGACCGAGGCGATGACGAGGCCGATGCCGGCGAAGAGCAGTGAGAGCAGTGCCACGGAGACGAGTCCCTGTGCGAATCCTTCTGTCTGGTCGGCGAAGTCGAGCTTGGCGAGCAGCGCGCCCGTGTAGAGCACGAGCAGGGGCGCGGCGGTGAGGAGGAACAGCGCCGAGGCCAGTGCCGCGTACTTGGCGCGGACGTAGTCGGACGTCTCGATGGGCCGTGAGAAGTAGAGCGGCACGGTCTTGAAGCGCAGGTCGCGCGAGACGGACTGGGGTGCCTGCGAGGCGACGTAGAGACTGATGACGGCTTGCATGACGATCGCGTAGCGCGTGTAGTCCAGGGGCAGTTCGTCCGCCTTGGTGGCCACCGCGACGGCGACCATGATGCCCGCGGGCAGGCACATCACCACGAGGAGCAGCATGGGCAGGACCTTGGACCTGACCGAGCGGCCGAGGCCGTAGGAACCGCGCAGGGACTGCGAGTAGAGGGAGCGGCGGGCGTAGGCGCGGCCGAGGCGGGGGCCGTCGTAGCCGCGGTAGCCGATGTCGTGGATGCGGGCCCGGTCGCCCGGCGTCGTGGCCGGTGCCGGCAGGGGCTGTTCAGTCGCCATGGCCGACCGCCTCCTTCTGCGCTGCGTCGCTGTCCTTGAAGACCTCCGCGATGTGGTGCCGTCGCTGCTCCATGCGCACCAGGCCGAGGCCGAGGTCCGCGATGACGTCCCGGACCAGGTCGTACGTCTCGTCGCCCGATGCGCTGAGCAGCAGGACGTGGCCGGCGCCGGGCAGGCCGCTGCCGTCCTGGACGGTCACTCCGCGCGCGTGGAGCGCGTCGCGCACCGCGCGGGTGCCGTCGGGGTGCTCGTCGGTGTCGGTGACCTCGATGGCGAGGGTCGTCGTGTTCTGGGTGAAGTCGGTGGTGGAGCTGGAGCGCAGCAGCTTTCCGCCGTCGACGACGACCACGTGGTCGCAGGTGCGTTCCAGCTCGCCGAGCAGGTGGGAGGTGACCAGGACGGAGATGCCGAAGTCGGTGTGGACGCGGCGGATGAGGCCGAGCATCTCGTCACGGCCCACCGGGTCGAGGCCGTTGGTCGGCTCGTCGAGGAAGACCAGTTGCGGGTCGTGGACGAGGGCCTGCGCGAGTTTCACCCGCTGCTTCATGCCGGTCGAGTAGCCGCCGATGGGGCGGTAGCGCTCCTCGTGCAGACCGACGTGGCGCAGGGTGTCGGCGGTGCGTTCGCGGGCGGCGGTGGGCGGCAGGCCGGACATGCGTGCCATGTGGACGACGAACTCGGTGGCCGAGACGTCGGGTGGCAGGCAGTCGTGCTCCGGCATGTAGCCGACCCGCTCGCGGATGTCGGCGCCCTTGGTGGCGACGTCGAGCCCGAGCACCTCGGCCCGGCCCTCGGTGGCGGGGGACAGACCCAGCAGGATCTTGATCAGAGTCGACTTGCCGGCGCCGTTGGCGCCGACGAGTCCGGTCACACCGGGTCCGATGTCCACGGAGAGCCGGTCGAGCGCGGTCACCCGGGGGTACCGCTTGCTCAGGCTTTCGGTCGCGATCACAGTCACCCGCACGACAGTAGTGACGCCCGCCACCGCGGTCGTCAGACCGGAGAGCCGTCTTGGCGTCAGACTCGAGTAGTAGGGGCCCGTAGGGGGCGCCGTACCCGAGGGCTTCGGGAGCGCCGCGCCCCGGTGTTGACGGCGGGTCTAACAACTGGGAGATTCGGCGGCGTCACGGTCCGGGCGGGCGGCGGAGGAGCGGATGACGGTGCTGGACGGTGCTCGGGAACGCCGGGTGCGCACGGACGGGGTCGAGCTGTGCGTGGCCGAACTGGGCGAGACGGGGCGGCCGGTGGTCGTCCTGGTGCACGGCTATCCGGACAGCAAGGAGGTCTGGTCGAAGGTGGCGGCCCGCCTCGCCGACCGGTTCCACGTGGTGCTCTACGACGTCCGCGGCCACGGCCGGTCCAGTGCGCCGAGCCCGCTGCGCGGCGGGTTCACCCTGGCGAAGCTGACGGACGACTTCCTGGCCGTGGTGGACGCGGTCAGCCCCGGGCGTCCCGTGCACCTGGTCGGTCACGACTGGGGGTCGGTGCAGTCCTGGGAGTTCGTCACGGTCGGGCGCACCGAGGGCCGGATCGCCTCCTTCACCTCGCTGTCCGGTCCGTCCCTCGACCACTTCGGTCACTGGATCGGCGAACGCGTCAAGAAGCCCACCCCGCGCCGGGTGGGCCAGCTCCTCGGCCAGGGCGCCAAGTCCTGGTACGTGTACCTGCTGCACACCCCGGTACTGCCGGAACTGGCCTGGCGCGGTCCGCTCGGCAGGCTCTGGCCCGGGATCCTGCGCCGGGCCGAGAAGGTGCCGGACGACGGCTATCCGACCCCGTCCCTGCCGAGGGACGCCGCGCACGGGGCCTGGCTGTACCGGGACAACGTCCGGTCCCGGCTGCGCCACCCGCGCGACGACGCCCACGCGCACGCTCCCGTCCAGCTCATCACGCCGCTCGGCGACGCGTTCCTGTCGGAGCACCTCTACGACGGGCTGGAGCGGTGGGTGCCGCGGCTGACCCGCCGCACGCTGCCCGCCAGGCACTGGGTGCCGCGCACCCGGCCCGACCGGCTGGCGGACTGGATCACGGAGTTCGTCACCACCGTCGAGAGCGGCGGCACCGAGGTGGCGGCGACCGGCAGGCACGCCGACCGCTTCGGGGGACAACTGGTCCTGGTCACCGGCGCCGGCGGCGGTATCGGCCGGGCGACGGCGCTGGCCTTCGCCGAGGCCGGTGCGCGGGTGGTGGCCGCCGACCGGGACGCGGGAGCGGCGGCCCGCACCGCGGAGCTGTCCCGGCTGGCCGGTGCCCCCGAGGCCTGGGCCGAGACCGTGGACGTCTCCGACGGGCGGGCCATGGAGGAGCTCGCGGACAAGGTCACCGCGGAGTACGGCGTGGTGGACGTCCTCGTGAACAACGCGGGGATCGCGCTGTCGGGCTCCTTCTTCGACACCACCCCGGACGACTGGAAGAAGGTCCTCGACGTCAATCTCTGGGGGGTGATCCACGGCTGCCGCCTCTTCGGCCGGCGGATGACCGAGCGCGGGCAGGGGGGCCACATCGTCAACGTCGCGTCGGCGGCGGCCTTCCAGCCCTCCCGGGCGCTGCCCGCCTACAGTTCCTCCAAAGCGGCCGTGCTGATGCTCAGCGAGTGCCTGCGCGCGGAACTGGCCGGCCAGGGGATCGGCGTCACGGCGGTCTGCCCCGGTCCCGTCGACACCGGCATCACCTCGACGGCGCGGTTCGTGGGGGTCGGCGCGGACGAGGAGAAGCGGATGCGGCGGCGCGCCGCCCTGCTGTACGGGATGCGCAACTACCCGGCGGAGAAGGTCGCCGGCGCGATCCTGGAGGCGGTGGTGCACGACCGCGCCGTCGTGCCCGTCACCCCCGAGGCACGCGGCGCCCACCTCATGTCCCGTTTCCTCCCGCGGGCGTCGCGCCGGCTCGCCCGGGTGTCACCGCCGCTCCGGTCCCCGAAGCGCGAGTGACCGGCAGAGGCACCGGCACGCCGGTGGCGGCGGATGTTTCACGTGAAACCCGCGGCGGTGTTTCACGGGGAACCGGAGCGGCCGCATAGGCTCGCCGGCATGAGTCTGCGACTGAGCACCGTGATCCTCCCGTACCTCCGCTGGCACGACGGCGGTCGTTCGGCCTGGACCCGCGCGGAGCAGCTCGGCTTCCACGCCGCCTACACCTACGACCATCTTTCCTGGCGCAGCTTCCGGGACGGTCCGTGGTTCGGTGCCGTGCCGACGCTCACCGCCGCCGCGGCGGCGACCGACCGGATGCGCCTGGGCACCCTGGTGACCTCGCCGAACTTCCGGCATCCGGTGACCCTCGCCAAGGAACTGATCTCCCTCGACGACATCTCCGGCGGCCGGATCACCCTCGGCATAGGAGCGGGGGGCACCGGCTTCGACGCCACCGCGCTCGGCCAGGAGCCGTGGACGCCGCGCGAGCGGGCCGACCGGTTCGCCGAGTTCCTCCAGCTGCTCGACCGGCTGCTCACGGAGGAGGCGGTGTCGTACCAGGGTGACTTCTACGCGGCGCACGAGGCCCGCAACGTCCCCGGCTGCGTGCAGCGGCCCCGGCTGCCGTTCGCGGTGGCCGCCACCGGTCCGCGCGGGATGCGGCTGGCCGCGCGGTACGGGCAGGCGTGGGTGACCACCGGTGACCCGAAGCTCTTCGAGGACGGCACCCCGGAGCAGTCCCTCCGGGCGCTGCGCGGGCAGGCCGAGAAACTGGCCGACGCCTGCGCCGCGATCGGCCGTGACGCGGGGGAGCTGGACAAGGTGCTGCTCACCGGCTTCACCCCGGACCGCGGCCGGCCGCTGGAGTCCGTGGACGCGTTCGTGGACTTCGCGGGCCGGCACCGGGAGCTGGGTTTCACCGAGATCGTCGTGCACTGGCCGATCCCCGGCTCGGACTTCACGGCGGACGAGAAGGTCTTCGAGGAGATCGCCATGGAGGCCCCGTCGCAGCTGCGGTGACCGGCGTGCCGGGGGCTGCGGCAGGGCGGTCGGTGGGCCCCGGGAGAGCCGTGTCTCACAGATGTGCGGACTCCCGCACGGGCGTGCGGGCATATGCGTGACAATGGCCGGGTGACCTCAGCGACCCGACAGCCCCAGCCCCCGGCCGCCGCCGTACGCCCGCGACTGATCGCCACCGACCTCGACGGCACGCTGCTGCGTGACGACAAGTCGGTCTCCCCGCGCACGATCGCCGCCCTGGCCGCCGCCGAGCAGGCGGGGATCGAGGTCTTCTTCGTCACCGGCCGCCCCGCGCGCTGGATGGACGTGGTCAGCGAGCACGTCCACGGACACGGGCTCGCCATCTGCGGCAACGGCGCCGCCGTGGTCGACCTGCACGGCGGCCCGGGCGCCCACCGCTTCGTCAAGGTCCGCGAGCTGGCCCGCGAGAACGCGCTGGACGCCGTACGCCTGCTGCGTGACGCGGCTCCCGGCACGGTGTACGCGGTCGAGCAGACCTACGGCTTCCGGCAGGAACCGGCGTACCCGAAGATGCACATGGAGGTCCCCGACACCCTCGCGTCCGCCGAGGAGCTGCTGGCCCCGGACGCCCGCGCCGCCGACGAGCCGGTCCTCAAGGTCCTCGCCTTCCACCCCGACCTCGATCCCGACGCCTTCCTCGCGCTGGCCCGCATCGCCATCGGCGACCGCGCCAACGTCACCCGGTCCAGTCCCAGCGCCCTTCTGGAGATCAGCGGCCCGGAGGTGTCCAAGGCCAGCACCCTCGCGCTGTGCTGCGCCGAGCGCGGCATCTCGCACGAGGAGGTCGTCGCCTTCGGCGACATGCCGAACGACATCGAGATGCTCACCTGGGCGGGCCGGTCGTACGCCATGGGCAACGCGCACGCGGACGTGATCGCCGCCGCGTCGGGGCGGACGGTCGCCAACAACGACGACGGGGTGGCGGTCGTGATCGAGCGCATCCTGGCGGAGACCCCGTAGCCGCTGCTTCCGGAGCCCGGTCCGCTTCCGGGGCCCGGTCCGCTTCCCGCTCCGGTCAGAGCGGCGCCCCGCGCCGTTCCAGCCACGGCACCGGGTCCAGGGCCGACCCCGTCTCCGGAGTGACCCGCACCTCGAAGTGCAGGTGCGGTCCGGTCGAATTGCCGGTGCTGCCCGACTGCCCGATCCACTGCCCCGGGCCGACCCGGTCCCCCTGGTCGACGGCGACGGCGGCGAGGTGGGCGTACTGCGTGTAGTAACCGCCCGGGTGCCGGAGGACGACCTGGACACCGAAGGCGCCCCCGCACGACACCTTCTCCACCCGGCCCGCACCGACCGCGCGCACCGGTGTCCCGACCGGTACCGCGAAGTCCTGCCCGGTGTGACGGTTGGTCCACCGTGCCCCGCCGCTGCCGAAGGACGCCGAGAGCTCGTAGGACTCCACCGGCGTGACCCATGCCCGCGAGGGCTTCGGCTCCGGCTGCTCCAGGCGGACCGCGCCGGGGCAGGAGCCGGCCGCCACCGAGGCGTCGGCCTGCCCCTGAAGCCGTGAGCGGGCCTCGGCCAGCTTCTTCTCGATCCTCTTCTTCAGGGCCGCGAGCTCATCGTTGCGTTTCTCCAGTGCCTGCCGGGCCGCATCGGCCCGGACCCGTTCGGCGGCGAGCCGGGCCTCGGCCCGCAGACTCCTGCCGACGGCGGTGTTCACCGCCGTGTCGGCGCGGCCGAGGGCGTGCCGGCTCCGCATCAGCTCGTCCGGGTCGTCCGCGAGGATCAGCCGCGCGGCGAGCGGCAGGCCGCCGCCGTCACGGTACTGGGCCCGGGCGATGCGGCCCAGGTCCTCGCGGAGGGCGGCGGTCTCCTGCCGCCGCAGGCCGAGCAGCCGCTCGTGGCGCTCGGCCTCCGACCGCTGCGCCTCGGCCAGGCGCCGGCCCTCCTCGTACTGCTCGGTCGCCCTGGCCGCCTCCTCGTAGAGCCGTGCCACCTGCGAGGAGGCGGCGCCGGAGCCGCCGTCCTCGTCCGTGGCGCCGGTGGGGCGGGCGGCGAGCACGGCGAGCGCGCACAGCAGCACGGGGACGGACAGCGAGCGGCGGCGGGGTGAGCGCATGCCAGTGATCGTGGCCCGCGCCCGGGGGCACGGTCCTGTCCGTGTCGTACGGGCGGGGGACCGGTTGCTGCACACGGCCCAGCGCGGCTGCTGCACCCGGGGCACCGAGCCGGTGACGGCGTCTCAGCGGGGTGCTTCCCACAGCACCGTCGTCCCGCCGCCGTCCACGCCGGTTCCCGGTCCGGTCCGGCTGGCGCCGCCGAGCGCCTCGGCACGCCGTTCGAGATTGCGCAGGCCGCTGCGCCGGCCGCCCTCGGGGAGGCCGACGCCGTCGTCCGCCACGGTCAGCCGCACGCCCGGCCGGCCGTCGGGCAGGGTCGCCTGCGCGTCGACGACCACGTCGATCCGGCTGGCCCGGGCGTGCCGGAAGGCGTTCGACAGGGCCTCGCGCAGAGCGGCGACGAGGTTCTTGCCGGTCAGATCGCCGACCGCGTCGTCGACAGGGCCGACGAACCGGTGCGAGGGCGTGAAGCCCAGCGGCACGGCCGCCATGGAGATCTCGCGCAGCACCCGGGCACGCAGCCCCTTTGGGACATCGGCGGGCTGCCGGAGCGCGAAGACCGCGGAGCGGATCTCCTGGACGGTCACGCCGAGTTCGTCGGCGGCTCGCTCCACCCCCTCGCGCACCTCGGGCGTGAGCGCGCCGTGCCGGGCGTCCTCCAGCATCGTGCCCGTGGCGAACAGCCGCTGGATGACGAGGTCGTGCAGGTCCCGGGCGATGCGGTCGCGGTCCTCGTACACGGCGAGCCGTTCCCGGTCCCGCTGCGCGTCGGCCACCATCAGGGCCAGCGCGGCCTGGGAGGCGAACTGTCCGCCGAGCGCGCGCTCCGTCCGGGTGAAGGCGCGTCCGCCCCGCGCGCGGGGCATGACCAGGCTCCCGAGCACGCGCCCGTCACGGGAGAGCGGAAGCAGCATGACCGGTCCGTAGGCACGCAACGGGCCGGCCTCGAGGCGCGGGTCGGCGGCGGCGTCGTCGACGAACACGGCCCTTCCGGCGAGCAGTTCGGCTATCACGCCGTTGTCCTGCGGAACGACCGTGCCCAGGGCGTCCGTGGGCCGCGGGGACGCGACGGCGGCGACCTCCAGGCCCCCTCCTTCGGCGGGCAGCAGCACGATCCCCGCGGCTGCCCCGGAGAGCCGTCGGGCCTGTTCGGCGACGACCTGGAGGGCGTCGTCGGTGTCGTCGCCGGACAGCAGGGCGGTGGTGACGGCGACCGACCCGTCGATCCAGCGCTCCCGCTGCTGCGCCGACTCGTAGAGCCGCGCGTTGCCGATGGCGATGCCCGCCTCGGCCGCCAGCACGCGGACCATGGCGAGGTCGTGGTCGTCGAACCGCTCGCCGTCCCGCTTGCCGGTGACGACGAGGATGCCGAAGACAGCGCCCTGCACACGGACGGGCACCCCCAGGAAGGTGCCCGGCGGCTGGTCCTCGGGGAGGCCGCACGCGCGCGGGTCGTCGGCCGGGTTCCTGAGCCCGGCCGGCTCCGGATCGCGGACGAGGGCCTCCAGCAGGTCCCGGCGGCCGTCACAAGGACGCCCGGTCCGGTGGACGGTGGCCGCGCCGGTTCCGTGGTGGACGAACTCGGTGAGACCGCCGCCGTCCTCCGCGACGACACCGATCGCCGCGTAGCGCGCGTCCGCGAGGCCGGCCGCGGTCTCGCAGATCCGGTTCAGCGTGGAGCGCAGTTCCAGTCCGCTGCCGACCGACCGCATCGCCTCCAGTAGCTTCGGCATCCGTGCCAGAAGCTCGGCCGGCACCCCCTCACGGGACGGACGGGGGCCGGAAGGCGGGGAGGCGGACATGGAATGAGCCTAATGAGCAGTGTTTGTCCGGGAAAGCCGGAGCAGTACCTGGCCGCCCTGCCGCTGCCCCCGTCGTCACCTCGCTCCCACCAGCGGTTCCGTCGCCGCTTCGCGTTCGATCATCGTCCGCAGCGGTCCCTCGGCGACGGCCAGCTCCGCGTACGGGCCCCGCTGCACGGCACGGCCCCCGTCCAGCACGACGATCTCGTCCACCGCCTCGAGTCCGGCCAGCCGGTGCGTGATCAGCAGGGTCGTACGGCCCTCGGTGGCCGCCAGCAGGTCGGCGGTGAGCGCGTCGGCGGTCGGCAGGTCGAGATGCTCGGCCGGCTCGTCGAGCACGAGGACGGGGAAATCGGCGAGGAGCGCACGGGCGAGGGCCAGCCGCTGCCGCTGGCCGCCGGACAGCCGGGCCCCGTGCTCCCCGACCAGCGTGTCCAGGCCGTCCGGCAGGCTCTCGCACCACTCGAGCAGCCGGGCCCGCGCCAGCGCGTCGCGCAGCTCGGATTCGGTGGCGTCCTTCCTGGCCAGGAGCAGGTTCTCGCGCACCGAGCTGTCGAAGAGGTGCGCGTCCTGCGCGCACAGTCCGACGAGCCGCCGCACATCGTCTCCGGCCAGGGTGCGGGCGTCCACGCCGGCCACCGTGTAGGAACCCCCGTCCGGGTCCAGGAAGCGCAGCAGCACCTGCGCCAGCGTCGTCTTGCCGGCTCCGGAGGGGCCGACCACGGCGATGCGGCGGCCTTCCGTCAGGGTCAGACCGAACCCCGCGAGGGCGTCCCGGTCCTGTCCGGGGTGGCGCGCGGTCAGTCCTTCGAGGACGACCGGGAACGGCGACGCGGGCGCGGGCCGCGGCTGTGCGGGCTCGCGCACGGGCTCGGGCGCGTCGAGCACCTCGTACACCCGCTCGGCGCTTCTGCGCACGCGCTGCCGGTACTGCACGGCCGTGGGAAGCCCGAGCACCGCCTCGAAGGCGGCCAGCGGAGTGAGGACGACGACGGCCACGGCCACTCCGGCGAGCCGGCCGTCGGCGACCGCCTGCACCCCGGTGAGCGCGGCACCGGTGACGGTGAGGCCGGAGATCAGCGCGACCAGCCCGTCTCCCAGGGCGGTGGCCGTGGCCGCGCGCGAGGCGATCGCGGTGAGCACGGCGTCGGCCCGGCGTGCCGCGGCGGTGCGCGCGGGCAGGGCGCCGGCGACGGTCAGTTCGGCGGTCCCGGTGAGCAGGTCGGTCACCCGGGTGGCCAGGGCACCGCGGGCGGGGGCCAGCCGGCGCTCGGCCCGCCGTGCCACGGCCCCGGTGACCAGCGGCACGCCGGCACCGGCCGCCAGCAGTCCGGCGGCGAGTACGGCCCCGGCCTCCGGCAGGAGCCAGGCGGTGAAGCCGACCGACGCCGCAAAGACGGCCACCGCCGTGCCGGCGGGCAGCAGCCAGCGCAGCCAGTAGTCCTGCAACGCGTCGACGTCGGAGACGAGCCGGGAGAGCAGGTCACCCCGCCGGCGGTGGTGCAGACCGGCCGGTGCGAGCCGCTCCAGCCGCCGGTACACGGCGACCCGGGTGTCGGCCAGCATGCGCAGCACGGCGTCGTGCGAGACGAGCCGCTCGGCGTAGCGGAACACGGCCCGCCCGATCCCGAAGGCGCGCGTCGCCGTCACCGCCACCATCAGATACAGCACCGGCGGCTGCTGCGACGCCCGCGAGATCAGCCAGCCCGAGGTGGCCATGAGGCCCACGGCGCTGCCGAGGGCGAGGCTGCCGAGGAGCAGCGCGAGGGCGAGACGACCCCGCCGGGCACCGGACATCGCACGCACCCGGGCGAGGACGCCGCCCGCCGGGCCCGGCACCGGTTCCGTTCCGCCCGCGCCGCCGGCCGGATCCGGCGCGGCGGTTCCCCGCGTCTCCCGGGCCGGGCGGCCGTCCGCCGGTGCCGGGACGTCGCCCGCCGCCACGGGGGCGGCCGGTTGCGTCAGCCGCACCACGCGGTCGGCGATCTCCAGCAGGGCCGGCCGGTGCACCACGAGCAGAACGGTCCGGCCCGCCGCCAGCCTGCGCACGGCGGCCACGATCTCGGCCTCGGTCGCCCCGTCCAGGGCGGCCGTCGGCTCGTCGAGCAGCAGCACCGGCCGGTCCGCGAGGAACGCCCGGGCCAGCGCGAGCCGCTGCCGCTGTCCGGCGGACAGTCCGGCACCGTCCTCGCCGAGCACGGTGTCCGCCCCGGCGGGCAGCGCGTCCACGAACTCCAGCGCCCCGGCGTCGCGCAGTGCGCGCCGTACGGCGGTGTCGTCCGCCCCGGGACGGGCCAGCCGGACGTTCTCGGCGATGGTGCCCGCGTACAGGTGCGGATGCTGCGGCACCCAGGCGACACGGGCGTGCCACTGCGCCGGGTCGAGGCCGGTGAGGTCGGCTCCGCCGATGCGTATCCGTCCCTCGCGGGGGCGCACGAATCCCAGGAGGGCGTGCAGAAGCGTCGACTTGCCCGCTCCGCTCGGTCCGACGAGCGCGACCGTCTCCCCCGGTTCGACGGTGAGGTTCACGTCCGACACCGCGTCCGCGGACCGCCCGGGATAGCGCACGCTCACGCCGTCGAAGGACAGGGCGCCGTCGGCCGGGACCGGCAGGCTCCCCCGTTCCGGCGCGGGTGTCTCCAGCACCGAGAAGATCTCCTCGGCGGCGGCGAGCCCCTCGGCGGCCGCGTGGTACTGCGTTCCCACCTGCCGCAGCGGCAGGTAGGCCTCGGGGGCGAGCACGAGGACGACCAGGCCGTCGTAGAGCGCCATGTCACCGTGGACGAGCCGCATGCCGATGGTCACGGCGACGAGGGCCACCGAGAGGGTGGCGAGCAGTTCCAGGGCGAAGGACGACAGGAAGGCGATCCGCAGGGTCCTCATGGTCGCCTGCCGGTACTCGCCGGTGATGCGCCTGATCGACTCGGCCTGGGCCCTGGCCCGCCCGAACACCTTGAGCGTGGGCAGTCCGGCGACCACGTCCAGGAAGTGGCCGGACAGCCGCGACAGCAGCCGCCACTGCCGGTCCATGCGGGACTGCGTGGCCCAGCCGATCAGCATCATGAAGACCGGGATGAGCGGCAGGGTGGCGACGATGATGGCCGCCGAGACCCAGTCCTCGGTGACGATGCGCGCCAGCACCGCCACCGGTACGACGACCGCGAGCCCCAACTGCGGCAGGTAGCGCGAGAAGTAGTCGTCGAGGGCGTCGACCCCGCGGGTGGCGAGGGCGACGAGCGCCCCGGTGCGCTGTCCGCCCGGCCGGCCGGGGCCGAGCGCGGACGCCCGTTCCAGCAGCCGGCCCCGCAGCTCCGACTTCACGGCCGCGCCGGCCCGGTGCGCGGCCAGCTCGGTGAGCCAGCCGACCAGTCCGCGGCCGCAGGCGACGGCCGCCAGCAGCACCAGGGGCGTGCGGAGTCCGGCCGCGTCCGTGCCGTGCTGGAAGGCGCCCACCACCAGCTCGGCGACGAGCATCGCCTGGGCGACGACCAGCCCGGCTCCGACGGCGCCCAGGACGACGACCGCCACGAGGAACAGCCGGGTGGCACGGGCGTACCGCAGCAGACGTGGATCGATCGGTTTCACGTGAAACAGCCCCCGCCCGGCTAGTGTGCGGACTCGGCGATGTGCTGGGTGCCGATCCGCTTGCGGAACACCCAGTACGTCCACCCCTGGTAGAGCAGGACGACCGGCGTGGCGACCGCGGCCAGCCACGTCATGATCTTCAGGGTGTACGGGCTGGACGAGGCGTTGGTGACGGTGAGGCTCCAGTCCGCGTCGAGCGTGGAGGGCATGACGTTCGGGAAGAGCGTCAGGAAGAGCATCGCCACGGCGGCCACGATGGTGACCCCGGACAGGGCGAACGCCCAGCCCTCGCGCCCGGCCCGGTTCGCCGCCAGGGCGGCGGCCAGGGCGGCGACCGCCACCACCAGCGCGACCAGGCTCTTGCCGTCACCGTTGTCGGCCTGCGTCCACAGCAGGAAGGCGAGGGCCAGGACGGCGGTGAGGAGACCGAGGCGCGAGGCCAGCCTCCGCGCCCGTTCGCGGATGTCGCCCACGGTCTTGAGGGCCGTGAACACCGTCCCGTGGAAGGTGAACAGGGTCAGCGTGACGAGGCCGCCGAGGAGGGCGTACGGGTTCAGCAGGTCCCAGACGGTGCCGGCGTACTCCAGATCGCGGTCGATCTTCACCCCGCGGACGATGTTGCCGAAGGCGACTCCCCACAGGAAGGCCGGGATCAGCGAGGTCCAGAAGATCGCGGTCTCCCAGTTGCGCTGCCAGCGCTCCTCGGGCCGCTTCACCCGGTACTCGAAGGCGACGCCCCGGACGATCAGGCAGACCAGGATGGCCAGCAGGGGGAGGTAGAAGCCGGAGAAGAGCGTGGCGTACCACTCCGGGAAGGCCGCGAAGGTGGCGCCGCCGGCCGTGAGCAGCCACACCTCGTTGCCGTCCCACACGGGGCCGATGGTGTTGATCAGCACCCGCTTCTCGGCCCGGTCGCGGGCGAGCAGCCTGGTGAGCACGCCGACCCCGAAGTCGAAGCCCTCCAGGAAGAAGTAGCCGGTCCACAGGACGGCGATCAGGACGAACCAGACGTCGTGCAGTTCCATGACTGTGCAGCTCCCTCGGCCTAGTACGAGAAGGCCATCGGCTTGTCGGCGTCACGGGCGTCGCCGCCGATCTTCGTGGGCGGGTTGAGGTCGGCCGCGGTGAGCTCGGGCGGGCCCGCCTTGACGTACTTGGCGAGCAGCCTGACCTCGATGACGGCCAGGACGGCGTACAGCAGGGTGAAGACGGTCATCGAGGTGACGACCTCGGCCGTGGAGACGCCGGGGGAGACCGCGTCGCGGGTCTGCATCACGCCGTAGACGACCCAGGGCTGGCGGCCCATCTCGGTGAAGATCCAGCCCCAGGAGTTGGCGATCAGCGGGAAGCCCATCGTCCACAGGGCCAGGAGCCAGTACAGCCGGGTGAGCCGCGTCCCGAGGGGCTTCTTGAGCAGCACCAGGTGCGGGACCTCGTCCTCCCCCGTCCGCAGGGCGGGCGGCAGCAGGAACTTCTTCCGGGTCAGCCACAGGCCCAGCAGGCCGAGGGAGAAGGAGGCCATGCCGAAGCCGATCATCCAGCGGAAGCCCCAGTAGGCGACGGGGACGATGGGCTTGTAGTCGCCGGGGCCGAACTTCTCCTGCAGGGCCTTGTTGGTGTCGTGGATGCCGGGCACGTACGACTCGAAGTCGCTGTGCGCGAGGAAGGACAGCAGGCCGGGGATCTCCAGGGCGACCTTGTTGTGCCCCTCGTCGACGTCCCCGTAGGCGAAGACGGAGAAGGGCGCCGGCTCCTCGCCGTCCCACAGGGCCTCGGCGGCGGCCATCTTCATCGGCTGCTGCTCGTACATGACCTTGCCGAGGGTGTCGCCGCTGACGGCGGTGAACAGGCCGCCGACCGCGAGGGTGACCAGGCCGAGCCGCAGCGAGGTCCGCATCACGGGGACGTGCTTCTTGCGCATCAGGTGGAAGGCGGCGATGCCCACCATGAAGGCCCCGCCGGTGAGGAAGGCCGCGGAGAAGCTGTGGAAGACCTGGTTGAGGGTGGTGTTCTGGGTCAGGACCTGCCAGAAGTCGGTGAGTTCGGCACGGCCCTTCTCCTCGTTGATGCGGTAGCCGACGGGGTGCTGCATCCAGGAGTTGGCGGCGAGGATGAAGTACGCCGACAGCAGCGTGCCGATCGACACCATCCAGATGCAGGCCAGGTGGATCTTCTTGGGCAGCTTGTCCCAGCCGAAGATCCACAGGCCGATGAAGGTCGACTCGAAGAAGAACGCGATCAGCGCCTCGAAGGCGAGCGGCGCGCCGAAGACGTCACCGACGAAGCGGGAGTAGTCGGACCAGTTCATGCCGAACTGGAACTCCTGCACGATGCCGGTGACGACGCCCATGGCGATGTTGATCAGGAAGAGCTTGCCCCAGAACTTGGTCGCCCTGAGGTACTTCTCCTTCTCCGTGCGGACCCAGGCGGTCTGCAGCCCGGCCGTGAGCGCGGCCAGCGAGATCGTCAGCGGCACGAAGAGAAAGTGGTAGACGGTCGTGATGCCGAACTGCCATCGCGCCAGTGTCTCCGGCGCCAGAGCCATGTCCACGTCCTCGGCCTCCTTGCATCGCCGCGGTTCCGGCAGTTTGTGCGTGTATGTGCCACCTATCTCGGGAGCAACCAGACACGCTTGTGAACGCGTTCACATTCACAAGCAATTATGACGTACAGCTTTTCGACGCGGGACAGGGGGTCCCCTGTGACATCGCAGACAACGGGAAGGCCGGTGGGCGCCCGCCGCTCCCGCCCGGACGCCCACCGGCCCTGCCGCCTCTCAGACCTCCTTGCGGAACTCCTCCGCCACCTTCAGGAAGATGTCGTTCGCCTCGCTCTCCCCGACGGTCACCCGCACGCCCTCCCCCGGGAACGGCCGTACGACCACGCCGGCCCGCTCGCACGCCTCGGCGAAGGCGACCGTGCGCTCCCCCAGCCGCAGCCACACGAAATTGGCCTGGGTCTCCGGCACCGTCCAGCCCTGTTCCCGCAGGCCCTCGGCGACCCGGGTGCGCTCGCAGACCAGCGAACCGACCCGGCCGATCAGCTCGTCCTCGGCACGCAGCGAGGCGATCGCCGCCTCCTGTGCGATCTGGCTCACCCCGAAGGGCACCGCCGTCTTGCGCAGCGCGGCCGCCACCGGCTCATGGGCGATAGCGAAGCCGACCCGCAGACCGGCGAGGCCGTACGCCTTGGAGAAGGTCCGCAGGACGCAGACGTTGGGCCGCTCACGGTAGAGCTCGACACCGTCGGGCACCTCGGCGTCGCGGATGAACTCACGGTAGGCCTCGTCGAGAACGACGAGCACGTCGCCCGGCACCCGGTCGAGGAACCGCTCCAGCTCGGCCCGCCGCACCACCGTGCCCGTCGGGTTGTTCGGGTTGCAGACGAAGATCAGCCGGGTCCGGCCGGTGATCGCCTCGGCCATGGCGTCCAGGTCGTGCACGTCGTCCGGTGTCAGCGGCACCTGCACGGACGTCGCACCGCTGATCTGCGTGATGATCGGGTACGCCTCGAAGGAGCGCCAGGCGTAGATCACCTCGTCCCCGGGGCCCGAGGTCGCCTGGACCAGCTGCTGGGCGACCCCGACCGAGCCGGTACCGGTGGCCAGGTGGGAGAGCGGGACGCCGAAACGTTCCGACAACTCGTTCATCAGGGCCGTGCACGCCATGTCCGGGTACCGGTTGAAGGAGGAGGCCGCGGCCGTCACCGTCTCCATCACCCCGGGCAGCGGCGGATACGGGTTCTCGTTGGAGGACAGCTTGTAGGCCACGGGGCCGTCCGCCGCGGCGGGCCTGCCCGGCCTGTAGGTGGGAATACCCTCCAGCTCGGGGCGCAGCCTGGGGCTCGTCTCGCTCACCGCAGTCCTCCTCGTGATCACCGCCGACATCGAATACTTCTCACCTTATGAGGATTCGGCGTCCCTGCGTACAGGCCCGGCAGGACGCGGTGGAACCACAGCCGGCACCGGCGCATCGGGGGCAACGGCGGACGAAGGCGCATGACTCGGGGGGCGCGCTGCACATATATCTACGCGCCGGTGGCTCACGCCGTGGCGCGCATCCCTCGTGCAGGTGAGTTGAGACCTCTTCGCAACATCCACCACTCGCCAGGCGCTTACTCACCGATACGCCAGGTACTGGGCAACAGACAGTCAACTTCCTTTGCTTCCAAGGCCATTGACGTCTTATGATCATGCAGAAACGTGCCTGTCAACGTGTGCATATGCGTCCGCCCTACCCCACCGCATGAGCCCTACTATCGGCTCGCCATGACAGCAGCAGGGAAGCATCAGGTGAGCCGCGCGGAAACCTCACGTCGAGGCAGCCGGCCGGGCCGGGCGGGCATCAGGGACGTGGCCGCCGCCGCCGGCGTATCCATCACGACCGTCTCCGACGCCCTCAACGGCAAGGGCCGTCTCCCGGATGCCACCCGGCGTCATGTCCGCGAGGTCGCCGACCGGCTCGGTTACCGGCCGTCGGCGGCCGCACGCACGCTCCGTACCGGCAAGTCGGGACTCATCGGCCTGACCGTGACCACGTACGGGGATGAACCTTTCACCTTCACCGAGTTCGCGTACTTCGCCGAGATGGCGCGCGCCGCCACCTCGGCGGCGCTGGCCCGCGGCTACGCCCTCGTCATCCTCCCGGCGACCTCCCGGCACGACCTGTGGTCCAACGTCGCCCTGGACGGCACGGTCGTCGTCGACCCGTCCGACCAGGACCAGGTCGTCAGCGAACTGGTCCGCCAGGGCTTACCCGTCGTCTCCGACGGCCGTCCGGCCGGCGCGCTTCCCGTCACCGCCTGGGTCGACAACGACCACGAGGCCGCCGTACTCGGCATCCTCGACCACCTCGCCGACGCCGGCGCACGCCGGATCGGCCTGCTCACCGGCACCACGACCGACACGTACACCCACCTGTCGACCACCGCGTACCTGCGCTGGTGCGAGCGGGTCGGGCAGGACCCGGTCTACGAGGCGTATCCGGCGCACGACCCGTGCGCGGGCGCGGTGGCCGCCGACCGGCTGCTGGCCCGGCCCGACCGGCCCGACGCCGTGTACGGCCTGTTCGACCCGAACGGCACCGATCTGCTCGCCGCCGCCCGGCGCTACGGTCTGCGCGTCCCGGAGGACCTGCTGCTGGTCTGCTGCAGCGAGTCCACGGTGTACGCCAGCACCGAGCCGCCCATCACCACCCTCTCGCTGAAGCCCCGGCGCATCGGCACGGCGGTCATCCAGCTCCTCATCGACGCCATCGAGGGGCTCGACTCCGACCAGCCGGTCGAACAGGTGATACCGACAGAACTGATCGTGCGGACGTCGTCGCAGCGTCGCCCGCCCCGTACGACGGTCAGCCCGCCGCGGTCGCCCGAGGGCGGCTAGCGCACCAGCGCCCCGAGGCCGGGGCGACGGCCCGGTGGCCGGGAGCCGCCCGGGCCGTGGAATCGGCAGGGAGAGAACACATCGATGCCGCAGATGGGCGAATCCCGGTCCAACCGGGGCGAAAGCAGCGGTGAGCCGGAGTCCTGTTCCGATTCACCACCCCTGGGTCATCACACAGCGCGATCCGCATTCCTATGATGGGCCCACACACCGCGGGCCGCTGCGACCAGGCAGTCCGAAGCGGTGCAGATGCGGCGCGATGGTGGAGGGGTCGATGACTCAGGGGGCCGGTCAGGGACCCGAGGTGGAGCGGACGGCGACGGTGCGCGACTTCCGGGTACCCGCGTACGTCCACGAGCCCGCTCCGTACGCCGCCCCCGGCACGTACGCGGGCGGCTCCGTGCCACCGCACGGGTACGAGGAGTCCGCTCCGGAGGGTTACACACCCACGCAGCGTGATCTTCCCGTCATCCGTCGGGGTGACACGGTCCAGGTGACCGTCGACCCCGCCCCCGCTCCGGCGGCACAGCCCGTCACGGGACAGGGCCCGCTGTTCGTCGTCGGGGACGTCCACGGCTACCTCGACGAACTGGTGGCCGCACTGCAGGAGAAGGGCCTCGTCGACTCCTCCGGCCAGTGGTGCGCGGGCACGTCCCGGCTGTGGTTCCTCGGCGACTTCACGGACCGCGGCCCCGACGGCATCGGCGTCATCGACCTGGTCATGCGGCTGTCCGCCGAAGCCGCCGCCGCCGGCGGCTACTGCAAGGCCCTGATGGGCAACCACGAGCTGCTGCTGCTCGGCGCCAAGCGGTTCGGCGACACCCCCATCAACTCCGGCGCGGGCACCGCCACCTTCCAGGCAGCCTGGCTGCTGAACGGCGGCCAGAAGACCGACATGGACCGCCTGCAGGACCACCACCTGCAGTGGATGGCACGCCTCGACGCCCTCGAAGAGGTCGACGGCCACCTCCTGGTCCACTCCGACACCACCACCTACCTCGACTACGGCCGTTCCATCGAGGAGGTCAACGACACCGTCCGCGAGACGCTCACGCGCAACGACGCGGAAGAGGTGTGGGACCTGTTCCGCAAGCTCACCAAGCGCTTCTCCTTCCGCGACGAGGGCGGCGCCGACGCCGTGCGCTCGCTGCTGGACACGTACGGCGGCTCCCGGATCGTCCACGGGCACAGCCCCATCCCCTATCTGCTGGGCGAGGTGGGTTCCGAGGACGGCGAGGACGACACCCGTACAGCGGTCGAGGGACCTCACGTCTACGCGGACGGGCTGGCCATCGCCATGGACGGTGGTGTGACCATGGCCGGAAAGCTGCTGGTCCAGCAACTGCCGCTCGACGCCTGAGCGTTCGCGGGACGGTCCTTCCCCGCCGGCCTCCCCGCAGAACCGGCACCCAATTTCTGGAAACCCCCTGTCACGGCACGCCGTCACCGCTCTACCATCGCCTTATCCGTAGCAGGCTCCCCTCCGTTTCTGCCCGACGGCTCGTTGGCATGCGAGCCCCAAGCCCTACGGAGCATCGGGGGATGCACATGAACAGCCTTCCGCAGCACCTGTCGAACGAGGACCGCCAGGACTACGAACGGATCCTCGACGAGGCGCTGCGCTCCGCGCCGCACCGCCCGGAGCTGGCCGCTGTCGGGCAGCGGCTCAACACCGAACAGCTGCGCACCATGGCGCTCAACGCCACCGCGCTGATCACGGCGGCGGCCACGACGGAGTACCAGCACTACGTGAAGGTCCGCGAGGAACTGCGCCACCCGGCACCGTCCGCCCCGTCGTCCGCCCGTGATTCCGGCCCCGCCGACTCGGGCACGGGCGCGGTGGGCCTCGCCGCCACCATGGGGGAGGCCGCCGAGGGCGCGGGTGCCGTCGCCGTCGCCGCCGTCCTGACCCCCGTTCTGGCCGGCACCGCCGCGGCGATCTTCCTCCTCGTCGGCTACGTCCTGAGGATGCTCGACCCCGGCCAGAGCTTCGCGCAGACCATGCTCACCACGGGCTGGCTGTTCGGCGGTCTGGCCGCGGTCGCCGTCCTCGTCGCCACGGTGGGGTTGCTGCTCACCGCGCTGCGCAACCGTCCCTCCGCCGAGTCCGGCCGTCACGACGAACTCGACGACGAGGTGGTCCGGGCCAGGGAGGCCTGGCACCACGCCCTGCTCGAGCGCGGAGTCCTGCCCTTTCTGCGGGAGGCGCTGGCCGACCCGGACGCGGCGGCCGGCCTGCGCCGGGCCGGTCCCTCGGCCCCGGCCGGCCGGATGCCGCACCTCGGCTACGGCCGCCCGGGATTCACGAGCCCCGACGACGGCCGGCCCGGTGCGCGCCCGAGCTACTCGCGTCCGGACTACAGCAGCCCGGATTTCGGCGGCCCGGAGCACCGGCCCGAATAGCCGGCGGACCGGGCGGGCGTCCACGACCCGGAGGATGCCCGCCCGGCCGGCGGCGGGCATCCGGGCCGAGGGTCAGTCGGCCAGCGGGAGATACACCCGGTTGCCGCTCTCGGCGAACTCCCGCGACTTCTGGAGCATCCCCTCGGCGATCTCCTCGGGTGTCGCTCCCTCGGCCGCCGCGCCGCCGAACCGCTCGTTGATGTCCTGGCTGATCTTCATCGAGCAGAACTTCGGCCCGCACATCGAGCAGAAGTGGGCCGTCTTGGCGGGCTCGGCCGGCAGCGTCTCGTCATGGAACTCCCGGGCCGTGTCCGGGTCGAGGGCCAGGTTGAACTGGTCCTCCCACCGGAACTCGAAACGGGCGTCCGACAAGGCGTCGTCCCACTCCTGCGCCCCCGGATGTCCCTTGGCGAGATCGGCGGCGTGCGCGGCGATCTTGTAGGTGATGACGCCGGTCTTCACGTCGTCGCGGTTGGGCAGGCCCAGGTGCTCCTTGGGCGTGACGTAGCAGAGCATCGCCGTACCCCACCAAGCGATCATCGCGGCTCCGATGCCGGAGGTGATGTGGTCGTACGCCGGGGCGACGTCCGTCGTCAGCGGGCCGAGCGTATAGAACGGGGCTTCGTCGCAGATCTCCTGCTGAAGGTCGATGTTCTCCTTGATCTTGTGCATCGGGACATGGCCCGGGCCCTCGATCATGGTCTGCACATCGAAACGCCTGGCGATCCGGTTCAGTTCTCCGAGCGTGCGCAACTCGGCGAACTGCGCCTCGTCGTTGGCGTCCGCGATCGACCCCGGCCGCAGACCGTCTCCGAGGGAGTACGTGACGTCGTAGGCGGCGAGGATCTCGCAGAGCTCCTCGAAGTTCTCGTAGAGGAACGACTCCTTGTGGTGCGCCAGGCACCACGCCGCCATGATCGATCCGCCGCGCGAGACGATGCCGGTCTTGCGGTTCGCGGTCAGCGGCACATGGGCCAGGCGCACGCCGGCGTGGACCGTCATGTAGTCCACGCCCTGCTCGGCCTGCTCGATGACCGTGTCCTTGTAGATCTCCCAGGTCAGTTCCTCGGCCTTGCCGTCGACCTTCTCCAGGGCCTGGTAGAGCGGCACGGTGCCGATGGGGACGGGGGAGTTGCGCAGCACCCACTCGCGGGTGGTGTGGATGTTGCGGCCGGTGGACAGGTCCATGACCGTGTCGGCGCCCCAGCGGGTCGCCCAGGTCATCTTCTCGACCTCCTCCTCGATGGAGGACGTCACGGCCGAGTTGCCGATGTTGGCGTTGACCTTCACCAGGAACCGCTTGCCGATGATCATCGGCTCGGTCTCCGGATGGTTGACGTTGGCGGGCAGGACGGCCCGCCCCGCGGCGATCTCCTCGCGGACCACCTCCGGCGCGACGTTCTCCCGGATGGCCACGTACTCCATCTCGGGCGTGATCTCGCCCCGGCGCGCGTACGCGAGCTGTGTCACCGCCGCGCCGCTCCGGCTCCGGCGCGGCTGGCGCGGGCGCCCGGGGAAGACCGCGTCCAGATTGCGCAGTCCGCCGCGCGGAGAGGTGTGCTTGATGCCGTCGTCCTCGGGGCGGACGGGCCGGCCCGCGTACTCCTCCGTGTCGCCGCGGGCGATGATCCAGTTCTCCCGCAGCGGCGGCAGTCCCCTGCGGACGTCGGTCTCGACGAGCGGGTCCGTGTACGGGCCCGACGTGTCGTAGAGGGTGACCGACTTCCCGTTGGTGAGATGCACCTGACGGACCGGCACCCGCAGGCCGGGGCGCGATCCCTCGACGTACGCCTTGTGCCAGCCGATGGACTTCCCGGCCTCCGCGGTTTCCGCGGTTTCCGCCTCGGCGGCGTCCTGCGTGGAGGCAGACATGCGTGCGTCCTCGATGGTCATGAGACCTACTCCCTACGCCGGCATTACCCGGTAACAGGTTCGGCGGTCGACGCAGCGGTTTCCGTCCGCCGACGCTTCGTGGGAAAGATCACCCTGCTGTGGTGATGTTTCCCGTGAAACATCGCTGGGACGGAGGTCAGCGCCCTCTCAGCCCGGTGCTCCGAGCTCCCGCGTGTACAAAGGTGCCTCCACGCTAGCGTCAATTCGGGCGCGGTGAACAGAGGGCCCCTCACGTTCTTGCGATGATCGGGCGGTGACCACGACCCAGCATCCTCCCTACCCACCGCACGAACCCCCTCGTGGCCCGGGCGCCGCGACAGGCGACGGCCGGGTGCGCGCCCAGGGCCCCGGCGGCGCACACGGAGCGGAGGAAAGACAGGAAACGGATCACGCGTACAGCCCTGCCGACGGACACGGCCCCGGGCTCGGCCCCGGCGGAAACGGTGGGCACAGAGGGCACGGTGGCGGTGGCGGACACGGCGGCGGTGGCGGGCACGCGCATTCGCACGGCCACGGCCACGGGCCCGCGACACCCGTGTCCCAGCATCTGCGGAAGGTGATCGCGGCCGTCCTCATCCCGTTCGCCGCGGCGGTGGTCGTCGGGCTCGCCGTGCTCTGGCCGGGCGGCGCACCCCCGCACGAACGGACCGGGGTCGGTTTCGACCGGCAGACGCAGCAGGCGACGGTCACCGAGGTGGTGAGGCTGAGCTGCAAGTCCGTCAACGCCTCGGGCGTTCCTCCGACCGGCGACACCTCCACCGCCGAGGGCTCCTCCGCCGTGCAGCAGGCGAACGGTGACTGCAAGCGGGCGACGATCCGCGTCGACACCGGCAAGGACAAGGGCCGCACGTTCGAGGAGATCGTGCAGCCGGACCAGACACGGCAGTTGCACGAGGGCCAGAAGGTCGTGGTCGCCTACGAGCCCTCCGCTCCCGAGGACCTGCAGTACTCGGTGGCCGACATCAACCGCCGGCTGCCCCTGGGTCTGCTCGCCGGCATCTTCGCGCTCGCCGTCGTGGCCGTCGGACGGCTGCGGGGTCTCATGGCCCTGGTCTCACTGGCCATCAGCTTCCTCCTGCTCAACTTCTTCATCCTGCCCGCCGTCCTGCAGGGCTCCAACCCCCTGCTCGTAGCGGTGATCGGCTCGAGCGCGATCATGCTGATCGCTCTGTATCTGTGCCATGGTCTGTCGGCGCGGACGTCGGTGGCGGTGCTCGGCACCCTGGTCTCGCTGCTGCTGATCGGTGTCCTCGGCTCACTGTTCATCGGCTGGGCGGCGCTCACCGGCAACACCGACGACAACACCGGTCTGATCCACGGCCTGTACCCGTCGATCGACATGAGCGGTCTGTTGCTCGCCGGGGTCATCATCGGTTCGCTCGGCGTCCTCGACGACGTGACGGTGACCCAGACCTCCGCGGTGTGGGAGTTGCACGAGGCCAACCCGACGATGGGCTGGCGCGGCCTGTACCGGGCCGGCATCCGCATCGGGCGCGACCACATCGCCTCGGTCGTCAACACGCTCGTCCTCGCCTATGCGGGCGCCGCGCTGCCGCTGCTGCTGCTCTTCTCGATCGCGCAGAGCGGCGTGGGAACGGTGGCGAACAGCGAGCTGGTCGCGGAGGAGATCGTGCGCACGCTGGTGGGCTCGATCGGTCTGGTGGCCTCCGTGCCGGTCACCACGGCTCTCGCGGCGCTGGTGGTCTCGGCCGACCGGCCGGTGGCGCGGAACTCCGCGGCGGCGCCGGGGAGCGGGCCGGCTCCCGCGCGCGGAGGACGGGGCCGTCGTCGCAAGCGCTGACCGGTACTCGTCGCAAGTGCTGGCCGGTACGGGCGGGCCCGGGTGCCGCAGGTGGCCGACACCGCGAAGAACCGTTCCTGCACAAGCCGGTGTCGCTGCCACAGCGCTGCCCGGCAGCACAGGGCCGCCCGGCGGGTCAGCCCGCGCTCTGTTCCTCCGCCAGAATGCGGTCCAGTGCCTCGTCGAGATGGGCGTCGAAGTCGGCGAGCGCGCCTTCCTGCCCCAGCGGCACCAGCTTGTCGGTCCGGTCGAGGAACGCCACGAGGGGCGCCGCCGAGGAACGGAACAGCGCCTGGTCGCTGCCGACCTGCAGACGGATCAGCACTTCGGCCAGCGGCTCGGGCTCGACGGGAGCGATGCGCACGTCACCGTCACCACACGGCATGCCCACCCCGTCGACGAGCAGCTCCCGGCCGAATGCCCAGGTGACCGGGGCGTCTCCCGGCAGATGGAACGTCAGCCGCACCGCATAGGGATCACAGGTCTGGTAGCGCAACTCCACCGGAATGCGGAAGGAGAGCTCCTCGGACACGAGAAAGCTCATCATGACCTCTGCCTGTACGGACTCGCCCATCGCCTACCCCGTCATTCGCCGTCGACTGTCCGGGAATCAAACCTCTAACACTGGTGGCATCTTGCTCAACGTACACACCAGATCACAAGGAGTGAGTTTTCAGATACTGATAGAGAGCGCGAACGACCCCAGGAGACGCCCCATCTCGGCCTGCAGCCGCCGCGCCGTGGGAAGCAGCCGGTCGGCCTGATGGGCAGGCAGGGAGAAGGCCACCGTAGCGGCCGTCGCGCCCACGGTGACCGGAATCGCCGCACACACCGTCCCCACGGCGTACTCCTGGTGTTCGGTCACCGGTTCCATCCGGCGCGTACGCTCCAGCCGCCTCATCAGGCTGTCGCCGTCCCGCACGGTGTACGGGGTCACCGGCCGTACCGGGTAGCGGCCGAGGTGGTCGCGGCGAGCGGCCTCGTCCAGCTGGGCCAGGAGGCACTGCCCGATGGCGTGCGCGTGCCCGGTCTCGCGGAGATCCGCCCTCGCCTCCACGGCCGGAGTGCTCGGACTGTCGGAGACGCACACCAGATCGATCTCGCCCTCGCGGTACATGGCGTAATACACGGGCGCGCCGATCGCGTCGCGCCAGCGCGCCAGCGTGTCGACGACCGTGGTGCGACGTTTCTTCTCGGCTCCGCTGCTGCTCAGCCTTTCGGCCGCCTCGCCGAGGAAGAACAGGCCTCTCTCACGGCGCAGGTATCCCTCGTGCACGAGGGTGCGCAGGAGGTGGTAGGCCGTGGGCAGCGCCAGCCGCGTCTCGCGGGCCAGTTGCTTGGCGGGGGCTCCGTGCTCGTGTTCCGCGACGCATTCCAGAAGGCGCATCGCTCGCTGCACCGAGCCGATGAGGGTCGCCGCGGGCGGTCCCGCGGCCGGCGGTTCGCCGGGTACGGGCGGGGTCCTGGGTGCCGAACGGGGCTGCACGGGCAAGGTGTGCAGCGGTACGAACGTGGTGTCAGCCGTGGCCAAGGAGCACTCCCGGAACGCGAGGGGGCAGCCCGTGCGGGGGGAACACGGGTGGGGTGTACGCCACTCGCGGGGTCGCCCCCGCGTGGAATTCCGGACTCTAACCGCCGGTCACCACTCGCCGACTGCCCGTCCGGGAAACTTCCCTCGCGCGAGGGAACCGGTGGTTCCTGTTACCACCACCGGTACCCCACCGATCTCACCAGTCGCTGCGCGACGACGAGCTCGTCATGAACTTGCGCACGACGTAGATCAGTCCGCCGACGAGCGCCACGAACACCAGCACCTTGAAGAGCAGTCCGATCACGAAGCCGACCACGCTGGCGATCAGCCCGCCGAACACGACCAGAGCGATGGCGGGCACCGCGATCCACTTCACCCACCACGGCATTCCCGTGAAGATCTCTCGCATCGCCCTCGTCCTTGTCTTTCCGTCCGTCCGGGCCCCGGTCCCCGAAGGACCGGGAGCCGGACCGGAAGTCTCCTGATGTCCTGCACCCGATGCTAGGACCGCGAGGGCCCCGGCAGGGACCCGGCATCCCTTGTCTCCCCCTGACCGATCCCCTAGGGAACCCGGAGGACGACAGTCAGCTCTCGGGCGGAGAGAACACGACGAGCACCCTCAGGTCCTCGCTGATGTGGTGGAACTTGTGGGCGACTCCGGCCGGCACGTACACCACGCTGCCGCGGGCGACCTCGGTGGTCTCCATGCCCACGGTGATCGAGGCCCGGCCGCTGACCACGAAGTACACCTCGTCCTGCTCGTGCGGCTTCTGCGGATCCGCCGTGCCCGCGTCGAGGGCGTACAGACCGACCGACATGTTCCGCTCACGCAGGAACTGCAGATAGGCACCGTCGTTGGCGGCGCGCTCCGCCTCCAGTTCGTCCAGCCGGAATGCCTTCATCGCCTTGTCCGCCCCTGCCTCACCGTTCGTTGCCGATCGTGTCTGCCACGATCAGACACATGAAGAATTTCCTAGTCAAGACGGTCGCCAACGCAGGCGCCCTCGCGGTCGCCGTCTGGCTGCTCGACAGGATCACCCTGTCCGGGGGCAGCACCGGCGAGAAGGCCGCGACGCTGATCGTCGTCGCCCTGGTGTTCGGCTTGGTGAACATGCTGGTCAAGCCGATCGTGCAGGTGCTGACGTTCCCGCTGTTCATCCTCACGCTCGGCCTGTTCACACTGGTGGTCAACGCGCTGATGCTGTTGCTCACCTCATGGCTGGCCGACAAGGCCGACCTGAGTTTCCACGTCGAGGGATTCTGGACGGCCGTCCTGGGCGGACTGATCGTCTCGGTCGTCTCCTGGGCCCTCAACGCCTTCCTGCCCGACCAGGACCGAGGCCGATGACCTACCGCGTCTGTTTCGTGTGCACGGGCAACATCTGCCGCTCCCCGATGGCCGAGGCCGTCTTCCGCGCGCGCGTGGCGGAGGCCGGGCTCGCGGCCGTCGTCGAGGCCTGCAGCGCCGGCACCGACGGCCGGCACGAGGGCGAGGACGCCGACCCCCGCACGGTGGCCGTGCTCGGGAGGAACGGATACGTCCTCGACCACACGGCCCGCCGCTTCCGGCCGGCCTGGTTCGCGCGACTCGACCTCGTCGTCGCCCTCGACCGGAGCCACCTCAGGGCCCTGCGGCGCCTCGCGCCCACGGACCGGGACGCGGCCAGGGTGCGACTGCTGCGGTCGTACGACCCCGCTGCCGACGGCGGGGACCCCGACGTGCCGGACCCCTATTACGGAGGCGTGGACGGTTTCGAGGAATGCCTTGAGAGGGTGGAGGCGGCGAGCGCCGGACTGCTCGCCGCCGTGCGCGAGGACTTGGAGGTACGGGCGGCATGAACGATTCCGCTGTCGACGGCGGGGGCACACCGGGCGCGGACGCCCCCGACGGCATCGGCGACGGTACGCGCGCGGTGCGCGCCGGACTGCCCGAGCCGGTCAAGCACGAGCCGACCCTGCCCGGCCCCGTGTTCGCCGCGCACTTCCATCTTCCCGGTGATCCCACCGGCCCGTACACCTACGGCCGTGACGAGAACCCGACGTGGACCCACCTCGAGCGTGCCATCGGTGAGCTGGAGGCACCCGGGCGGAGCGAAGCGGAGACGCTCGTCTTCGCCTCGGGCATGGCCGCGATCTCCTCGGTGCTCTTCTCCCAGCTGCGCGCCGGGGACGTGGCCGTGCTGCCCGACGACGGCTATCAGGCGCTGCCGCTGGTGCGTGCCCAGCTGGATACGTACGGGATCGAGGTGCGCACCGCGCCGACCGCCGGGGACGCCCAGCTCGGGGCCCTGGACGGGGCGAAGCTGCTGTGGATCGAGACGCCCTCCAATCCGGGGCTCGACGTGTGCGACGTGCGGCGGCTCGTCGAAGCGGCACACGCGCGTGGAGCCCTGGTGGCCGTCGACAACACGCTCGCCACTCCGCTCGGGCAGCGGCCGCTGGAACTGGGCGCCGACTTCTCCGTGGCCAGCGGGACCAAGCAGCTGACCGGCCACGGCGACATCCTTCTGGGATACGTCACGGGCCGCGACGCCGAGGCCATGGCCGCCGTGCGCCGGTGGCGGAAGATCGTCGGCGCGATTCCCGGCCCCATGGAGGCCTGGCTCGCGCACCGTTCCCTCGCGACCCTCCAGTTGCGGGCCGAACGGCAGAACGCCACCGCGCTGAAGGTCGCCGAGGCCCTCCGGGAACGGCCCGAGGTGACCGGGCTGCGCTACCCGGGCCTGCCCGACGACCCCGCACACGAGGTGGCCTCGCGGCAGATGCGGCGCTACGGGTGCGTCGTCTCCTTCACGCTGCCCACCCGCGCGCGTGCCGACCGCTTTCTCGACGCCCTGCGGCTCGTGGACGACGCGACGAGCTTCGGCGGGGTGCGGTCCACGGCCGAGCGGCGCGGACGCTGGGGCGGTGACGCGGTGCCGGAGGGCTTCGTCCGCCTCTCGGTCGGTGCGGAGGACCCCGCGGACCTGATCGCGGATCTGCTGCGTGCGCTGGATCAGTCCGCCCGCTGAGCTCCGCCGCCCCGTACGGGGTGACTTCCGCCCGTACGGCGAAGGGCGGTCCGAACCTCCCCCCTCGTGGCTCGGACCGCCCTTCCGGCTCTGCGCGCGAAGAACCGCGGCACCAAGGCTAGTTGACCGGGCGTCAGTGTCCAATCACCCTGACGACAGCGACCTATCGACATATTTATAGTTGGGCGCGGCCGGAGGCGTGGGAAACGGCGGAGAGGGGAGGCCTTCCGTGGATCTGGCCTTGCTGCGCACCTTCGTGACCGTGCACCGGGCCGGCTCCTTCACCCGTGCCGCAGCACTGCTCGGCCTCTCCCAGCCGGCCGTCACCTCCCAGATCCGTACCCTCGAACGGCAGCTCGGCCGTCCCCTGTTCCTGCGGCAGGCCCGCGGGGTGACGCCGACGACCATCGGCGACGAACTCGCCCACAAGGCCGCCCCGCACCTCGATGCCCTGGTGGAGATCGCCGAGACCGGGATGGACGAGGACTCCTCGGTACGGACGCTGCATCTGGCGGGACCGCCCGAGTTCACCGCCGAGCGGGCGCTGCCCGCGCTCACGGAGCTCACCGGCAAGGACGGACAGGGATTCGCGCTGCGCGCCACCTTCGGCAACGCCGAGGAGGTCCTCGAAGGACTGGCCGCCGGGCATCATGACCTGGCCATGGGCACCGCCCGGCCGCGTGGCGCCCTGCTCACGGCGACTCCGCTCTGCGACGAAGAGCACGTCCTCGTGGCCGCGCCCCGCTGGGCCGCGCAGACCGGCGCGGGCACATCCCTGCGCTCTCCGGCGCCCGACCTGGCACATGTGCCCGTGGTCGAGGTGCACGAGTCCCTGCCTTTCGTCACCCGGTACTGGGCTTCCGTGTTCGACACCTGCCCGACCGTCCCGGGCACCGTCGTCGTTCCCGACCTGCGCGCCGTGCTCGCGTGCGCGGTCGCGGGCGCCGGGCTCGCCGTACTGCCGCGCTACCTGTGCGCCGATGCCCTGGCACGCGGGGACGTCGTCGCCCTGCACGAGCCGGCGGTGCCGCCGCTGCGGACGTACTTCCTGGTGGTCCGCACCGGCGCCCTGGCGATGCCGCACATCGCCAGGGCCCATGAGTGGCTCCTGCACGCGGCGGGGGACTGGAACTGAGGCCGCGCGGTCGGGCGGCGATGTTTCACGTGGAACCAGCCGGGCCACATTTCCCCCATGACCGTCCGCCCCGTGGTCAAGCGCACTGCCCGCGCCGTCCTCCTGGACGGCGACGACCTGATCCTGATCAAGCGCACCAAGCCCGGTGTCGATCCCTACTGGGTCACCCCCGGAGGCGGGGTCGAGCCCGATGACACGACCGTGGTCGACGCCCTGCACCGCGAGGTGCACGAGGAGCTGGGCGCCAAGATCACCGACGTGGTTCCGTGCTTCGTGGACACCATGGAGCACATCGGCGAGGAGGACGGCGCCACCGGCGTGAAGGTGCAGCACTTCTTCGTCTGCCGTCTGGAGTCGATGGACCCGGCCCTGCGGCACGGCCCCGAGGTCGACGAGCCCGCCGGCGAGTACGAGATCGTCCGGGTGCCGTTCACCCGGGTCGGCATCGCCTCCGTCCATCTCGTCCCCCTGTCGTTGCGGCACTACCTCGACGGCAACATCGAGGGCGTTCTCGCACTGCACGCCCCCGACCTCGGTTGACGCCCACCGCGGCGGGAACGACGGTGGCGATACGACCGCCCGTCAGGGCCCGCTGTCCGTGTGCCCCACCGCGGCACTGTCCGAAAGACCGTGCCTCCTGTCACAAAGAGGTGGACGCGGGCGGCCCCTGTCGGCCAGCCTGACCTGCGTGTCGACTCTCTCCCTCTCCTCTTTGCCGATCCGCCGTCTGACGCTGCGCGACCTCACCGCCTGCGCCGACTTGTCCGAGGACCGGGGGTGGCCGCGTGAAGAGCACAAGTGGGGTCTCCTCCTCACGGCCGGCACGGGGTATGGCATCGACGACCCCGCCGGCGGCCTCGTCGGCGCCTGCACCGTCACCGCGTACGGCCCCCGCGAACGGCCCTCCCTCGCGGCCATCGGCATGGTGCTGGTCGCCGAGCGGCACGCCCGCCGGGGTGTCGGGCGCCGGCTGATGCGTCACGTCGTCGCGGCGCAGGGCACCACGCCCCTCACCCTGCACGCCACACCCCACGGCCGGCCGCTCTACGAAGCACTCGGCTTCAAGGCCACGGGCCGGGCGGAGATGGTGCGCGGGCGGTTCGTCCCGGACGGGGCCGAGTCCCGGGTCGCGACACGGGCGGCCACCGCCGAGGACCTCCCCGCGATCGTCGGGCTCGACGAGGAGGTGTTCGGCGTCGACCGCACCCCCGTCATCACACGGCTGCCCGCCTTCGCCGACCAGCTGCGCGTGGCCGAGGAGAACGGCCGTCTCATCGGGTACGCCGCCGCCTGGCCCAACATGGACACCCATGTCGTGGGCCCGTTGATCGCCCGCGACACCGAGACGGCCAAGGCACTCGTCGCCTCGCTCGCCACCCGTACCGACCGGCCGCTGCGCACCGACATCGACGTCCGGCACGAAGAGTTGCTGACCTGGGCGAAGGAGCATGGCCTCGCCCCGCTCGCCGCCAACACGGTCATGACGTACGGGATCACGGAGCTGCCCGGGGACCGGACCCGGCGGTTCGCACCCCTGACCGTGGCCGCGGGCTGACCCCTGCGTGGCGTACGACGACGCCGGCCCCCGGGACTCCCGGGGGCCGGCGTCGTCGTACGGGCCGTGCCTGTTCTCAGGCGGCAAGGGCCTCCAGGGCGGCGGTTGCGAAGGCGTGGTCCTGCTCCGGCGCCCCGCCACCGACTCCGACAGCGCCGACGAGCCGGCCGTCCCGGTGCACCGGGATCCCGCCCGCGATGAACAGCAGCGGCCGGTCGAGCGCGGTGGGCAGGGTGTGGAAGACGCCCCCGGGCTGCACGGCGTCCACGAGGCCGGCGGTGGGGGCGTTCAGTTGCAGCGCCGTGTAGGCCTTGCGGGTGCTGGTCTCGCCGGAGATCAGCACGGCGCGGTCGTCCCGTCGGAAGGCGAGCAGGTGGCCGCCGGCGTCGAGGACGGTGACGCTGACGGCTACCCCCTCGGCCTCGGCGGCGAGGCGGGCTGCCGTGACGAGCTTTTCGGCGTCCTGGACGGACAGGGGGGCGACGGCGGTGGTGCTCATGGAAATTCTCCTTGCTGCGACAACTGATGGTGCTGTGCCTCGGGTGGCCGAGGCGGGAGGGGCTGCGTGTGCGGGGCCGTCCCCGTCCTCGTGACTCACTGCCGGGGGCCGGCGCTCCGGGGTCGTTGCCCCGGAGCGCGGCGGGGGCGACGGCTCAGTGGGACACGGCGGTCCGCTGCTCGGTGGGCGCGGAGCCCGCGACGACCGTGCTCGGCGTACTCTCGCGCCTTTCGAGCGCGGCCGAGAGGAGTGCGAGGACCAGCGCCGCGGCGGCGAGAGCGGCGCCGACCCAGTTGGGCGCGGTGTAACCGAGGCCCGCGGCGATGACGATGCCGCCGAGCCAGGCGGACAGCGCGTTGCCCAGGTTGAAGGCGCCGATGTTCACGGCAGAGGCCAGCGTCGGGGCGCCGTGCGCGTGGTCCAGGACGCGCTTCTGCAGGGGCGGGACGGTGGCGAAGCCCAGGGCGCCGATCAGGACGATCGTCACGGACGCCGCGATCTTGTTGTGCGCGGTGAGCGTGAACAGGGCGAGCACCACGGCCAGGGCGCCCAGAGAGACGTACAGCATGGGCATCACTGCGCGGTCGGCGAACCGGCCGCCGACGAGGTTCCCGCCGACCATGCCGAGACCGAAGAGGACCAGCAGCCAGGTGACCGAGCCGTCGGCGAAGCCCGCGACGTGCGTCATCATCGGGGCGATGTAGGTGATGGCCGCGAAGACGCCGCCGAAGCCGAGGACGGTCATCGCCATCGCGAGAAGCACCTGGACGTTCTTGAACGCGGCCAGTTCGTGCCGCAGCCGCACGCCCTCCGGCTTGGGCATGTCGGGGACCAGCTTGGCGACACCTGCCAGTCCGACGACACCGAGCGCGGCGACCAGGGCGAAGGTGACACGCCAGCCGACCGACTGCCCGACCAGCGTGCCCAGCGGAACGCCCACGACGTTCGCGACGGTGAGACCGGTGAACATCATCGCGATCGCCCCGGCCTTCTTGTGCGGGGCGACCAGATCGGCCGCGACGACCGAGCCGATGCCGAAGAAGGCGCCGTGGGCGAGGGACGCGACCACACGTCCGATCAGCATGACGGAGAACGCGGGGGCCAGGGCGGAGAGCAGGTTGCCGGCGATGAAGAGGCCCATCAGCAGCATCAGCATCCGCTTGCGCGGGACCCTGGTGCCGAGCACGGTCATCAGCGGGGCGCCGAACATCACGCCGAGCGCGTAGCCGGTCACGAGGTAGCCGGCCGTGGGGATGGAGACCCCGTAGTCTCCCGCGACCTCGGGCAGCAAGCCCATGATCACGAACTCGGTCGTCCCGATTCCGAAGGCCCCGATCGCGAGGGCCAGAAGCGCGAGAGGCATGGGGTGAACCTTCCCAGACGATTGCAGGAGCGCTTTTCCGTCACTGACAATAGTTGCACACGCGGGTTATATGCAACCGCTGACAATCGCGGCACTGGTCTACCCTGGGGACAGCCGCTCCGGGACGGAGGAACCACATGACAGCGACGGACCCCGCGCTCACCGCCCTCTCCCAGGGCTGGTGCGCCCTCTCCCTTCTGCACGGAAGGATCGAGGCCCACATCGAGCGCGCCCTGCAGTCCGGGCACGACCTGAGCGTGCGCGAGTACTCCCTGCTGGACGTGCTCAGCCGGCAGCACGACGGTGAGGGCGGCCACCTGCAGATGAAGCAGGTCGCCGATGCCGTCGTCCTGAGCCAGAGCGCCACCACCCGCCTGGTCACCCGTCTCGAGGACCGCGGGCTGCTCGAGCGTTACCTGTGCCCCACGGACCGGCGCGGCATCTACACCAACGTCACGGCCGCCGGCCTGAAGTTGCTGGACGAAGCGCGCCCCACCAATGACGCGGCCCTGCGCGAGGCTCTCGACGAGGCGGCCCGGAATCCCGAACTGGCCCCGCTGGTACGGGCCGTGGAGACGCTCAAGGCACCGGTCCCGGCATGACCGAGCCGGTGCGGACCCCATGCGCACCGCTCCCGGCTGCGTAGGGTGCGTGCCATGGAAGATCTTGAGATACGCCCGGCCACCGTTGCCGACATACCCGCCGTCGTCGCGATGCTGGCCGACGACCCGCTGGGCGCACAGCGCGAGTCATTGGAGGACATGAGCCCCTACATGTCCGCCTTCGAAGACATCCGGAACGACCCGAACCAGCACCTGGTCGTCGTCGTCCGCGAGGACCGTGTCGTCGGCACGCTTCAGCTGACGGTCGTTCCCGGACTCTCCCGGCGCGGGGCGACGCGGTCCGTCATCGAAGGCGTCCGCATCCACGCCGACGAGCGCGGCAGCGGCCTGGGCACCCGGCTCATCGAATGGGCCGTCGCCGAGTCACGCCGTCTGGGATGCCGGTTGGTCCAGCTCACCTCGGACAACACCCGCACCGAAGCCCACCGCTTCTACGAGCGTCTCGGCTTCTCGGCTTCCCACGTGGGTTTCAAGCTCCAGCTCTGACACCACGCACCCACAGGACGCTCCGTTGTTCCACGTGGAACAACGGAGCACCTCGGCGGCCTGAGACGCCCGGCCGGCACCCCGCCGCGGCCCGCCGCCTCAGGTCTGCGCCATGTCGACGAACCGTGAGTAGTGCCCCTGGAAGGCGACCGTGATGGTCGCCGTCGGCCCGTTTCGGTGCTTGGCCACGATCAGGTCGGCCTCGCCCGCGCGAGGCGACTCCTTCTCGTAGGCATCCTCGCGGTGCAGCAGGATCACCATGTCGGCGTCCTGCTCGATGGAACCCGACTCACGCAGGTCGGAGACCATCGGCTTCTTGTCGGTGCGCTGCTCGGGTCCACGGTTCAGCTGGGAGAGCGCGATGACAGGGATCTCCAGCTCCTTGGCCAGGAGCTTGAGGTTACGGGACATGTCCGAGACCTCCTGCTGACGGCTCTCGGCGCGCTTGGAACCGCCGGACTGCATCAGCTGGAGGTAGTCGATGACGACCAGCTTGAGATCGTTGCGCTGCTTCAGACGGCGGCACTTGGCCCGGATCTCCATCATCGACAGGTTCGGCGAGTCGTCGATGTACAGGGGGGCGGCCGAGACGTCCGGCATCCGGCGGGCCAGTCGCGTCCAGTCGTCGTCCGTCATGGTGCCGGACCTCATGTGGTGCAGTGCGACCCGGGCCTCGGCGGACAGCAGACGCATCGCGATCTCGTTGCGCCCCATCTCGAGCGAGAAGATCACGCTCGGCAGATTGTTCTTGATCGACGCGGCCCGCGCGAAGTCCAGTGCGAGCGTCGACTTGCCCATGGCGGGACGCGCGGCGATGACGATCATCTGGCCGGGGTGCAGCCCATTGGTGAGGGAGTCGAAGTCGGTGAAGCCCGTGGGCACGCCGGTCATCTCGCCGCTGCGCGAGCCGATCGCCTCGATCTCGTCGAGCGCGCCCTCCATGATGTCGCCGAGCGGAAGGTAGTCCTCGCTGGTCCGCTGCTCGGTGACGGCGTAGATCTCGGCCTGGGCCCGGTTGACGATCTCGTCCACGTCGTCGTCCGCCGCGTATCCCATCTGCGTGATCCGGGTGCCGGCCTCCACGAGGCGGCGCAGGACGGCCCGCTCGTGCACGATCTCCGCGTAGTAGGCCGCGTTCGCGGCCGTCGGGACGGTCTGGACGAGGGTGTGGAGGTAGGAGGCACCGCCGACCTTGTTGATCTCACCGCGCTTCGTGAGCTCGGCGGCGATCGTGATCGGGTCGGCCGGTTCTCCCTTGGCGTAGATGTCGAGGATCGCCTGGTAGATCGTCTCGTGGGCCGGCTTGTAGAAGTCGTGGCCCTTGAGGATCTCGACGACGTCCGCGATGGCGTCCTTGGACAGGAGCATGCCGCCGAGAACGGACTGCTCGGCCTCCAGGTCCTGAGGCGGTACCCGCTCGAAGGCGGACGGCCCCGCGCCGTCCCACGTGCTGTTCTCCCGGCCCCGCTCGTGCTGGTCGCCACGGCCCTGGGTGCTGTCACCACGACGGCGGGAAGCGGGCAGACGATCGCTGGGCCCGCTGTCGGCCCACGGGTCGTCCAAGGGCTCGGAAATGCTCACCCGAGCCACCTCCTCACGTCCGCCGCGCGGACCTCGCCGTGCACCCATTTCTACGGCACGGCACTGACAAATAGGACACCCGACTCCGCTTCAGACGCGTCACTTCTGTGAGGGTTCACAGGGCGGCGGACGGAGCGGGCGCCGGACCACCGTAGGTCTGTCGGCACCGTCAGCCAATTCAGTTATCCACAGGGGGTGTGGACGACTGGCCAGATACTGTGGACAACCCCGCGAAAGCTGTGCACGAGCCGGTGGAAAGCCCTGTGAACAAGCCCTCCCTACTGGCACACCAACCCACCTGACCTGCACTTTTACCATCCACTGGCTGTGCAGAAGAAAAACTTCCCCAGGCAGGACGAGATCAGGGCGAGGGAGGCGCACGGGTGTACCCAGCAAGAAGAGAAGTAATGGTTGCCCGGCCTTTGCATCACTTACCTGTGGACATTAGATTGGTGCTCATGACACAGGCCCCCGCGCGCTCCCGCACCGTCCGACGTCGGCACGATCGGGAGATCCTCGCGCTGGCCGTCCCGGCCTTCGGCGCGCTCGTCGCCGAGCCTCTGTTCGTCATGGCCGACAGCGCCATCGTCGGCCACCTCGGCACAGCGCAACTCGCCGGTCTCGGCATCGCCTCGGCCCTGCTGACCACAGCGGTGAGCATCTTCGTCTTCCTCGCCTACGCCACCACGGCGGCCGTCGCCCGACGCGTCGGGGCAGGCGATCTGCAGTCCGCCATCCGGCAGGGCATGGACGGCGTCTGGCTGGCATTGCTGCTCGGAGCCGCCGTCGTAGCCGTCGTCCTGCCGACGGCTCCGTCACTGGTGGAGCTCTTCGGTGCCTCCGACTCCGCCGCGCCGTACGCCGTCACCTATCTGCGGGTATCCGCGCTCGGCATTCCGGCCATGCTCGCCGTGCTCGCCTCCACCGGAGTCCTGCGAGGGCTTCAGGACACCCGGACCCCGCTCTACGTGGCCATCGCCGGATTCGTCACCAACGCCGTTCTCAACGTGGTGCTGGTCTACGGAGCCGGTCTGGGTATCGCAGGCTCCGCCTGGGGCACGGTGATCGCGCAGTTCGGCATGGCCGCGGTCTATCTCGGAGTGGTCGTCCGCGGGGCCCGCAGGCACGGAGCCTCCCTCCGCCCGGACGCCGCCGGCATCAGGGCTTCCGCGCAGGCAGGGGTGCCGTTGCTCGTTCGCACCCTCTCCTTGCGGGCGATCCTCATGATCGCCACGGCGGTGGCAGCCCGCCTCGGGGACGCCGACGTCGCGGCTCACCAGATCATCCTGTCCCTGTGGAGTCTGCTCGCCTTCGCGCTGGACGCCATCGCCATCGCCGGGCAGGCGATCATCGGACGCTGTCTGGGGGCCGGGGACACGCGGGGTGCCCGCGAAGCGTGCCGCAGGATGGTCGAGTGGGGCATCGCCGTCGGAGTCCTGCTGGGCCTGTTGGTGGTGGTGACGCGGCCCGCATTCCTTCCCCTGTTCACCGGCGACTCCGCTGTCAAGGACGCCGCGCTGCCCGCTCTGGTGATCGTGGCCCTCTCCCAGCCGGTCTGCGGTGTGGTGTTCGTCCTGGACGGGGTTCTGATGGGGGCGGGAGACGGCCCGTACCTTGCCTGGGCGATGCTGCTCACCCTGGCGGTCTTCACCCCCGCCGCCCTGCTCGTCCCGTCACTCGGCGGCGGACTCACCGCCCTGTGGGCGGCCATGACGCTGATGATGACGATGCGACTGCTGACCCTGTGGTGGCGTACGCGGTCGGGCCGGTGGATCGTCACAGGTGCGAAGCGCTGACCGTTTCACGTGAAACCCGTCCGACGCCCGGCGTCTGGCACCCGGCATGACAACGGGGCCGCACTCCCGGTCGGAAGTGCGGCCCCGTTGTCATCGCTTCGGCGAGAGCCAGGCTCAGGCGGAAACAACCTCGATGTTGACCTTGGCGGCAACCTCGGGGTGCAGACGCACGGACGTCTCGTGGGCGCCCAGGGTCTTGATCGGCGAGCCCAGCTCGATGCGGCGCTTGTCGACCTCGGGGCCACCGGCAGCCTTGATCGCCGAGGCGACGTCGGCCGGGGTGACGGAACCGAAGAGACGACCGGCGTCGCCGGAGCGGACGGCCAGGCGGACCTTCACACCTTCGAGCTGGGCCTTGACCTGGTTGGCCTGCTCGATGGTCTGGATCTCGTGGATCTTGCGAGCGCGACGGATCTGCTCGACGTCCTTCTCGCCACCCTTGGTCCAGCGGATAGCGAACTTCCGCGGGATCAGGTAGTTGCGAGCGTAACCGTCCTTGACGTCGACGACGTCGCCCGCGGCACCGAGGCCGGAGACCTCGTGGGTGAGGATGATCTTCATGAGTCGGTCACCCTTCCCTTATCGCGCGGTGGACGTGTAGGGCAGCAGCGCCATCTCACGGCTGTTCTTGACTGCCGTGGCGACGTCACGCTGGTGCTGCGTGCAGTTGCCGGTCACGCGGCGGGCACGGATCTTGCCGCGGTCGGAAATGAACTTCCGCAGCATGTTCGTGTCCTTGTAGTCCACGTACGTGACCTTGTCCTTGCAGAATGCGCAGACCTTCTTCTTCGGCTTGCGCACAGGCGGCTTCGCCATGGTGATTCTCCTGTGTGATCAAGAAGTGTGGGGTACGGCCCCGTCCTTCGGCCGGGCCAGGCCTCTCGGCCCGGCTTGCGGCCTAGAAGGGGGGCTCGTCCGAGTAGCCGCCACCGCCGCCGGAGCCACCGCCCCAGCCACCGCCGCCGGCCTGCTGGCCACCGGCGGGAGCGCCCGTGGCCCACGGGTCGTCGGCCGGAGCTCCGCCGCCCTGCTGGCCGCCGCCGGGGCCGCCGCCCCAGCCACCGCCGGCCTGGCCGCCACCGCCGCCGTAACCGCCCTGGCCACCGCGGCCCTGACCCGAGGTCTTCGTGACCTTGGCCGTGGCATTGCGGAGGCTGGCGCCGACCTCGTCGACGTCCAGCTCGTAGACCGTGCGCTTGACGCCCTCACGGTCCTCGTAGGACCGCTGCTTCAGCCGGCCCTGCACGATCACGCGCATGCCTCGCTGGAGCGACTCGGCGACGTTCTCCGCCGCCTGGCGCCAGACCGAGCAGGTCAGGAACAGGCTCTCGCCGTCCTTCCACTCGTTCGTCTGGCGGTCGAAGGTGCGGGGGGTCGACGCGACACGGAACTTCGCGACGGCCGCACCGGACGGGGTGAAGCGCAGCTCGGGGTCGTCGACAAGATTGCCGACGACCGTGATGACGGTCTCGCCTGCCATGGGGGAACCTCTCGGCGGGTTTGCTGCTGGCTGCTTGTGCTGCTACTCGAATCCCGGGAACTGCTGAGCGGGAGAGCTCAGCGGGTCTCGGGACGGAGGACCTTGGTCCGGAGGACCGACTCGTTCAGGTTCATCTGGCGGTCGAGTTCCTTGACGACCGCAGGCTCGGCCTGCAGGTCGATGACCGAGTAGATGCCCTCGGGCTTCTTCTTGATCTCGTACGAGAGACGACGACGGCCCCAGGTGTCGACCTTCTCGACCTTTCCGCCGCCGTCACGGACGACAGAGAGGAAGTTCTCGATCAGCGGGGAGACAGCGCGCTCCTCGATGTCGGGGTCGAGGATGACCATCACCTCGTAGTGACGCATGTGGAACCCACCTCCTTTGGACTCAGCGGCCACGGTCGTTCCGTGGCAGGAGGGTTGCGATGCGTTGGCACCGGCATCAACGAGTTAACCAGGACCCACTGACAATCGGGTCTCCTCCGAGAAAGAGACCCGGCCGTGGCTGGCAGCAGACACCAGTGCAGAAGGTACAGAGTACCCGCCCGTCGGCTTGCGGTTGAAATCCGTCCTCGAGGGGACGCAGTCTGTACATAACGTCTGCGCATAACGGACGTACAGGGTGAAGACAGACCGTCTTCGGCTGGAGGTTCCCCATGGCACAGATCATGCGACCCGCCAAACCCAGGACCGGCCTGCTGGCCACCGACGGAAGGCCGCACCCCCGTCAGGACATGCTGATGACGGTGACCCTGGTGCTCGGGGTGCTCTCCCTCGTGACCGCAGGGTTCTCCGGCCTCCACCTGCTGACCTCCTGGGCCGGGCTGGCCGGCGTGCTGATCGGCGGGTACGGCCAGTACATCTCGGAGACGACGCGGGAGCGGTTCGGTCTGGTGCTGGGCATCGGTGCTTCCGCGATCGGCCTCTTCTTCGGCATGTCCCACGGCGGGCTGTTCGGCACCTTCGGGGGGTTCGTCGGCGGCTGAGTCCCGGACCGCGCCGGCCGGCGGCCGGTGCGGTCCACCCCTACGCCGGACGGGGCGCTCACAGGGCGCAGTAGGCTTCGCGCGAGAGCCGGAGCCCCTGAACCCATGGGGACACACCAGCCCGAGGAGCGCCCCGAATGAGCCTGACCCTGAGGACCATCAGCCGCGAGCAGCATCTGGCATACATCCAGAGCCTGCCGGCGGCGAGTCACATGCAGGTGCCGGCGTGGGCGGACGTGAAGGCGGAGTGGCGCTCGGAGAACCTCGGGTGGTTCGACGACCGGACCGGTCAGCTGGTCGGCGTGGGCCTCGTGCTCTACCGGCAGCTGCCGAAGATCAAGCGCTACCTCGCCTACCTTCCCGAGGGCCCGGTCATCAACTGGTTCGCGCCGAATCTCCAGGAGTGGCTGGAGCCGATGCTGGCGCACCTGAAGCGGCAGGGTGCCTTCTCCGTGAAGATGGGCCCTCCGGTGATCATCCGGCGCTGGGACGCCCCGTCGATCAAGAAGGGCATCCAGGACCCCGACGTCAAGCGGCTGCGCGACATCGAGGCGGACCACATCGAGCCGCGCGCCTTCGAGGTGGCCGACAAGCTGCGCCGCATGGGCTGGCAGCAGGGCGAGGACGGCGGCGCCGGTTTCGGGGACGTACAGCCCCGTTACGTCTTCCAGGTGCCGCTGGCCAATCGCTCTCTGGAAGAGGTCCACAAGAACTTCAACCAGTTGTGGCGCCGGAACATCAAGAAGGCCGAGAAGGCCGGCGTCGAGGTCGTCCAGGGCGGTTACCACGACCTCGAGGAATGGCAGCGCCTGTACGAGATCACGGCCGTACGCGACCGTTTCCGGCCGCGTCCGCTGTCGTACTTCCAGCGCATGTGGGCGGCCCTCAACAACGAGGACCCCAACCGCATGCGCCTGTACTTCGCCCGGCACAACGGGGTGAACCTGTCGGCGGCGACCATGCTGGTCGTGGGCGGGCACGTCTGGTACTCCTACGGCGCCTCCGACAACATCGGCCGTGAGGTCCGTCCCTCCAACGCCATGCAGTGGGCGATGCTCCGCGACGCCTACGCCCTCGGCGCCACCGTCTACGACCTGCGCGGCATCTCCGACTCCCTGGACGAGAACGACCACCTCTTCGGCCTGATCCAGTTCAAGGTCGGCACGGGCGGGCAGGCGGCCGAGTACCTCGGGGAATGGGATTTCCCGCTGAACAAGCTCCTGCACAAGGCACTCGACATCTACATGTCGCGCCGCTGATCCGTGTGTCCCGCTCCAGTAGCGTCGGGAGCGGGTTCCACAGCCCTCACGACTTCCCGCATCTCTGACACACCGCAGCCACGAGAAAGGTTCCAGGTCCGGCCATGGCGCTCACGCTCTACGTCGACACCGCGCGCTGGCGGGCGCACCACAAGCACGTGCAGGAGCAGTTCCCCGGGCTGGTCCCGGTCTGCAAGGGCAACGGCTACGGCTTCGGGCACGAGCGGCTCGCGGAGGAGGCCACACGCCTGGGCTCCGACATCCTGGCCGTGGGCACGACGTACGAGGCCGCCCGGACCAAGGACTTCTTCGGCGGCGATCTGCTGGTGCTGACGCCGTACAGGCGCGGTGAGGAGCCGGTGCCGCTGCCGGACCGGGTCGTGCGTTCCGTGTCTTCCGTCGACGGTGTGTACGGCCTGGTCGGCGCGCGGGTCGTCATCGAGGTGATGTCCTCGATGAAACGGCACGGCATCAGCGAGCAGGACCTGCCTCAGTTGCACGCCGCCATAGAGAACGTCCGGCTGGAGGGCTTCGCCATCCACCTGCCGCTGGACCGCACCGACGGCTCGGACGCCGTCGAGGAGGTCATCGGCTGGATGGACCGGCTGCGTGCGGCCCGTCTGCCGCTGCACACGATGTTCGTCAGCCATCTGAAGGCCGAGGAACTCGCCCGCCTGCAGCAGCAGTTCCCGCAGACCCGGTTCCGCGCCCGCATCGGCACGCGGCTGTGGCTGGGGGACCACGAGGCCACGGAGTACCGCGGCGCGGTGCTGGATGTCACACGCGTGTCCAAGGGGGAGCGCTTCGGCTACCGGCAGCAGAAGGCTGCCTCCGACGGTTTCCTGGTGGTCGTGGCGGGCGGCACGTCCCACGGAGTGGGCCTGGAGGCGCCGAAGGCGCTGCACGGTGTCATGCCGCGGGCCAAGGGCGTCGCCCGGGCCGGGCTGGCCACGGTCAACCGGAACCTGTCTCCGTACGTCTGGGGCGGCAAGCAGCGCTGGTTCGCTGAGCCGCCGCACATGCAGGTGTCGATCCTGTTCGTGCCCTCGGACGCGCCGGAGCCCAAGGTCGGCGACGAGCTGGTGGCTCACCTGCGGCACACCACCACCCAGTTCGACCGGCTCGTCGACCGCTGAGGACCGCGAGCGGACGCACAGCCCCAGGGACGCCGGCGAGGGCCGTACACGGCAACCGTGTACGGCCCTCGCCGGCGTCTGTGCGCTCAGAGCGAGCCGCCGGGCTGCCCTCCGGTGCCCCACTTCACCCGGGGGCCTTCGAAACGCACGGCGTGCCCCGGGGTACGAGCCACGGGACCGAGGACGAAGACGTCCTCGGCGCCGTCGAGCACACCACCCGAGGGGTCGTCGTCACCGGAGCGCCGCACCGGGTCCCGGTCGGGCATGAGAATGTCGCGGACGACCATGACGCACAGGTACAGCGTCCCCAGCAGGTGGACGCCGATGGCCCAGTGGTAGCCGTCCGTGGGCAGGCCCTTGTGGGCGTCTCCGCTGGTGGTGTAGGCGAGGTACATCCAGATGCCCAGGAAGTAGACGACCTCGCACGCCTGCCAGACCAGGAAGTCGCGCCACTTCGGCCGGGCCAGCGCGGCCAGCGGCACCAGCCACAGCACGTACTGCGGCGAGTAGACCTTGTTGGTGAGGATGAACGCCGCGACGATGAGGAAGGCCAGCTGGACGAACCGCGGCCGACGGGGGGCGGTCAGCGTGAGCACCGCGATACCGCCACAGCACAGCAGCATCAGGAGCGTGGCGAGCGTGTTGACCGTCTCCGTACTGGGCGGGTTGTCCGAGTTCTGGACCAGGATCAGCCAGAAGGACCCGAAGTCGACGCCGCGTTCCTGACTGAACGTGTAGAACTTCGACCAGCCGTCGAAGGCGAAGACCATGACCGGCAGGTTCACCACGAGCCAGGCACCGGCCGCGCCTGCCATGGCCTTCCCGAACGCCCGCCAGGTGCCGGCACGCCAGCACAGCACGAGCAACGGGCCGAGGATCAGGAAGGGGTAGAGCTTCGCGGCCGTGGCCAGTCCCAGCAGCACGCCGAAGGCCAGAGCACGGCCCCGCGCCCACATCAGGATCGCCGCGGTCGTCAGGGCGACCGCCAGCAGATCCCAGTTGACGGTCGCGGTCAGTGCGAAGGCGGGTGCCAGTGCGACCAGCAGGCCGTCCCAGGGCCGCCTGCTGTGCACACGGGTGACGCAGACGGCGATGACGGCCGCACAGACCATGAGCATCCCGGCATTGACCATCCAGTACCACTGTTCCTGGTGCTGAACGCTGCCGCCGCCCGGGGTGAGCCAGGACGCGGCCTCCATGAACAGGCCGGTCAGCACCGGGTACTCGAGGTACTCCATGTCGCCGGGGAGCTTGTCGAAGTAGGGGACGAGCCCGTCGATGAACCCCCGGCCCTGGTAGAGGTGCGGGATGTCCGAGTAGCAGGCATGGGTGTACTGGGAACTGGCACCGAAGAACCAGGCACCGTTGTAGCAGGGCGCTTTCTGGATCAGGCCGAGAGCGAACATGCCGATCGCCACGAGCGCGACCACCCGCACCGGTGTCCACCAGGACGACCCGAGCAGAGCACGTCGGCCGAGAGGGCCACCGATCAGCTCGCTGCCGGCCGCGGCGACCGCGTCCTCGCGGGTCGGCTGCACGGGATCCGGCTCGTGCGCGCTCACTGGCGTCGATTCTGCACTGGGCATGGGGCACATCCTGCCGTACGTCCCCGGGGAAACACGGGGGCCGCCGCATCCTGATGGATGCGGCGGCCCCCGTTTCACGTGAAACGCGCGGGTGTTTCACGTGAAACGCGCATGTGGGTCGGACGAACGGTTACCCGCTCGAGCCCCAGATGGTTCCCCCTGGCCCGTTGCCGTTGCCGTTGCCATTTCCGTTGCCGTTGTCATCGCCGTCACCCTCTGTCTCGCTGGAAGAAGGCGAAGGCGACTGACCACTGTCCGTCCCTCCGTTGTCATTGCCGTTGTTGTCGTTACCGCTGTTGTCCCCGTGCCGGCACTCCCAGTCGAAGACGCCGCAGGTGTCCGTGGGTGTGGGGGACGGACTGGTCGGGGTCTGGCTGGGAGTCGGGCTCGGCGACGGACTCGACTTCTCCGTCTCGGTGGGCGTGGGGGACGGGCTCGGCGGTGGGGCGTCGTTGATGACCTCGCCGATGGGCTCGGGGACCGGGAACTTCTTCGCCGGCTGGCCCTTCAGGGCCTGTGCCATGTAGTCGTGCCAGATCTCGGAGGGGAACGACGAACCGTGGATCTTGTCCTGGCCGCCCGTTCCGTACATCTCCAGGAACGTGCGGTCCTTGAGGGTCTCGTCGTCCGGGTAGCGGAACATGCTGATCGCGGTCGACAACTGCGGGGTGTACCCGACGAACCAGGCGGACTTGTTGCCGTCCGTGGTACCGGTCTTGCCCGCCACCTCGCGGCCCGGAATCCGGGCGTTGGACCCCGTGCCGTCCTCGACGACGGTCTTCAGGACGTCCGTGACGTTGTCCGCGACCTTCGCGGTGAAGGCCTGCTCGGTCTTGATCTCGTGCGTGTAGATCGTCTCGCCCGACTTCTCCACCTTCGTCACGGAGAACGGCTCACGCTGCTTGCCGCTGGCCGCGAAGGTGGCGTACGAACCCGCCATACGGATCGCGCTGGGGTCCGAGACACCGATGGAGAAGGACGGGTAGGAGGTGCCCGCCAGGCTGTCCTCCAGGAGACCCGCCTCCACGGCGGCCTCCTTCACCTTGTCCAGCCCGACGTCCATGCCGAGCTGCACGAAGGCGGAGTTCACCGACTCCCGCATGGCTTCCCGCAGGTCGATCTTGTAGTCCGGCGGATCACCGAGCGACTTCTTGCCGTCGTTCTCCTGCCGCCACTGCTCGCCCTTCTCGTTCGTCCAGACCGTCCCGTCATAGTTCTTGATCTTGAGGTCGTTCTGGCCGCTGTAGAGGCTCTTCGGGGAGACGATGGTGCGCTGGCTCAGAGACTGGTCCTGGGGACCGTCGGGATCACGCACGCCCCACTTCATCGCCGCCGCGAGCACGAAGGGCTTGAAGGTAGACCCCACCTGGGCGCCGGTCACGTCGGCGTTGTTGGTGAAGTGCTTCGTCGCGTCGGCGCCGCCGTAGATGGCCTCGATGGCCCCCGTCTCCGGGTTCACCGATGCCCCGCCGAACTGCACGTGGGTGTCCTTTTCGGGGCGCTCGTCGGGCTTGATGTTCGCCTTGTAGACCCCCGTGACCGCAGCCTCGAGCTGCTGGACCTTCTTCTTGTCGAAGGTCGTGTGGATCGCGTATCCGCCCTGGTCCAACTGGTCCTGTGTCGCGACGCCGTTCTTGATCAGAGACGCCTTGGCGAGGTCGACGAGGTAACCGGTCTGACCGCCCAGCTGGGAGTTGGACCGCGGGTTCTGCACCGCGGGAAGTTCTCTGTACTTGTCCCGCTCGGCCTGGTCCAGATGCCCGTACTCGACCATCTTGTCGAGGGTGTCCTGCATCTGCCTGAAGGCACGCTTCTTGTTGGCGGCGGGGGTGGCGGCCGGGTCGATGGACGTGGCCCCCGCGGGGTCGTAATAGGTGGCGCCCTTGAGAACGGCCGACAGGAGGGCGCACTCGCCCGGGTTCAGGTCGACGGCGTCCTTGTTGAAGTACGCCCGCGCCGCTGCCTGGATGCCGTAGGCGCCGCGGCCGTAGTAGGCCGAGTTCAGATGCCCCTCGAGGATCTTGTGCTTGTTCATCTTGGCGCCGACCTTCACCGAGACGAGGATCTCCTTGAACTTCCGGCTGACCGTCTGCGACTGGTCCGCGAGCATGGCGTTCTTGACGTACTGCTGGGTGATGGTCGAACCACCCTGCGTCTCGCCTCCCAGGGCCATGTTGTACACGGCACGGGCGATGCCCTTGGGGTCGATGCCGCTGTCGGAGTAGAAGGTCTTGTTCTCCTGGGAGATGACGGCGTTCTGCATCGCCTTGGGGATCTTCGCCAGATCGATCAGCTGGCGGTTTCGTTCACCGCCCGTCGCGACCATCACGTCGCCGTCGGCCCAGTAGTAGACGTTGTTCTGCGCGGTCGCCGTCTTGGCGACGTCGGGGATGCCCACCATGGCGTACGCGATGCCGGCAGCGGTCACCAGACCGCCGAAGAAGGCGACGCAGAGCCCCGAGACGAGCTTCCAGGACGGCACCCAGCGCTGCCAGCCGTCCCGGTCACCGCGCGGGTAGTCGATCATCCGCTTCTTGCCGGAGGCGGCCGCGCGGCCTCGCCCGGGCCCGGCTGCGCCGGCGCCGGCCCGACGCCCCGCGCGGCCGGGCTCGGCACCTCGGCGGCGACCGCCCCCGCTCCGTTGCGCCGCGCGCCGTGCCGCGGCGCGGCCCCCGTAGGGGCGTTCCTCGTCCTCCGCACCGTACGAGCCGGACGGAGACCCTGTCGCGCCTCGCGGTGCCGCACGGCGGCCGGAGGACGAGCCGGACTGACCGCGTCGGGCCGCGGCACGTCCGCCTCCCTGCGGCTGCGGCGGTTTGCGACGGTGCTCGCTCATCGAACGACTACTCCTCGGGCAGGCGCACCTTTGCGCGCCTGGAAAAGGCGGCTGGTTTCCGGTCCCCCCGAAGTACGGGTGCGGCCCCTCCCGCATCCACCCGTACTGCACCGGGAACGAGGACGTCCCCACGCGTCACTCGGCTCCCGGCGGTCTGCATGGCGCACAGACTACGCACCGCCCAAACCTCCGAGCTCCGAAGTTCACCTCAAATCAGGCAACTTGCTCACGATGAATCCTCGATGTGATTCCGCTCACCAGTGCGCCCCTTGTCGCATGCGGAAGGTCGTTCTATCGTCGGGATGTATCGAGCCGATACATCGACGCGGCATAAGGACGAGAGGAGGCGACGATGAGCCGGCGTTCCGGCATCCTCGAGTTCGCCGTACTCGGCCTGCTCCGCGAATCCCCGATGCACGGCTACGAGCTGCGCAAGCGGCTCAACACGTCACTCGGTGTGTTCCGTGCGTTCAGCTACGGGACGCTGTACCCCTGTCTCAAGACACTGGTCGCCAACGGCTGGTTGATCGAGGAACCGGGGAACGTCGGCGAGGCCGCAGCCTCCCTCACCGGACGACGCGCCAAGATCGTCTACCGGTTGACGGCCGCCGGCAAGGAGCACTTCGAGCAGCTCCTCTCGCAGACCGGCCCCGACGCGTACGAGGACGAGACCTTCGCCGCTCGCTTCGCGTTCTTCGGACAGACGTCGCGTGACGTACGCATGCGCGTGCTCGAGGGCAGGCGCAGCCGGCTGGAGGAGCGCCTGGAGAAGATGCGGGCCTCCCTGGCCCGCACCCGGGAGCGTCTCGACGACTACACGCTCGAGCTCCAGCGCCACGGAATGGAGTCCGTGGAACGCGAGGTGCGCTGGCTGAACGAGCTCATCGAGAGCGAGCGGGCGGGGCGGGACCTGAGGGGTTCCGCCGCTGAGGGGTCCGCTCAACAGGACACGACATCTGGAGCGACGGGCGGCCTGCCCCGGCCGGGGGACGACCCCCGGCCGGACACGCCCGGCGACACCGCCACGTGAGCGCCCAGTCAGGGCCTCACTCGTACACACAGGGAGCAACCGGAATGGGTTCGGTTCGCGTAGCCATCGTCGGCGTGGGCAATTGCGCCGCATCGCTGGTGCAGGGCGTCGAGTACTACAAGGACGCCGACCCGGCGTCCAGGGTCCCGGGCCTGATGCACGTCCAGTTCGGCGACTACCACGTCCGTGACATCGAGTTCGTCGCCGCCTTCGACGTGGACGCCAAGAAGGTCGGCCTGGACCTCGCGGACGCCATCGGCGCCTCCGAGAACAACACCATCAAGATCTGCGACGTGCCGAACACCGGTGTCCAGGTCCAGCGCGGCCACACCCTCGACGGCCTCGGCAAGTACTACCGCGAGACCATCGAGGAGTCCGCCGAGGAGCCGGCCGACATCGTCCAGGTCCTCAAGGACAAGCAGGTCGACGTCCTCGTCTGCTACCTGCCCGTCGGTTCCGAGGACGCGGCGAAGTACTACGCCCAGTGCGCCATCGACGCCAAGGTCGCCTTCGTCAACGCCCTCCCGGTCTTCATCGCCGGCACCAAGGAGTGGGCGGACAAGTTCACCGAGGCGGGCGTCCCGATCGTCGGTGACGACATCAAGTCGCAGGTGGGCGCCACCATCACGCACCGCGTCATGGCGAAGCTGTTCGAGGACCGGGGTGTCGTCCTGGACCGCACGATGCAGCTGAACGTCGGCGGCAACATGGACTTCAAGAACATGCTCGAGCGCGACCGCCTCGAGTCCAAGAAGATCTCCAAGACGCAGGCCGTCACCTCCCAGATCCCCGACCGGGACCTCGGCGAGAAGAACGTGCACATCGGCCCGTCCGACTACGTCGCGTGGCTGGACGACCGCAAGTGGGCGTACGTCCGCCTCGAGGGCCGTGCCTTCGGTGACGTTCCGCTGAACCTGGAGTACAAGCTCGAGGTCTGGGACTCCCCGAACTCGGCCGGTGTCATCATCGACGCCCTGCGCGCCGCGAAGATCGCCAAGGACCGCGGCATCGGCGGTCCGATCCTGTCGGCGTCGAGCTACTTCATGAAGTCCCCGCCGGTCCAGTACTTCGACGACGAGGCCCGTGAGAACGTCGAGAAGTTCATCAAGGGCGAGGTCGAGCGCTGAGCGTGCCCGGCTGAAGTCGGCGGAAGGTCCCCGGGGCGCACGCCCCGGGGACCTTTCGCGTATGTGAGGCTGTGCCTCATGGCCGTCGTCCGTGACCTGCGCGTCCTGCTGTGTCTGAAAGGGTTCCGGCGCCTGCTCGCCGTCCGCCTGCTCTCCCAGGGCGCCGACGGCGTCTACCAGGTGGCGCTCGCCACCTATGTCGTCTTCTCGCCGGAGAAGCAGACGTCGGCCGCCGCGGTCGCCTCCGCGATGGCGGTGCTGCTGCTTCCGTACTCACTGGTGGGCCCCTTCGCCGGCGCCCTGCTGGACCGCTGGCGTCGCCGCCAGGTCCTCCTGTACGGAAATCTGCTGCGCGCCGCACTCGCCTCGGTGACCGCCGTGCTGATGGTCGCCGCCGTCCCGGACTGGCTGTTCTACCTCTCGGCCCTGTGCGTCACCGCCGTCAACCGCTTCGTCCTGGCGGGCCTGTCCGCCGCGCTGCCACGCGTGGTCGACGCGGAGCGCCTCGTCGTCGCGAACTCCCTCTCCCCGACAGCAGGCACTCTGGCGGCGACGGCCGGGGGCGGTCTCGCCTTCGTCGTACGCCTCGTGGCATCCGACTCCGACGCGGCCGTGGTTCTGCTCGGGGCGGCCCTGTACCTGTGCGGTGCCCTCGCGTCACTGCGCATGGCGGCGGAACTGCTGGGACCCGACGAGGCACAGGTGCGACCACGGCTCGCCTCGGCGCTGGCGGGCACCGCCCGCGATCTGGTGGCGGGCGTACGCCACCTCCTGGCGCCCGCCCGCCGGGAAGCGGCCTGGTCACTCGCCGCCATGACGTTGATGCGGTTCTGCTACGGCGCTCTGCTCGTCCTCCTGCTGATGCTGTGCCGGTACGCCCTGACATCGAGCCAGGACGAGGGGATGGCCCTGCTGGGGCTGGCACTGGGGGTGTCGGGTGCCGGTTTCTTCGCCGCAGCGGTGATCACACCCTGGGCAGCCGGACGGCTCGGCCCCGGACTCTGGATGGCCGTGTGCGCGGCCTCCGCCGCGGTGCTGGTTCCGGCCCTCGGTCTGCCGTTCGCCACCGTGCCCCTGCTCGCCGCGGCGTTCGTCCTGGGGCTGACGACCCAGGGCTCGAAGATCGCGACCGACACGATCGTGCAGACCTCGGTCGACGACGCCTTCCGCGGCCGGATCTTCTCCGTCTACGACGTCCTGTTCAACATCGCCTTCGTCGGCGCCGCCGCGGTGGCCGCCCTGATGCTGCCACCGGACGGCCGGTCGGCGACGCTGATCCTCACGGTCGCCGCTGTCTATCTGTCGGTCGCGGCGGCCATGGCCCGTTCCGGCAAGCGGTGAGCGACGTATCAGCGTCACAGAAGTCCCCGGGTCACCGCTCCAGCGGTGAGACCCGACGGTTCCCTCGACTCACTTGCCAGAGCGTCGAAGGTGACGTTTCACGTGAAACACCCCCCGCGCCCAGGCCACCACGCAGCGGGGTGTTTCACGTGAAACACCCCGGCCTCACGCCTGCTCGGCCCACCACTGCTTCAGCGCGGCGACCGCCACGTCGTACCCCATCGGCCCGTTCTCCAGACGCAGCTCCAGAAGGTGCTTGTAAGCCTGGCCAACGGCGGGGCCGGGGCCGATGCCCAGGATCTCCATGATCTGGTTGCCGTCCAGGTCAGGACGGATCGCGTCCAGCTCCTCCTGCTCCTGAAGTTTCGCGATCCGCTCCTCCAGACCGTCGTAGGCGCGGGACAGTGCGGCCGCCTTGCGCTTGTTGCGGGTCGTACAGTCGGAGCGCGTCAGCTTGTGCAGGCGGTCGAGCAACGGGCCGGCGTCCCGGACGTACCGGCGCACCGCCGAGTCCGTCCACTCGCCGGTTCCGTATCCGTGGAAGCGCAGGTGCAGCTCGACCAGGCGGGAGACGTCCTTCACCAGGTCATTGGAGTACTTGAGCGCGGTCATACGCTTCTTCGTCATCTTGGCCCCGACCACTTCGTGGTGGTGGAACGAGACCCGCCCGTCCTTCTCGAACCGGCGCGTGCGCGGCTTGCCGATGTCGTGCAGCAGGGCGGCCAGCCGGAGCACCAGGTCGGGCCCCTCGCTCTCCAGGGCCATCGCCTGCTCCAGGACGATGAGCGTGTGGTCGTAGACGTCCTTGTGGCGGTGGTGCTCGTCCCTCTCCAGACGCAGGGCCGGCAGCTCGGGAAGGACCCGCTCGGCGAGACCGGTGTCCACGAGCAGGGTCAGTCCCTTGCGCGGGTACGCGGAGAGGACCAGCTTGTTCAGCTCGTCCCGGACCCGCTCGGCGGAGACGATGTCGATGCGCGCGGCCATGTCCTTCATGGCCGTGACGACCTCAGGGGCCACCTCGAAGTCGAGCTGGGCAGCGAAACGCGCGGCCCGCATCATCCGGAGCGGGTCGTCCGAGAACGACTCCTCGGGCGTACCCGGAGTACGCAGCACCCGGGCCGCGAGATCGTCGAGGCCACCGTGCGGGTCGATGAACTCCTTCTCCGGGAGAGCGACGGCCATGGCGTTCACCGTGAAGTCCCGCCGGACGAGGTCCTGCTCGATGGAGTCGCCGTACGAGACCTCCGGCTTGCGCGACGTGCGGTCGTACGCCTCGGACCGATAGGTGGTCACCTCGATCTGGTAGCCGTCCTTCTGCGCCCCGACGGTGCCGAACGCGATCCCGACCTCCCAGACGGCATCCGCCCACGGCCGCACGATCTTCAGCACGTCCTGCGGCCGGGCATCCGTCGTGAAGTCCAGATCGTTGCCGAGCCTGCCGAGCAACGCGTCCCGGACCGAGCCGCCGACCAGGGCGAGAGAGAACCCGGCCTCCCGGAAGCGGCGGGCGAGGTCGTCGGCGACAGGCGCGACCCGCAGCGTCGCGCTCACCGCGCGAGGCTGCGCCTGACTCATGGCACTGGGGGTGACTTCGTTGGCGTTCGGCACAACAGAACAGGGTACGTGGCCCGGGCAGACGCGGTCGCCTCCGTTCTCCGGCTCCCGGCCCGTCCTCTGCTCCCCTCCCTCTCGCAGGGGCGCACGCGGGACCGCCCCTTTCCCGCTGATCTCGGGACCGTACTCCGCGGCACTTCCCCACCGTGCGCATCGTTACCATGCGTGGACGCACATACCGACGACCGCTGACGACGACGAGGGACGGACGAGCGCGTGGCCGACGCGGCAGACTTCCAAGGGACCAGTCCCTCACCTGCCCGCCGGTGGCTCCGGCGCACCGCGGCACTGCTCGCCGCTGCGCCCGTACTGGCGGGCATGCTCCAGCTGCCCGCCGGCACGGCCCACGCCGACGCACGGGCGGCAGCCAAGGCCGACTCCGGGTCGGGCACGGTGGCTGTGGCCGTCGACTCGCTCACCCCCTCCGTCCCCACCGACGGGGACATGCTGACGGTGTCCGGAACCGTCACCAACAACGGCAAGCAGCCCGTCACCGACGCCCATGTCGGCCTGAGAGTGGGCTCCGAGATCAACACCCGCTCCTCCGTCGACGCGATCGCCAGAGACGCGAACGATCCGAAGAAGCCCGTTCCCCCGGAGATCGACGACAAGTACACGGCAAAGTTCGACCACCTCGTCCCCGGCGTCGCCGAGCACTTCAACATCTCCGTGCCGGTCGATGACCTGGGCCTCGGTGACGACGGGGTGTACGAGTTCGCCGTCACGCTCTCCGGGCAGACCTCCGCACAACCGTGGGAAAGGATCCTCGGGGTCCAGCGGACCTTCCTGCCCTGGAAGCCCGACGCCACCGGCCCGAGGACGAAGACGACATATCTCTGGCCACTCGTCTCGACCACCCACATGGCCGCCGAGACGGGACCGGACGAGGAACAGACACCGGTCTTCCTCGATGACGACCTGGCCGAGGAGATCTCTCCCGGGGGCCGCCTGAACCAGATGGTGGCGCTGGGCAAGGACCTGGACGTCACCTGGGTGATCGATCCCGATCTGCTCGCCTCCGTCGACGCGATGACGCGCGGCTACCAGGTCCGGCACGAAGGCGACACCGTTCCCGGCACCCACCAGGCGATCGCCAACCAGTGGCTCGCCGACCTGCAGGACGCGGTGGCCGACAAGGAGGTCGTCGCACTCCCCTTCGCCGATCCCGACCTGGCCTCCCTCGCCCACAGCGGCACGGACATCGCCGGGTCACTGAGCCAGCTGAAGGAAGCCACGGACGTCGTCACCAACACGGTGGAGCCGATCCTCCACGTGAAACCCAGTACCGACTTCGCCTGGCCCGTGGAGGGAGCGGTCGACCGGTCGATCGTCAAGGTCGCCACCTCCGCCGGCGCCGACAAGGTGATCGCGCGCAGCGACAGCCTGCAGGAGACCGACGAGCTGCCGTACACCCCCTCCGCCGCCCGTCCCATCGGCGGCGGCACCACCGCCGTCGTCGCGGACGCACGGCTGTCCACGGCGTTCGAGGACGATCTGACGAAGGCGTCGGCATCCACGCTCGCCGTACAGCGGTTCCTCGCCCAGAGCCTGGCGCTGCACCTGCAGACCGGCAAGCAGCGCAGCATTGTCGTCGCCCCGCAGCGCACCCCCTCCGGAAGCCAGGCCCGTGCCATGGCCGAGGCGCTGCGTGCGCTCCAGGACGGCACCTGGTCCCAGTCGCAGAAGCTGGTGGAGGCCGCCGCGGCCAAACCCGACCCGAACGCGACCACCACCGTCCCCAGGGCGTCGTCGTACCCGTCGGCGCTGCGCAAGAAGGAACTGCCCCGGTCGGCGTTCACCCAGATCGCGCAGACGCAGGGCAAGCTCGACAACTTCAAGGTCGTCCTGTCGAACCCGTCCCGGGTGGTGACTCCGTTCGGGCGTGCCCTGAACCGCGAGATGTCCGCGTCCTGGCGTGGCCGGGCCGCCGAGGCCGAGTCGTTCCGCGCCGGTGTGAGGGCGTACCTGGACGGGCTCGCCTCCCGGGTCAGACTCATCGACAAGTCCGAGACGAAGCTGTCCGGCCGCAGTGCCACCATCCCGGTGACGGTGCAGAACAATCTGGTGCAGGATGTCGGCCCCCTGGTGCTGCGCCTCACCTCCACGTCCCCGACACGCCTGGAGATCGACGGCGCCGCCTATCAGGAGCAGCCCGTCTCCGTCTCCGGCGGCCACAGCCAGTCGGTGAAGTTCACCACCTCCGCCAATGCCAACGGCCGGGCCACGGTGATCGCCCAGCTGTACACGAGGGACGGACGGCCCTACGGCAAGGCCGTCACCTTCGACGTGAAGGTCACCGAGATCACGGCCACGGTGATGCTGGTCATCGGCGGCGGAGTCCTGCTCCTGGTCCTCGCCGGTTTCCGCATGTACACACAGCGCAAGCGTGCCGCGGCCCGTGAGGGGCAGACGGACGGACCCGGCGAGGAACCCGGGGCCGACGGCGAGGACCGTTCCGGGAATCCCGACGGTTCCGGCGCACCTCTCGGTGACGAAGAGCCCGGGTCCCGCTCCCCGGCAGACGCCCCGGACCAGCCGAGTGACCCGACACCGGACACCGCAGCGGAAAACCCCGGCCCGTCCGGCACGGGTGAGAGAGTGGACCGTTGAGGATGTCGTGGCCGGTCGGCCCGGGACGATGAGGTGGGGTAACCATGAACGCGCCGTACGACGGTGACCGCGGTCGGACCGTGGACGGCTCGGGTCACCCCGAGGTACCGCCCGGCCAGGGCGGAACACCGCCGGAGCCGCCCGCGGACATGTACCTGCAGGACGCCTACGACCAGGACCCCTACCGGGCGCAGGATCTCTCCGCCCAGGACCCGGTCTCCGAAGCGCTCTACGACCGCGCCGCACACCCTCCGCCGCCTCCGGGCACATTCCCGTCGCCGCAGCAGCTGTACGCCCAGCCGGCCCAGTCGCCGTACGCTCCCGACCCGCGCGTCTGGGCCCAGACGCCGGCGCCCGAGCCGGACGGCCCCACCCAGTACCTGCCGTACGGCGACGACCCGCGCACCACCCAGTACGTCGGCGTGGACGACCTGGTCACCCAGGCTGGTGAGCAACGTCACGAACCCGACGCCTTCGCCCACCTTTTCCGGGACCAGCAACAGGGCGGCGGGCACCCTTCGTACGACGACCAGGGACCGGTGCCCTCTCCCGCCCCCGCTCCGGGGCAGTACGGCGGGACACCGGGACCGGACCAGTACGGCGGCGCCCAGGGCTTCGGCCAGTACGGCGGTCCCCCTTCCCCCGGCCAGTACGGCGCCCCGGCTCCCGGGCCTTACCCCGCGCCCGCTCAGGCGGCCCCCGGGCAGTACACCGCGCCCGCGCCGGAGCAGTACCCGGTGGCTTCCACCCAGGAGGCGGCCGAAACTCCCGCCCAGGACGCCGGCCCCCCTGCCGCACCTGTCGCCGCGCCCAAGAAGGGCGGCCGCGCGGGGAGCCTCCTGAAGTCCAGCGCCGTGATGGCGGCCGGCACGATGGTCTCCCGGCTCACCGGGTTCATCCGGTCGGCGTTGATCGTCTCCGCGCTCGGCGTGGGCCTGCTCGGCGACACGTTCCAGGTCGCCTACCAGCTGCCGACCATGATCTACATCCTGACCGTCGGCGGCGGCCTCAACTCGGTCTTCGTGCCGCAGCTGGTACGGGCCATGAAGAACGACGAGGACGGCGGCGAGGCCTTCGCCAACCGTCTGCTGACCCTGGTCATGGTGGCACTCGGCGTGCTCACTGCGATCACCGTCTTCGCTGCCCCCCTCCTGATCCGGCTCCTGTCCAACCCGGTCGCCAGTGATCCGGCCGCGAACGAGGTCGGCGTCACCTTCGTCCGCTACTTCCTGCCCTCGATCTTCTTCATGGGCCTGCACGTGGTGATGGGGCAGATCCTCAACGCGCGGGGCAGGTTCGGCGCGATGATGTGGACCCCGGTCCTGAACAACATCGTCATCATCGTCACCCTCGGGATGTTCATCTGGGTCTACGGGACCGCGGAGACCTCCGGCATGAAGGTCACCAGCATCCCGCCGGAGGGCGAGCGTCTGCTCGGCATCGGCGTGCTGCTGGGTCTCGTCGTGCAGTCCCTGGCGATGATCCCGTACCTGCGCGAGACGGGTTTCCGGCTGCGGCTGCGCTTCGACTGGAAGGGACACGGGCTCGGCAAGGCCATCACCCTCGCCAAGTGGACGGTCCTGTTCGTCCTCGCCAACCAGGCGGGTGCCATGATCGTCATCCAGCTCTCCACCGCCGCCGGCAAGGCATCGCCCGTCGACGGCACCGGCTTCGCCGCCTACGCCAACGCCCAGCTGATCTGGGGCCTGCCGCAGGCCATCATCACCGTCTCCCTGATGGCCGCCCTGCTGCCCCGTATCTCCCGCTCGGCGTCCGAGGACGACAGTGGCGCGGTCCGCGACGACATCTCCCAGGGCCTGCGCACCACCGCTGTCGCCATCGTGCCCGTCTCCTTCGGTTTCGTCTCGCTGGGTATCCCGATGTGCACGCTCATGTTCGGCTCCTCGGGCACGAGCGAGGCCACCAACATGGGCTACATGCTGATGGCCTTCGGTCTGGGCCTCATCCCGTACTCCGTGCAGTACGTCGTCCTTCGCGCCTTCTACGCCTACGAGGACACCCGGACCCCCTTCTACAACACGGTCATCGTGGCCGCGGTCAACGCAGCCGCGTCCGCCCTCTGCTACTTCCTGATGCCGGCCCGCTGGGCCGTGGTCGGTATGGCCGCCGCCTACGGCCTGGCCTATGCGACCGGCGTCGGCGTCGCCTGGCGCAGGCTGCGCAAGCGGCTCGGCGGGGACCTGGACGGCGCGCGGGTGCTGCGGACGTACGCCCGGCTGTGCATCGCGTCCGTCCCTGCCGCCCTGCTCAGCGGCGCGACCTGTTACGCGATCAGCCGTGCACTCGGCCAGGGCGTCCTGGGGTCGTTCGCCGCGCTGCTGGCCGGCGCAGCGGTTCTGTTCGGCATCTTCTTCCTCGCAGCCCGCCGGATGCGCATCGAGGAAGTCAACTCACTGGTCGGCATGGTGCGCGGACGCCTGGGACGCTGAGACGTGGGGTAGGCGCACAACCATCGTCCACCGCCGTGTGTCGTGCACAGTGGCGGACTGTGGGCACAATTGGGTTCGGCGTCGGGCTGCGCGCATCGGGTGTCGGTAGGCGTGCATCGAGTGGGGAGGCAGGAACGACGGTGGCGGAACGGAGCACAGCTGCCGTCGACGTGGCAGACAACAGCGGTGAGAAGCCGCTGACCGCACAGGCGGACCAGTCCACGGCCGACGGGGTGGCCAACAACCGGGAGCGGGACACGGACGGCGACGAGGTACAGGGGAGCCCCACGAGCGAGGATTCCGGCAAGGCCTCGACTCCCGAACTGCACAGCGGGCACAAGCTCGCCAGACGTTACCGCCTCGAGGAATGCGTCACCCGGCTGGACGGCTTCAGCAGCTGGCGAGCCGTCGACGAGAAGCTCCGCCGTGCCGTCGGTGTCCACCTCCTGCCGGCGGACCACGCGCGGGCCCGTTCCGTGCTGGCGGCGGCACGCTCCGCCGCGCTCCTCGGTGATCCGCGTTTCGTCCAGGTACTGGACGCGGTGGAGGACGACGACCTCGTCTACGTCGTCCACGAATGGCTCCCCGACGCCACCGAACTGACCGCGCTCCTCGCCGCGGGCCCCCTGGACGCGTACGACGCCTACCAGATGGTCAGCCAGGTCGCCTCCGCGATGGCCGCCGCCCACCGCGAGGGCCTCGCCCACCTGCGCCTGAACCCGAACGCGGTGCTGCGCACGTCGACGGGCCAGTGGCGTATCCGCGGCCTCGCCGTCAACGCCGCGCTGCGTGGCATCAGTTCCGACACACCGCAGCGGACCGACACCGAGGCCATCGGCGCCCTCCTGTACGCCACGCTCACCAAGCGCTGGCCGTACGAGAGCGACGCCCACGGCATGGCCGGCCTGCCCAGGGACATCGGTCTGATCCCGCCTGACCAGGTACGCGCCGGTGTCCATCGCGGCCTGTCCGAGCTCGCCATGCGGGCACTGGCCAACGACGGCGCCACCGCCTCGCGTCACGAGTCCCCGTGCACCACACCGGAGGAAGTGGTCAAGGCGATCGGGGAGATGCCCCGTATCCGCCCGCCGGAGCCGGCGTACACCGCCCCTCCCGAATACCCGCGCACCTCGTACCAGAAGGGCGCCTACGGCCGTCCGGCACCACGCCCCGGCGTCTCCCAGCCGGTGCCGGTCCCGCCGCCTCCGCTGCATAGCCGCACCGGCAAAGCCCTGAAGTGGACCGTCTCGGCACTGCTCATCGCCGCGCTCGGACTGGGCAGCTGGCAGCTCGCGGACGCGCTCATGGAGCGGGGCGGCAAGGCCGACGACCAGAACCAGACCCAGACGACGAACGGCAACAACAAGAACGGCGTCGCGCCGAAACCCATCAAGCCGATAGCGGTGCAGGGCGCCCAGGAGTTCGTCACCAAGGGCTCCGCTCAGCACCCCGCCGATGTCGGCAAGACGTACGACGGCGACAAGAGCACGATCTGGCGGACCGCCAGCTTCTACGACGGCCCTGTCATCGGTCCGTTCAAGCCAGGTGTCGGCATCGTCTACGACCTCGGTTCCGCCCAGGAGGTCGCCACCGCGGACGTGGGGTTGTACTACGGCGGTGACCACACGACGGCTGAGCTGTACGCCGCGGACTCCCTGCACCCGTCGTCCCTCGACACCATGCAGAAGATCGGCACGGTAACCACCACCGGAACCAATGCGACGATCAAGGTCGCCAAGCCGGTCACGTCGCGGTACGTACTCGTGTGGCTCACCGCTCTGCCCTACGCCGCCGGCGACGAGTACAGCGACGCCGGCTACAAGCAGGCCATCACGGACGTGACGTTCAAGGGCTGAGTCCACCGACGGGGGAAGGGGTCCGATGGCAGACGGCACCGCCTACGGCGGCATCAGTGATCAGGACCTCCTCGCCCGCCACGTCGGTGGTGATCCTGACGCCTTTGGTGAGCTCGTCCGCCGCCACCGCGACCGGCTCTGGGCGGTGGCACTGCGCACTCTGGGGGACCGCGAAGAAGCTGCTGACGCCGTCCAGGATGCTCTTGTCTCCGCCTATCGCGCCGCCCACACGTTCCGGGGCCAGGCGGCCGTCACGACATGGCTGCATCGGATCACCGTGAACGCCTGTCTGGACCGTGCCCGCAAGGCGGCCTCCCGCAAGACCGCTCCCGTCGACGACACCGACCGCCTGGAGCAGCTGCTGGAGCCACACGAGTCGGCCTCCGCACCCGCCGAGCGCAACGACCTGCACCGTCAGTTACTGGAAGCCCTGGGCACCCTGCCGGCCGATCAGCGGGCCGCTCTCGTCCTCGTCGACATGCAGGGTTACCCCGTCGCCGAAGCAGCCCGCATCCTCGACGTACCGCTCGGGACGGTCAAGAGCCGCTGTGCTCGCGGCCGAGCCAGACTTCTGCCGCTGCTCTCCCATCTGCGCCCGGACGGCAGCGGTGAGGACGAGAAGCGGAACCGGAGGCCGGGGGCATCCGTCCCACCCGCAGCAGGGCCGCATCGGGCAGGCCCCTCGAGCGCGGGCCAGAGCGATTCAGCCGCAGTGAAGGGCGGAGGTGGACGAGCGTGACGTCGTCGACGACAGACATGACCGGGCACCCGGACGTCGCCGAGATCGCCGATCTGGCCGAAGGCCTGCTCCCCTCCGCACGGACAACGGACCTTCGACGGCACCTGGACACCTGCGAACTCTGTTCGGACGTCTACATGTCACTGGAGGAGATCCAGGGACTGCTCGGAACACTGCCGGAGCCGCAACGGATGCCCGACGACGTGGCCACCCGAATCGACGCCGCTCTTGCTGCCGAGGCACTCACGAGCACGACACCCCCCCAAGCCGTCGAGGACACGGACACCGTCGGCACGCGTGTTTCACGTGAAACAACGGCAACGGCCGACCGCCCCTCCGGGCATGCCCGCCCCTACACCACCGGCCCGGGCCGGAAAGACCGCAAGGACCATGGCAGGAGCGGACGACGCAGGGGCGTCGTCCTGGGCGCAGTGGCCGTGGCCGCCGCCCTCGGACTGGGTTCCGTGATCGTGACATCCCTGACCGGAAGCGGTCCGGCCGATGAAACGGCCCGCGGACAGCAGACCTCACTCGTGGACACCTTCTCCGAGGGCCGGTTGAAGAAGCAGGTGGACGAACTCGTCGCCGACGGCCAGGACACGCGGAGCGGCGCACGCACGCCCCGCAGCTTCGGCACGGAGTCGGAGAGCGGGACCGAGAACCATGTCTTCACCCGGCCGACGGTCCCGGAGTGCGTCCAGAAGGCCATCGGCCGCGATGACGCGGCACTCGCCACGGAGGAGGGCGTCTACAAGGGCAAGGAAGCACTTCTCGTGGTGCTGCCCGATGCCCTCAACGACTCCCGGGTGAGCGTCTATATCGTCGAGTCGGCCTGCGTGCACGAGCCTGCGGCCGGTCGCGCCGAGGTGCTGCTGAAGCGCTCCTACGCACGGTCTTGAGCTTGCGCCCCTCCTCGTCCGCCGTGTGCCCGGCCACAGCGGGAATGCGCGCCCCTTAGGATCCGTTGGGTGGGATGAGAGCTGCGACAGAAGCTCCACCCGGCCCTGAAGACGCAGTCCAGAGACGAGGAATGAAGCCGTGAGCGACGTCCGAAACGTGATCATCATCGGCTCCGGGCCCGCCGGCTACACGGCGGCGCTCTACACCGCGCGCGCGTCGCTGAAGCCGCTGGTGTTCGAGGGCGCCGTCACCGCGGGCGGTGCACTGATGAACACCACCGAGGTGGAGAACTTCCCTGGCTTCCAGGACGGCATCATGGGCCCCGAGCTCATGGACAACATGCGTGCCCAGGCCGAGCGCTTCGGTGCCGAGCTCATCCCCGACGACATCGTCTCCGTCGACCTGACCGGTGAGATCAAGACCGTCACCGACACCGCGGGCACCGTCCACCGGGCGAAGGCCGTCATCGTCACCACCGGCTCCCAGCACCGCAAGCTCGGCCTGCCGAACGAGGACGCCCTCTCCGGACGCGGCGTCTCCTGGTGCGCGACCTGCGACGGCTTCTTCTTCAAGGACCAGGACATCGCCGTGATCGGTGGCGGTGACACCGCGATGGAGGAGGCCACGTTCCTCTCCCGTTTCGCCAGGTCCGTGACGGTCGTCCACCGCCGGGACACCCTGCGCGCCTCCAAGGCGATGCAGGAGCGCGCCTTCGCCGACCCGAAGATCTCGTTCGTCTGGGACAGCGAGGTCGCCGAGATCCAGGGCGACCAGAAGCTGTCGGGCCTGAAGCTGCGCAACCTCAAGACCGGGGAGCTCTCGGACCTGGCGGTGACCGGCCTGTTCATCGCCATCGGACACGACCCGCGCACCGAGCTCTTCAAGGGCCAGCTCGACCTGGACCCGGAGGGCTACCTGAAGGTCGACGCCCCCTCGACCCGCACCAACCTGACGGGGGTCTTCGGCGCCGGTGACGTGGTCGACCACACCTACCGGCAGGCGATCACCGCCGCCGGCACCGGCTGCTCCGCCGCACTCGACGCCGAGCGCTTCCTCGCCGCGCTCACCGACGAGGACAAGGCCGAGCCCGAGAAGACCGCTGTCTGATCTCCGCCCTCCCACGCCCCAACCAGTTAAGGAGCCCGCCGTGGCCGGCACCCTGAAGCAAGTGACCGACGCCTCCTTCGATCAGGACGTCCTCAAGAGCGACAAGCCCGTCCTGGTGGACTTCTGGGCCGCCTGGTGCGGTCCGTGCCGCCAGATCGCGCCGTCCCTCGAGGCGATCGCCGCCGAGCACGGCGACAAGATCGAGATCGTCAAACTGAACATCGACGAGAACCCCGGTACGGCGGCGAAGTACGGCGTGATGTCCATCCCGACGCTGAACGTCTACCAGGGTGGCGAGGTCGTCAAGACGATCGTCGGCGCCAAGCCCAAGGCCGCGATCGTCCGCGACCTCGAGGACTTCATCGCCGACTGACGTTTCACGTGAAACACGAATGGGCCGACCCCTCCGGGTCGGCCCATTCGTGTTTCCCATGCTCACCGGTCACGGCAGTCGTGCCACCTCACAACGGGCGCAACACCGGCTCCTTCTGGACAGCACCGAGCAGTCGGTCCAATGCCATCTCCACGTCTTCCTTCCACGACAGCGTGGTCCGCAGCTCCAGCCTGAGCCGCGGATGACGCGGATGAGGCCGGACCGTCTTGAAACCCACCGCCAGAAGGTGATCCGCCGGCAGAACGCAGGCAGGCTCCTTCCAGCGGGCATCGCCGAAGGCCTCGATCGCTTTGAACCCCCGCCGCAGCAGGTCTTTGGCGACCGTCTGCACCATCACTCGTCCCAGCCCCTGCCCCTGGTAGCCCGGCATGATGAACGCCGTCATCAGCTGCACCGCGTCGGGCGAGACCGGGCTGGTGGGGAACGCCGCCGAGCGGGGGACATAGGCGGGAGGGGCGTAGAGCACAAAGCCCACGGGTACGTCGTCGACATAGGCCACCCGGCCGCAGGATCCCCAGTCCAGCAGTACCGCGGAGATCCAGGCTTCCTTCTCCGCAGCAGCAGTCCCCGCCGCTACCGCGGCTTCGCCGCTGACGGGGTCCAGTTCCCAGAAGACGCACGAGCGACAGCTCTGGGGAAGATCCTGAAGGTTGTCCAGCGTGAGCGGTACGAGTCGGCGCCCCATGAAGGCTTTTCCTCGCTTCCCTCGCCCGTCGCGTCGCGGGCGGCCGTCAGAGCACCCCGTTGCCTGAGCAGGCTGCCGATGAACCCACCGACTGCGCCCAGCCCCAAGCCCGCGCCCACCAGTCCGGTGCGGCTCATCGTTCGCATGGCCCCTGCCTGCCTCTCAGAGGTACTGCCAGGTGATTGCGCCGTCCCGAACGCATCGTATCCGCGAAGAGACAACGCCGACACCGACGAAAGCAAAGAGCGGGCCGCTTTCCGGAAAGCACCGGACACAGCCCGCCCTCGGCGGACGGAACACACCGTCACTGCTCGCGGATCAGGAGTCGGCCCCTTCGTCCTCCTCGGCCTCGATGCCCTTCTGCAGAACAGGACCCTCACCAGGAGCGAGGCTCCCCAGGATGCGTTCGAGGTCTTCCATGGAGGCGAACTCCACGGTGATCTTGCCCTTCTTCTTCCCCAGGTCGACCTTCACCCGTGTCTCGAAGCGGTCCGACAGACGGGTCGCCAGCTCGGACAGTGCCGGGGAGACGAGAGCACCGGCCCGCGGCCCCTTGGCACGCTGCGGCTTCTGCGGCCGGGAGCCCATCAGAGTCACGATCTCCTCGACCGCCCGGACCGAAAGCCCCTCGGCCACGATCCGGTGGGCCAGCCGCTCCTGCTCTTCCGGGTCCTCGACCGAGATCAGGGCCCGCGCGTGCCCGGCGGAGAGCACCCCGGCGGCCACCCGGTTCTGCACCTTCGGCGAGAGCTTCAGCAGACGCAGCGTATTGGACACCTGCGGACGGGAACGTCCGATGCGATCCGCCAGCTGGTCGTGCGTGCAGTTGAAGTCCTTCAGCAGCTGGTCGTACGCGAAAGCCTCCTCCAGAGGATTCAGCTGTGCCCGGTGCAGGTTCTCCAGCAGCGCGTCCAGAAGAAGCTGCTCGTCCTCCGTGGCCCGCACGATCGCCGGGATCGCCTTCAGCCCCGCCTCGCGACTGGCCCGGAGCCGGCGCTCACCCATGATGAGCTCGTACCGTCCGGTACCTGCCTGCCGGACGACGACTGGCTGAAGAAGACCGACCTCCTTGATGGAGGTGACCAGCTCGGCGAGGGCGTCCTCGTCGAAGACCTTGCGAGGCTGCCGCGGGTTCGGCGTGATGGCGTCCAGGGGCACTTCCGCGAAGTAGGCCCCGAGCGGAGGTGCGGGCATGTCCACCGCGGCCGACGGCGTCGGGCCCTCTGTTTCACGTGAAACAGCGGCCAGCGTGGCCAGCTTCGCGGCTGCCGACCCCCTGTCGTTCGACAGCACCGGCGCCGACAAGGAGGAAGCAGACGCCGCATTCCCCAGAGCTGCCGAGGCCACCGACTTATCGGTCGGGGCTGCGGGAATCAGTGCGCCGAGCCCACGACCCAACCCCCTTCGTCGCTCGCTCACTGGATCCCCTTCACCATGTTCGGGTCGTTCTGCGCACCGATGTGTGCCTGAGCCGGGTCGTAGGCCACACCCACGCCTCGCCATGCGATCTCGCGGGCAGCCTCCAGGTAGGAGAGAGCACCGCTCGATCCTGGATCGTAGGTCAGCACCGTCTGCCCGTAACTCGGTGCCTCCGAGATACGGACCGAGCGCGGGATGCTCGTCCGCAGGACCTCGTCGCCGAAGTGACTGCGTACCTCGTCGGCGACCTGTGACGCCAGCCGCGTCCGGCCGTCGTACATGGTGAGCAGGATGGTCGACACATGCAGTGTGGGGTTGAGATGCCCCCGGACGAGTTCGACGTTCCGCAGCAGCTGTCCCAGTCCTTCCAAGGCGTAGTACTCGCACTGGATAGGAATCAGCACCTCCTGCCCCGCGACGAGTGCGTTGACCGTCAGCAGGCCGAGGGAAGGCGGACAGTCGATGAGGATGTAGTCCAGCGGCTGCTCGTACGCCTGGATCGCCCGTTCCAGGCGGCTCTCTCGTGCCACCAGTGACACCAGCTCGATCTCCGCGCCGGCGAGATCGATCGTGGCCGGCGCGCAGAAGAGCCCTTCGACATCAGGAACGGGCTGGACGACCTCCGAGAGCGGTCTGCTCTCGACCAGCACGTCGTAGATGGAGGGGACCTCGGCGTGGTGGTCGATCCCCAGCGCGGTGGATGCATTGCCCTGCGGGTCGAGGTCGACGACCAGAACGCGGACCCCGTGCAGCGCAAGCGACGCGGCGAGGTTCACGGTCGTCGTCGTCTTGCCGACACCGCCCTTCTGGTTGGCGACCACGATCACACGGGTCTGCTCGGGCCGTGGCAGCCCCTCGCCGGCCCGGCCCGCAGTCTCCACCGCCGGCTGGGCAGCTCGACCGACCGGGGTGTCGTCCATAGGAGGCGGTGTTTCACGTGAAACATCCGCCCCCGTCGACTCGGTACGGGGACCGGGGACCGGATCGGTCATCGGCCCCGCGATGTTGGCGTCGGACCGCAAGGATTCACTCTCCTCGACTTCAGGCTCGCAATGAACAGAGCCTCCCATGCCCCCGGGGTCACGAACCAGTGACGTCTGGCGTTCTGTGGAGAAATCCACCTCTGTGGACAACTCCGACCTCCGCAAGGGCCCAGCAACACCGGAAGAACCGGGTTCCTCCGCGAGCGAACCAAGAGGCCTGCGGTCTCGAGGTTCTGCCCCGGCGCGGCCACGACCGATGATGCCGTGCAGCAGTGAGCGACGTTTCACGTGAAACACGATGCACAGCGGCCGGGGCCGGACCGGAACGACACTCCGGTACGAAGGAATGGGGAGGCTGGGTGGAGTACGCCACGCCGTCAGAGCGGCTCAGCGGTGTCCCTCGCTCATCCGCGCCGTCGGCGCGCCCGCCCTGTCCGGGCCGCCTTGGCGCGCTTTGCGGCGAAGCGCACACCACCGGGACTCTCTCCGACCTCGACACGCACCACCGTGGACAGAGGATCAACGATCCCCTCGCCCACATGCAGGATCGACGTCTCCATCGCGCCCAGCTTGCTGAGCGCGGTGGCCGCGGCCTTGAGTTCCTCCTCGGCGGCGTCTCCCTTGAGAGCGAGCATCTCGCCGTACGGCCGCAGCAGCGGAATGCCCCAGGTGGCCAAGCGGTCCAGCGGCGCGACGGCCCGCGCCGTCACCACGTGCACCGGCGGAACCTTGCCCATGACCTCCTCGGCGCGCCCGCGCACCACGGTCACGTGGTCCAGGCCCAGCAGCTCCACCACTTCGGTCAGGAAATTGGTACGCCGCAGCAGTGGCTCCAGGAGGGTGATCTTCAAGTCCTCCCGGACCAGCGCCAGCGGGATGCCCGGCAGGCCGGCTCCCGATCCCACGTCACACACCGTCACCCCTTCGGGCACGACCTCCGAGAGCACCGCACAGTTCAGCAGGTGCCGCTCCCACAGACGCGGGACCTCACGGGGGCCGATCAGACCCCGCTGCACTCCCGCCTCGGCAAGCAGCTGGGCATAGCGAACCGCGTCCGCGTAGCGATCGCCGAACACCTCACGTGCCTGCTCAGGCACAGGGGGAAGCTCCGCTGCCTCCGTCACGGGGGACCGTCCTTCCGTACCGCAACGGCGCGCCGGGCGCCGCTGCCAGAACCACCAGAACTATCAGACTGAAAAACTCGGCCCCGCCTGCGCAACAGACGGGGCCGTAGGACAAAGGGGGACCGTTCAGGCGGGAAGCACGACGACGAAGCGCTGCGGCTCCTCGCCCTCGGACTCGCTGCGCAGCCCCGCGGCCTTGACCGCGTCGTGCACGACCTTGCGCTCGAACGGGGTCATCGGCTTCAACCTCACGGCCTCGCCGCTGCTCCTGGCCTCCGCCGCGGCCTTGGCACCCAGCTCGGAGAGCTCGGCACGCTTCGTGGCACGGTAATCCGCGATGTCCAGCATCAGCCGGCTGCGGTCACCGGTCTCCCGGTGCACGGCCAGGCGCGTGAGCTCCTGCAGAGCCTCCAGCACCTCGCCGTCATGGCCGACCAGCTTCTGCAGATCACGGCTGTTCGTGTCGCTGATGATCGAGACAGAGGCACGGTCGGCCTCGACATCCATGTCGATGTCGCCGTCCAGGTCGGCGATGTCGAGCAGACCCTCCAGGTAGTCCGCGGCGATCTCGCCCTCCTGCTCGAGGCGAGTCAGGGTGTCTGCACCCTCGGCAGCGGCGGAGGTGGTGCCTTCCGTCACGGGATGGACTCCTTCTTACTTCTTCGACGGGGACTTGGGCCGCTGCGGGCCCTTGCGCTGTCCGGACTGGGCCTTGCTGCGGCCACCGCCGCCGGGCTTCTGAGCGGACTTCTTGGCAGCGGCGGGCTTGGGTCCCGGCGTGGCGTCGTCCGGCTCGTCGGACTTGCTGAGCGAGGTCTTCGGTTCCGACTCGCCGACCGCCTTGGCGGACTGCCGCTGGGACTTGCTCTGCCGTTTGGGCTGCTGGCGCTTCGGCGCGGCCGTGGCGGCGGATGCGCCGTCCTCGGCCTGCACGGCGACGGCACTGTCGCTCTTCACCACGGTGCCGTCGGCCTGGGCAGCAAGGCCCGCCTTGGTCAGACCGTTGATGAACTTGCGTTCGAACTCGTTGCGGTCCCGGCCCTTGGCGACGATCGCCTTCACGACGGCCTTCTGGCCCCGGCCACGCGTCTTGCCGTGCTGCGTGACGTGCTTGTGCAGACGCTCCAGGTAGGCCGCCTGGGCCTTGGAGCCCGGAGTCGGGTTGTTGCGGATGACGTACATCTGCTGGCCCATGGTCCACACGTTGGTCGTCAGCCAGTAGACGAGGACACCGACCGGGAAGTTGATGCCGAAGACGGCGAACATGACCGGGAAGATGTACATCAGCATCTTCTGCTGCTGCATGAACGGCGTCTTCACCGTGGTGTCGACGTTCTTCGTCATGAGCTGGCGCTGAGTGAAGAACTGCGACGCCGACATCAGGATGATCATGACTGCGGTGATCACACGGACGTCGGTGAGGGACGACCCGAGGGCCTCCACCTTCGAGGCGCCGTCGGTGAACTTCGCCGCGAGCGGCGCGCCGAAGATGTGGGCCTTCTGCGCGCTCTCGAGCAGGCGCTCGTTGATCACGCCGATGGTGTCGTTCGTCGCGATGCTGTTGAGCACGTGGTACAGAGCGAAGAAGAACGGGGACTGCGCCAGGATGGGAAGGCACGAGGAGAGCGGGTTGGTGCCCGTCTCCTTGTACAGCTTCATCATCTCTTCGGACTGGCGCTGCTTGTCGTTCTTGTAGCGCTCCTGGATCTTCTTCATCTCCGGCTGGAGTGTCTGCATCGCGCGCGTCGACTTGATCTGCTTCACGAAGAGCGGGATCAGGCAGATGCGGATCAGAATCACCAGGGACACGATGGACAGGCCCCAGGCCCATCCCGTGTCCGGACCGAAGATGGCGCCGTACACGCTGTGGAACTGGACGATGACCCAGGAGACAGGTGTCGTGATGAAGCTGAAGAGGCTGGCAATCGTGTCCACTAATCATGCTCCTTGGGCATGGGACTGGGTCTCTGCGGCCGGGCTCGAAGGGCTGGGCGGACTCGTCGAAGACGCCTGTCCCTCGATGGCCGGTTCGGCGGCGGAGGGCCCGCCCCTGCGTGCACGCCAGGCGCCACGCAGCATTTCGTGCCACCGCGGACGCTTGCGCGGCGGAACATGGTCCACACCGCCCAGCGACCACGGATTGCACCGCAGAATGCGCCAGGCGGTGAGTGCTGTCCCCTTGATGGCACCGTGCCGGTCGATGGCCGTGTAGCCGTAGTGGGAACACGACGGGTAGTACTTGCAGACCGGCCCCAGCAGCGGACTGATCGTCCACTGGTACAGCTTGATCAGTGCCAGCAGCGGGTACTTCATCGCGCGCCCCCTCCCAGCAGCCGCTTCAGGGCGGCGTCCAGGTCTTGGGCCAGCTGTGCATGGTCGGCGTCGCCCGCACCGGGCAGCGCTCGTACGACTACCAGGCTACCGGGGGGAAACAGGTCGATCCGGTCCCGCATCAGATGGCGAAGCCTGCGCTTCACCTTGTTGCGGACCACCGCGCCACCCACGGCTTTGCTCACGACGAAACCCGCACGAGTCGGGGGAGCGCTCTCCCCAGGCGCGTGCGGGTCCGTGGCACCGCTTCGAAGGTGGACGACGAGGGCCGGGCGGCCAGCCCGGCGACCTCGTCGTACCGCGGTCGCGAAGTCCTCGCGCCGCCTCAGCCGGTTCTCGGTGGGCAGCACGATGTCATGACCTGACCGGGATCAGGCGGACAGACGGGCGCGACCCTTGCTGCGGCGGGACGCGAGAATCGCGCGGCCGGCACGGGTGCGCATACGCAGCCGGAAGCCGTGGGTCTTCGCGCGACGACGGTTGTTCGGCTGGAAGGTGCGCTTGCTCACTCGGGGGCTCCAGAAAGAATCGGGGGTGGCGGGGTGCCGTCCTGGCTGTCACCGTGCGCCCACGAGTAGCTCTCGTCACGCCCGAGTGCACCGCTTTTCGATCACCTTGAACGTGACCTGTGCCCATCGGAGGCAGGCGGCAGCAGCCATCGACAACTCGACTTGGTTACGGTACGTGAGACTGCGCCATTCGGTCAAACCAGTGATGGGCGAGGCACACTTGTCCACAGGCTGGGGACAACGACTTGAAGCCTACCGGTCGCGCTGACTACCGTGGCTGAACTCCGATTCGTTCCCTTCTCCCTGACCACCCGAGTTTCATCCCGACCCGTCCCCGGACCACACATTCGAGGGACTCGTGAGAGAGCGTGCCCTGTGGCTGACGTACCTGCCGATCTTGCCGCAGTGTGGCCACGAGTGCTGGAGCAGCTCCTCGGAGAAGGCCGCGGGCAGGGCGTCGAGTCCAAGGACGAGCACTGGATCCGCCGCTGCCAGCCCCTGGCACTGGTGGCCGACACCGCCCTGCTCGCCGTACCGAACGAATTCGCGAAAGGCGTCCTGGAAGGCCGTCTCGCCCCCGTCGTCAGCGAGACACTGAGCCGCGAGTGCGGCCGCCCCATCCGCATCGCGATCACCGTCGACGACACCGCCGGCGGCCCCCCCGCACCGCCGGCCCCGCCCGCTCACCCCCAGTCCCGCTACGAGGAACCCGAGCTCCCGCCCTCCGGCCAGTCGGCAGGCCCGAGCGGGCAGGGGCCCCAGGGCCGCGACGACTACGACGGATACGGACGCCACCGCGCCGACCCGCTCCCCACCGCCCGCCCCGCGTATCCGCAGGAGTACCAGCGCCCCGAACCGGGCTCCTGGCCGCGCCCGTCCCAGCAGGACGACTACGGCTGGCAGCAGCAGCGCCTCGGTTTCCCGGACCGGGACCCGTACGCGACACCGCAACAGGACCCGTACGGCCCACCGCAGCAGGACACGTACTCCTCGTCCCCCCAGCAGGACGGCTACTCCCAGGAGCAGTACCCCAAGGACTCCTACCCGCAGGATCCGTATTCCAAGGACGCGTACCCGCAGGACCGCCGCCCGCAGCAGCCGGAACGCCCCTCGTACGACGCCCAGCGCGCCGACTACGAACAGCCCCGCGCCGACTACGACCAGCGCGGCGGCCGGCGGGAGCTGCCCGAGGCGCCCTCCGGGTCCGGCCACGTCCACCGCGGTGGGCCCGTCGGTCCCGGTCCGGCCACCGGGGCCCCCGGCCCACTGGCCGCACAGCCCGCGCCGGCGACCGGGCCGGGCGAGCCCACCGCGCGCCTGAACCCGAAGTACCTCTTCGACACCTTCGTCATCGGCGCCTCCAACCGCTTCGCCCACGCGGCGGCCGTCGCCGTCGCCGAAGCACCGGCCAAGGCCTACAACCCGCTCTTCATCTACGGGGAGTCGGGACTCGGCAAGACCCACCTGCTGCACGCGATCGGGCACTACGCGCGCAGTCTCTACCCCGGCACGCGTGTGCGGTACGTGAGCTCCGAGGAGTTCACCAACGAGTTCATCAACTCCATCCGCGACGGCAAGGGCGACAGCTTCCGCAAGCGCTACCGCGAGATGGACATCCTGCTCGTCGACGACATCCAGTTCCTCGCGGACAAGGAGTCGACGCAGGAGGAGTTCTTCCACACCTTCAACACCCTCCACAACGCCAACAAGCAGATCGTGCTCTCCAGCGACCGGCCGCCCAAGCAGCTGGTCACACTGGAGGACCGGCTGCGCAACCGGTTCGAGTGGGGGCTGATCACCGACGTCCAGCCGCCCGAGCTGGAGACGCGCATCGCGATCCTGCGCAAGAAGGCGGTCCAGGAGCAGCTCAACGCCCCGCCTGAGGTCCTGGAGTTCATCGCCTCCCGCATCTCGCGCAACATCCGCGAGCTCGAGGGGGCGCTGATCCGCGTGACCGCGTTCGCCTCCCTCAACCGGCAGCCGGTCGACCTGGGCCTGACCGAGATCGTCCTCAAGGACCTCATCCCCGGCGGTGACGACTCGGCCCCCGAGATCACGTCCACGGCCATCATGGGCGCGACCGCCGACTACTTCGGCCTGACCGTCGAGGACCTGTGCGGCACCTCCCGCGGGCGCGCGCTGGTGACGGCCCGCCAGATCGCCATGTACCTCTGCCGGGAGCTGACGGACCTGTCCCTGCCCAAGATCGGCGCGCTGTTCGGTGGCCGTGACCACACCACGGTGATGCACGCCGACCGCAAGATCCGCAATCTGATGGCCGAGCGCCGCTCCATCTACAACCAGGTGACGGAGCTGACCAACCGCATCAAGAACGGCTGAGGGCCGTCGGCACGGTCCGAAACGGGCCTCGAAGGCGCCCCCGGGGAGACCTCGGGGGCGCCTTTCATGCTCCGTCACCGTTCAGAGCGTCCCGGTCAACGCCCGTGAGCGGATGCCGCGCCCTCGCCTCGGCCCTCGCTCCGCTCCTCCGCTGTTCGAATACCTGCCGGGTTACGGCCGTTCTCCACAGATTCGGTGACTTTTTCCCCTCCACAGCTTGGGGACTGAGAAGTTGTCCCGAGTCTGTCCACAGGCTGGAGCGTTGAGGAATGATCAGGGCAGGTCAGACCCCTGTGGATCCGTGGACAAAAGATATCCACAGCCTGTGGACAACGAATCGGCCCACACCCGGGGTGCCGGGTTGTCCACGGGCAACCCACAGGTTGTGGCTCGTTGTCCCCAGCGATCACCAGCTTCTCCACACCCCTGTCCACTGTTCGGCAACCCACCACGACTGATCACCGCATCGAGTGAAAGGCGTCACATCCAGGTGCTGGATTGGCCTGTGGGAAAGGTGGGTAATCCTGGGGACGGCGTTGGGGAGAAGTCGCCTCTGCCTGTGCACGGTGTGTGCAGAACTTTCTGTTCTCCACAGACAGGCCTGGTTGTCCACCGGCTCCGCCCACAGGCCCCGTGGACAAAATTCGTGCTCTGACCTGCTTAAACGGGGTTATCCACGGTATCCACAGGCCCTACTACTACTCCCGACTAGAGAGAGAGCGGAATCCGTTTCGAAGCGGGTCCTGTGCACAACTCGCCCTCTCGAGCCCGACCGCCCCTCGTCGCGACTTGACCCCGAGGGGCACCTACTGTCAGTGCGGTGCGTCAGACTGGTCCCCGGTGGTCTGCCCCTCTCCGGAGCCGGCGACACCAGGTCAGACGACGAAGGCGAAGCAGGGCGAGAAGCGCCGGCAACAGCAGGAGGCGGCAACAGTGAAGATCCGGGTGGAACGCGACGTACTCGCGGAGGCAGTGGCCTGGGCGGCACGCAGCCTCCCGGCCCGTCCGCCGGCGCCGGTCCTCGCGGGCCTGCTCCTGAAGGCCGAGGAAGGGCAGCTGAGCCTGTCCAGCTTCGACTACGAGGTCTCGGCGCGGGTGTCGGTGGAGGCCGAGGTCGAGGAGGAGGGCACCGTCCTCGTCTCCGGTCGGCTGCTCGCCGACATCTCCCGCGCCCTGCCCAACCGGCCGGTGGAGATTTCCACAGACGGTGTACGGGCGACGGTGGTCTGCGGTTCCTCGCGCTTCACCCTCCACACACTGCCTGTGGAGGAGTACCCGGCCCTGCCGCAGATGCCGAACGCCACGGGCACCGTCCCCGGCGAGGTCTTCTCCGCCGCGGTGCAGCAGGTCGCGATCGCCGCCGGCCGCGACGACACGCTGCCCGTCCTCACCGGTGTGCGCATCGAGATCGAGGGCGACACGGTGACGCTGGCCTCCACCGACCGCTACCGCTTCGCGGTCCGCGAGTTCCTGTGGAAGCCGGAGAACCCGGAGGTCTCCGCGGTCGCCCTGGTGCCCGCCAAGACGCTGCAGGACACCGCCAAGGCGCTGACCAGCGGCGACCAGGTGATCCTGGCGCTGTCCGGTTCGGGCGCGGGCGAGGGGCTGATCGGATTCGAGGGTGCGGGCCGCCGGACCACGACGCGTCTGCTGGAGGGCGACCTCCCGAAGTACAAGACGCTGTTCCCGACGGAGTTCAACAGCGTCGCCGTGATCGAGACCGCCCCGTTCGTCGAGGCCGTCAAGCGCGTCGCCCTGGTCGCCGAGCGCAACACCCCGGTCCGGCTGAGCTTCGAGCAGGGCGTCCTGATCCTGGAGGCCGGCTCCAGCGACGACGCACAGGCTGTGGAAAGGGTCGACGCCCGGCTGGACGGCGACGACATCTCGATCGCCTTCAACCCGACGTTCCTGCTGGACGGCCTGAGCGCGATCGACTCGCCGGTGGCCCAGCTGTCCTTCACCACGTCCACCAAGCCGGCGCTGCTCAGCGGCAGGCCCGCGGTGGACGCCGAGGCGGACGACGCGTACAAGTACCTGATCATGCCGGTGCGGCTGAGCGGCTGAGCGGGCCGGGCCGCCGCCGGGACGCGGGGGCCGTTCTCCACAGGGCCGCGCGGTGTGCCGGTACGGCCGAGTGGACGGGCGTTCCGGCCGTCCACAGGCTGAGGACGAAGCTCCGGGGCGGGGTGTTCGCCTGAGCGCGTATGCCCACAGCTGTGCACGAGGGTCCGGGTTTAGGCTCGTACGTGGGTACGAAAGTGCCGCGGCACGCATCCGCCGGGTGCGGACGTGCCGCCACGCCACCTCGCAGACCTAAGGAACGCAACTGATGGAGCTCGGTCTCGTCGGCCTCGGCAAGATGGGCGGCAACATGCGCGAGCGGATCCGCCGCGCGGGCCACACCGTCGTCGGATACGACCGCAACCCGGACCTCGCCGATGTCCACAGCCTCAAGGAGCTGGTGAGCAAGCTCTCGGGCCCGCGGGTGGTCTGGGTGATGGTCCCGGCCGGTGCGGCCACCCAGTCGACCATCGACGAGCTCGCCGAGCTGCTGGAGCCGGGCGACGTCGTCGTGGACGGCGGCAACTCCCGCTGGACGGACGACGAGAAGCACGCCGAGGAGCTGGCCGCCAAGGGCATCGGCTTCGTCGACTGCGGAGTCTCCGGCGGCGTGTGGGGCCTGGAGAACGGCTACGCGCTGATGTACGGCGGCGACGCCGAGCACGTGGCCAGGGTGCAGCCGGTCTTCGACGCCCTCAAGCCCGAGGGCGACTTCGGCTCGGTGCACGCCGGCAAGGTCGGCGCGGGCCACTTCGCGAAGATGGTCCACAACGGCATCGAGTACGCGATGATGCAGGCCTACGCCGAGGGCTGGGAGCTGCTGGAGAAGGTCGACTCCGTGGAGAACGTCCGCGAGATCTTCCGGTCCTGGCAGGAGGGCACGGTCATCCGCTCCTGGCTGCTGGACCTGGCCGTCAACGCGCTCGACGAGGACCAGCACCTGGACGGACTGCGCGGTTACGCGCAGGACTCCGGCGAGGGCCGCTGGACGGTGGAGGCCGCCATCGACAACGCGGTGCCGCTGCCGGCGATCACCGCGTCGCTGTTCGCGCGGTTCGCGTCCCGGCAGGACGACTCGCCGCAGATGAAGATGATCGCCGCGCTGCGCAACCAGTTCGGCGGCCACGCGGTGGAAAAGAAGTAGGCAACACCCGAAGGTTTGGGGAGGTCGGCGAACGACCATGCACGTCACGCATCTGTCGCTGGTCGACTTCCGTTCGTACGCCCGGGTCGAGGTGCCCCTGGACCCGGGCGTCACCGCTTTCGTCGGCCCCAACGGGCAGGGGAAGACCAACCTCGTCGAGGCGGTCGGCTATCTGGCGACCCTCGGCAGCCACCGGGTCTCCTCCGACGCGCCCCTGGTGCGCATGGGCGCCGAGCGCGCCGTGGTCCGCGCGCAGGTCCGGCAGGGCGAGCGGCAGCAGCTGATCGAGCTGGAGCTGAACCCGGGCCGCGCCAACCGCGCCCGTATCAACAGGTCCTCGCAGGTCAGGCCGCGTGACGTGCTGGGCATCGTACGGACCGTCCTGTTCGCGCCCGAGGATCTCGCCCTGGTGAAGGGCGACCCGGGCGAGCGGCGCCGTTTCCTCGACGAGCTGATCACCGCGCGCTCCCCGCGTATGGCGGGGGTGCGTTCCGACTACGACCGGGTTCTCAAGCAGCGCAACACCCTGCTGAAGTCGGCCGCTCTCGCCCGCCGGCACGGTGGCCGCTCGATGGACCTGTCCACGCTCGACGTGTGGGACCAGCACCTGGCGAGGGCCGGTGCCGAGCTGCTGGCCCAGCGGCTGGATCTGATCGCCGCGGTCCAGCCGCTGGCCGACAAGGCGTACGAGCAGCTGGCCCCCGGCGGCGGCCCCGTCACCCTGGAGTACAAGCCGTCGGCGCCAGGTGAGGCGCACACCCGGGAGGATCTGTACGCGCAGCTGACGGCCGCGCTGGGCGAGGCGCGCAAGCAGGAGATCGAGCGGGGTGTCACGCTGGTCGGTCCTCACCGGGACGATCTGCTGCTCAAGCTCGGTGAGCTGCCCGCCAAGGGGTACGCCTCCCACGGCGAGTCCTGGTCGTACGCGCTGGCGCTGCGGCTGGCCTCGTTCGACCTGCTGCGCGCGGAGGGCAACGAGCCGGTGCTGGTGCTCGACGACGTCTTCGCCGAGCTGGACGCGCGGCGCCGGGAGCGGCTGGCCGAGCTGGTGGCGCCCGGTGAGCAGGTGCTGGTGACCGCGGCGGTGGACGACGACGTGCCGGGTGTGCTGGCAGGGGCGCGGTTCGCGGTGGCGGACGGGGCGGTGGAGCGCGTATGAGCGCGGACGGGCCGGTGCCCGGGAAGCCCGCCGGTGAGCCGGGCGGGAGCGGCGGTCGGGTCCCCGAGCCGTCCGGTGTCGACCTCGCGCGGGTGGCGCTGAGGGCGGCGCGCGAGGCGGCTCGCGCGCGGGGGGACGCCGTGCAGCAGAAGAAGCAGGCGCGGCTTGGCGGCCTGCGCTCGGGGGCGCGTGCCGACGGCCGCGACCCCATGGCGCTGGGTCCGGCGATCAACCGGCTGATCACGGAGCGCGGCTGGGAGACGCCGGCCGCGGTGGGCGGGGTGATGGGCCGCTGGCCGCAGATCGTCGGCGAGGACGTGGCCAAGCACTGTGTGCCGGAGCGGTACGACGAGGACGAGCGGGTGCTGGTCGTGCGGTGCGACTCCACGGCCTGGGCGACGAACCTGCGGCTGCTCGCACCGACGCTGGTGGCCCGGCTGAACGAGGACCTGGGGCACGGTTCGGTGCGTGTGATCAAGGTGCACGGTCCCGGTGGTCCGGGGAGCGGCGCCCGGCGGTACGGGCCGTTGCGCGCGCCGGGCAGCAAGGGGCCCGGGGACACCTACGGGTGACCTGCGTGCCCGTGCCGTGGGTGGCTGGGGCGGGTGAAGTACCTCACACGTGCGGGCCCCGGTGGCCGGTCGGGACTGCCGGAGTCCGCCTTGCCGCACCCCGGCGCACGGTGGTGGTTCCGGGGCCGGATCCCAAGTAGCCAAGGGTTGACGCCTCGAAGCGCTGAGTGCCGTCGTGAGCCTCTTGAGGACCCCATCCGCATATCGGGAGTCGGACGAGCCTCGTTCAGGGCGGCACATGCGAACTCAGGCACCGGCAAACCCCCATCAGTGTCAGTGCTACCGGTAGAATGGAAGACAATCCCGCCCCACGTGTTGGGGACTGTCCGGGACAAGCTGAGCAACGCTGATCAAGGCTTACCGACGCACCATGCCGCAGCCGCTCCGGCAACCCGCCGCCGAGCCCGGCTCGTGCCGTGCCAGAAAGGGCGCTTCGTGGCCGATTCCGGCAACCCCAACGAGAACATCCCGTCCATCGACACCGGTGTGCCCGAAGCGGTGAGCACCGCAGGCAGCGAGACCACCGCCTCGTACGACGCCAGCGCCATCACCGTCCTCGAGGGTCTGGACGCGGTCCGCAAGCGACCCGGTATGTACATCGGCTCGACCGGTGAGCGTGGCCTCCACCACCTCGTGTACGAGGTGGTGGACAACTCCGTGGACGAGGCGCTGGCCGGCCACGCGGACACCATCGACGTCACGATCCTCGCCGACGGCGGTGTCCGCGTCGTCGACAACGGCCGCGGTATTCCGGTGGGCATCGTCCCGTCGGAGGGGAAGCCGGCCGTCGAGGTCGTGCTGACCGTGCTGCACGCGGGCGGCAAGTTCGGCGGCGGCGGCTACGCGGTCTCCGGCGGTCTGCACGGAGTGGGTGTCTCCGTGGTCAACGCCCTGTCCACGAGGGTCGCCGTCGAGGTCAGGACCGACGGGTACCGCTGGACGCAGGAGTACAAGCTGGGCGTTCCCACGGCGCCGCTGGCGAAGCACGAGGCCACCGAGGAGACCGGCACGTCGGTCACCTTCTGGGCCGACGGTGACATCTTCGAGACCACCGACTACTCCTTCGAGACGCTGTCGCGGCGTTTCCAGGAGATGGCGTTCCTCAACAAGGGCCTGACGATCAGGCTCACCGACGAGCGCGAGTCGGCGAAGGCCACCTCCGGGGCGGACGAGGCGGGCGCCGACGAGAAGGCCGAGGTCAAGTCGGTCACGTATCACTACGAGGGCGGCATCGTCGACTTCGTGAAGTACCTCAACTCCCGCAAGGGGGAGCTGGTGCACCCCTCCGTGATCGACATCGAGGCCGAGGACAAGGACCGGCTCCTGTCCCTCGAGGTCGCGATGCAGTGGAACAACGGTTACAGCGAGGGTGTGTACTCCTTCGCCAACACCATCCACACCCACGAGGGCGGTACGCACGAGGAGGGCTTCCGTTCGGCGCTCACCAACCTGATCAACAAGTACGCGCGCGACAAGCGGCTGCTGCGGGAGAAGGACGACAACCTCACGGGTGACGACATCCGCGAGGGCCTGACGGCGATCATCTCGGTGAAGCTGGGCGAGCCGCAGTTCGAGGGCCAGACCAAGACGAAGCTGGGCAACACCGAGGCGAAGACCTTCGTGCAGAAGGTCGTCTACGAGCACCTCACCGACTGGCTGGACCGCAATCCGAACGAGGCCGCGGACATCGTCCGCAAGGGCATCGCGGCGGCCACCGCGCGTGTGGCGGCCCGCAAGGCCCGCGACCTGACGCGTCGCAAGGGCCTGCTGGAGTCGGCGTCGCTGCCGGGCAAGCTGTCCGACTGCCAGTCGAACGATCCGACCAAGTGCGAGATCTTCATCGTCGAGGGCGACTCCGCCGGCGGTTCGGCCAAGTCCGGCCGGAACCCGCAGTACCAGGCGATCCTCCCGATCCGCGGCAAGATCCTCAACGTGGAGAAGGCGCGCATCGACCGGATCCTGCAGAACCAGGAGATCCAGGCGATGATCTCCGCGTTCGGCACGGGCGTGCACGAGGACTTCGACATCGAGAAGCTCCGCTATCACAAGATCATCCTGATGGCGGACGCCGACGTCGACGGCCAGCACATCAACACCCTGCTGCTGACCTTCCTGTTCCGCTTCATGCGGCCGCTGGTCGAGGCCGGGCACGTGTACCTGTCCCGTCCGCCGCTCTACAAGATCAAGTGGGGCCGGGACGACTTCGAGTACGCCTACTCCGACCGCGAGCGCGACGCGCTGATCGAGATGGGCCGCAACGCCGGCAAGCGCATCCGTGAGGACTCCGTGCAGCGCTTCAAGGGCCTCGGCGAGATGAACGCCGAGGAGCTGCGCATCACGACCATGGACCAGGAGCACCGGGTGCTCGGCCAGGTCACGCTCGACGACGCCGCGCAGGCCGACGACCTGTTCTCGGTGCTGATGGGCGAGGACGTCGAGGCCCGGCGCGCGTTCATCCAGCGCAACGCCAAGGACGTCCGCTTCCTCGACATCTGAGTCGGTCTCAGCTGACCGCATCAGGAAGGATCTTCACCAGCAATGACCGACGAGAACACTCCTGTGACGACGCCCGAGGGCGACGCCCTGGCGATGCGTGTCGAGCCTGTCGGGCTCGAGACGGAGATGCAGCGCTCGTACCTCGACTACGCGATGTCCGTCATCGTCTCGCGCGCGCTGCCCGACGTCCGTGACGGCCTCAAGCCCGTCCACCGGCGCGTGCTGTACGCCATGTACGACGGCGGCTACCGGCCCGAGCGCGGCTTCTACAAGTGCGCCCGCGTCGTCGGCGACGTCATGGGCAACTACCACCCCCACGGCGACTCCTCCATCTACGACGCTCTGGTCCGTCTCGCCCAGCCCTGGTCGATGCGGATGCCGCTGGTGGACTCCAACGGCAACTTCGGCTCGCCGGGCAACGACCCGGCGGCGGCGATGCGCTACACCGAGTGCAAGATGGCGCCGCTGTCGATGGAGATGGTCCGCGACATCGACGAGGAGACCGTCGACTTCACGGACAACTACGACGGCCGCTCCCAGGAGCCGACCGTCCTGCCGGCCCGCTTCCCGAACCTGCTGATCAACGGTTCGGCCGGTATCGCGGTCGGCATGGCGACCAACATCCCGCCGCACAACCTGCGCGAGGTCGCGGCCGGCGCCCAGTGGTACCTGGAGAACTACGAGGCCTCGCACGAGGAGCTGCTGGACGCGCTGATCGAGCGCATCAAGGGCCCCGACTTCCCGACCGGCGCGCTGGTGGTGGGCCGCAAGGGCATCGAGGAGGCCTACCGCACCGGGCGCGGCTCGATCACCATGCGCGCGGTCGTCGAGGTCGAGGAGATCCAGAACCGCCAGTGCCTGGTGGTCACGGAGCTGCCGTACCAGACCAATCCGGACAACCTCGCGCAGAAGATCGCCGACCTGGTGAAGGACGGCAAGATCGGCGGCATCGCGGACGTCCGCGACGAGACCTCCTCCCGCACGGGCCAGCGTCTGGTCATCGTCCTGAAGCGGGACGCGGTCGCCAAGGTCGTCCTGAACAACCTGTACAAGCACACCGACCTGCAGACCAACTTCGGCGCCAACATGCTGGCGCTGGTCGACGGCGTGCCGCGCACCCTGTCCCTGGACGCGTTCATCCGGCACTGGGTGAACCACCAGATCGAGGTCATCGTCCGGCGCACGAAGTTCCGCCTGCGCAAGGCGGAGGAGCGCGCCCACATCCTGCGCGGCCTGCTCAAGGCCCTGGACGCCATCGACGAGGTCATCGCCCTGATCCGGCGCAGCGACACCGTCGAGATCGCGCGCGGAGGTCTGATGGACCTGCTCACGATCGACGAGATCCAGGCCAACGCCATCCTCGAGATGCAGCTGCGGCGCCTGGCCGCCCTGGAGCGGCAGAAGATCGTCCAGGAGCACGACGAGCTCCAGGCGAAGATCAACGAGTACAACGAGATCCTCGCCTCGCCGGTGCGTCAGCGCGGGATCGTCAGCGCGGAGCTGGCGGCGCTCGTCGAGAAGTACGGCGACGACCGCAAGACCAAGCTGATCCCGTACGAGGGCGACATGTCCATCGAGGACCTGATCGCCGAAGAGGACATCGTCGTCACGGTCACGCGCGGCGGGTACATCAAGCGCACCAAGACCGACGACTACCGGGCGCAGAAGCGCGGCGGCAAGGGGGTGCGCGGAGCGAAGCTCAAGGAAGACGACATCGTCAACCACTTCTTCGTGTCCACCACGCACCACTGGCTGCTGTTCTTCACCAACAAGGGCCGGGTCTACCGCGCGAAGGCGTACGAGCTGCCCGACGCCGGCCGGGACGCCCGCGGTCAGCACGTGGCGAACCTGCTGGCCTTCCAGCCGGACGAGTCGATCGCCGAGATCCTCGCGATCCGCGACTACGACGCGGCGCCCTACCTGGTCCTGGCGACCAAGGCGGGCCTGGTGAAGAAGACGCCGCTGAAGGACTACGACTCCCCGCGCTCGGGCGGCGTCATCGCCATCAACCTGCGCGAGCAGGAGGACGGCAGCGACGACGAACTGATCGGGGCCGAACTCGTCTCGGCCGACGACGATCTGCTGCTGATCAGTAAGAAGGCACAGTCGATCAGGTTCACCGCGTCGGACGACACGCTGCGTCCCATGGGCCGCGCGACCTCGGGTGTCAAGGGCATGAGTTTCCGCGAGGGGGACGAGCTGCTCTCGATGAATGTTGTTCGAGCCGGTACGTTCGTGTTCACTGCCACCGACGGCGGTTACGCGAAGCGCACCTCCGTCGACGAGTACCGCGTCCAGGGCCGCGGTGGCCTCGGCATCAAGGCCGCCAAGATCGTCGAGGACCGCGGAACACTCGTGGGCGCGCTGGTGGTCGAGGAGAGCGACGAGATTCTCGCCATCACCCTCTCGGGCGGTGTGATTCGTACGCGAGTCAGCGAAGTCAGGGAGACGGGCCGTGACACCATGGGCGTCCAACTGATCAATCTGGGCAAGCGCGATGCCGTCGTGGGCATCGCGCGCAACGCCGAGGCGGGACGCGAGGCGGAGGAGGTCGACGGCGATGTCGCCGTCGACGAGGCCGCCGAGGGTGCCGCGACCACCGGCACGGACGAGGGTGAGGCGCCCTCGGCCGAGTAACACGAGGAGAGAGTCATCGTGAGCGGAGCCACGGGCGCCGGGTCGGCCGGTACCCCTACGGGTACGGAGACGAGCGGCGGCGGCCGTGGCTCCGCCGCGCGTGCGACGGATTCGCACACGACTCAGCTGCGCAGGATCGACGACGGAGCGACCGGTTCGCACGCGTCTGACACTCATGGATCCCAGGGGGGAACTGTGACGGACACCCGAGGCCCGCAGACCCGGCAGTCGGCCTCGCCGCTGCCGGGGGAGCGACAGCCCCAGCAGGCCGGCGGGCCGTACCACCCGCCGCAGGCCTACCAGACCCAGGGCGGTGGCATGCCCGCCGCCGCGCGCCGCCCGCGTACCGGCGCGAGCACCACCCCCCGCGTCCGCAAAGCGCGTCTGCGCGTGGCCAAGGCCGACCCGTGGTCGGTGATGAAGGTCAGCTTCCTGCTCTCCATCGCGCTGGGCATCTGCACGATCGTGGCCTCCGCCGTGCTGTGGATGGTCATGGACGCCATGGGTGTCTTCTCGTCCGTCGGCGGCACGATCTCCGAGGCGACCGGCTCGAACGAGTCCAACGGCTTCGACCTGCAGTCGTTCCTGTCGCTGCCCAACGTGCTGATGTTCACGTCGGTCGTCGCGGTGATCGACGTCGTCCTGGCGACGGCTCTCGCCACGCTCGGCGCGTTCATCTACAACCTGTCCGCCGGATTCGTCGGCGGTGTCGAGCTGACGCTCGCCGAGGACGAGTGACCGGCGCGGGCGGTCCCGGCACAACCGATTTTGGGACTTCCCGCCTCGTGCGCTAATCTTCAGGAGTCAGCGCGCGGGACACACACCGCAGAGCGCGGCGGGGCTATAGCTCAGTTGGTTAGAGCGCATCCCTGATAAGGATGAGGCCACAGGTTCAAATCCTGTTAGCCCCACCAGCGAAAAGACCCCCAGTCGGCAACGGCTGGGGGTCTTTGTCGTCCACGGTGACATCTACGGCCGGCCTTCACGGCCTGCCTCGGCAGCGGTCACGGAACCGGCCCCGGCGGTCCGGCGTCGTTCCGGGGACGCGTGCTTCGTGAGGGGGCCTGTGGAAGGTGATCCGCAGTGGTGGGTGATCTTCGTGATCGCGGCCGGGGTGACGGTGGTCCTCGGGGCGGTCTTTCTGTCCGCGGTCGCCGTGGTGGCGCTCGGAGTGCTCTGGACACGGAACAGGCGCGGCCGCCGGCCTCACCGAGGGCAGCGGCCGAGGAGGCGGTGAGGCCGGCACCGGCGTGGCCTCCCGGCGACCGCACGGCGACGGCCCGGCTGCTCTGTCGAGCGGCCGGGCCGTTTCTCGCGTGCGGTGCTGTACGCAGTACGCCGTTGCTTCGGGACGGACGAAGGGGCGGGGCGCCCCGGGCCGCTCAGCGCTGGAGCGGGTCGGTGTGCTGCCGGTCTGCGGAGCCGGCGGAGTCGCACAGCGGGGCGGCGGGAAGTACGCCGGCCACCGGCGCGGCGTTCGTCAGCGGACGGTGCCGGCAGGTGGGAGCCTTGCCGTGTGCCTCGGCGTGGATGCGCTGCTTCATCGTGGGGGGCAGGGACCCGGTCATGGACCAGGGCCGGGCCGCTGTCGCCGTCGGCGCCTCCGGCCGGGGCGCGGTCTCGGTGTTGCTGTGCGTCTCGGTCTGCGGTACGGCCGCGGCGGCGGTCGTCGTGACGAGTCCGAGCGCCGTGAACAGCGCGAGGAAGGCGGTGACGACGGCGGTCCACAGCGACATGACCTTGTTCCTGGCCATGACCCCTCACTTTCGGGTTGGGCGATTTGCGTACTTTGCTCATGATGTGTAGGGGCGCCGCGAAGTGGTGGACCGACGCCCGTGACGCGGCGATGTTCAGATGAACACCACTCGGATGGACGTAAGAGGGGTGAAAAGCCGTGAACCTGGACGAGGGTGGACGGAAATCACCGTCTGTAAAAGGGTGATCACTTTCTGGCCGGAGTGGTTCGCCGTATATCTACTGGGTTCCGCCGACGGGCAGTTGACGACCGGCTCAGGTCACCGATCGGTATCGGCCGGTGTGTATAGTCGGGCGCCAGAAGTCCCCTACGTCAAGGAAAGACGAGGTCGCGCGGTGAAGAAGCTTCTCCTGGTCGCACTGGCCGCCATCGGCGGGCTCCTCGTGTACCGCCAGATCCAGGCGGATCGCGCCGAGCAGGATCTGTGGACGGAGGCGACTGACTCCGTGCCCACGGGTTCGTGAGTACGACCGGCAACCGGTCCTGAGCAGACCCCGGCCGTCGCCACGGTCGGGGTTTTGTGTTGCCCGGACCGGGCGCGCGCGACGCCGTGCACGCGGCAGTATGGGTCACGGTCCGTGCGACGGCGAACGCGAGGGGTGGCGGCGGATGGAGCGGTGGTGTACGGCTCGTCGGTGTGCCGGGACGGGACAGGCCCGCCGTCCGGTGCCGGTGCGCCTGGCCGCCGTGAGCGCGGTCCTGGCCACGGTCGTCGCCCTGCCGGGAGGGACGGCTCTGGCCGCCGGCGACGCTCCGGGCGGTTACGGGTTCGCCGGGAACGCCCCGCGGGTCGAGGGCGCGAGCGGTACCGCCGACGCCCCTCTCCTGAAGCCGGGCACGGCCTACCGCAGCGCGCTCCCGAGAAGCGGCACTGTCCACTACCGCCTCGAACTCGACACCGCCTCGGACGCCCACGTCTCCGTCACCGCCGTTCCCGGCCCCGGCGACGAGGTCACCGCCGCCGACGGCATCCGGCTGACCCTGCGGGACACCGGCGGCGGCTCCTGCTCCCTGGACACCGCCACCTTCGGTGCCGCCCGCAGCCCCCGCCCGGTCACGGCCTGGGCCGTGCGCGAGCTCTCCCCCGCCGGCACGCGGTGCAGAGAAGCCGGTACCTACCACCTCACCGTCGAGCGGACCAGGCCGCAGGACTCCCCGCCGGACACCTGGGAGCTGGAGCTCATGACCGCCACCGAACCCGCCCCGGAGCGCACCGGGGCGGCCACCGCACCCGGAGCGTGGGACTCCGCCTCGCCCGCACCCCTCACCGGCGAGGCGGAACCCCGCCGTGGCGGCAGCGGCTTCGCCCGGGCCACCACCGTCGGACAGGGCTCCTGGCGCGACGGCATCCGCCCCGGACAGACCCTCTACTACAAGGTGCCCCTCGACTGGGGCCGCCGGGTGTACGCCTCCGCCGAACTCGGCGGCACCGGCAGCGGTTCCGGACATGCGCCGGCCGCCCTGCGCCTGGCCCTGCACAACCCGGTGCGCGGCGAGGTCGTCACCGCCGCCAAGGGCTACACCGGCCGGCAGATCACGGCCGGCCTCGCGCCCGTGCCGCCGGTGTCGTACGACAACAGGTACTCCACCGACAGCAGGGCCGGCGGTATGCGGTTCGCCGGCGACCACTACCTCGTCGTGCACCTCGCGGCACGGGTGGCCGACGACTTCGGGGACGGCCCGTTCCCCCTGACGCTGCGCGTGCGGCTCGAGGGGAGGGCGCAGGACGGCCCCGGGTACGCGGGGGAGTCCGTGCCGAAGGGCCTCTTCGAGGTGCCGGACGGCGGCCGCGTGGCCGCGCGGGGCGGCGCCACGGGCGGGAGCACCGCCATGAGGGCGGTCGCGTTCGGCGGGATCGGCACCGGCAGCGCGCTGCTGGTGGGGCTGGGCGTGTGGACGGCGCTGCTCCGGCGCCGGGCGGCCTGACCACCGCGGCCGGACTGTCGTAGGCGCGCCTCAGACACGGGTCAGCGCCCAGAACCCCACGGCGTAACAGGCCAGGGCGATGAGCAGGAGCGGGACCGCCACCCTGGCCGGCGGGCCGGGACGGCGACGCCGTGCGGCACGGCGCCGCGGGTACGACGGAGAGGCAGTGGCGGGAGCCGGAGCCGGAGCGGCCTGTGCCGTGTACACGGCGGTGGTGACGTCACCGCGCGGCGGGGTCACCGGGGAGTGGACGGGGTGCGCCGGCGCGTACACGGGCGGACGCGGAGGCGACGGAGGCGACGGAGGCGAGGAGGGCGCGGGGGGAGGAGGTACCGGAGCGGCTTGCGAGGGAGCCTCCGCAGCCGGTGACGGAGCCGGTGCACCCGGAGCCGGCAACGGAACCGGGGCATCGGGAGAGAGGGGCCTCTGAGCCGACGGCGCTCCGTAGGGCTGTCGGGGATCAGTCGCCGCGCCGCCCGTTCCCCGGGACCGCCCGAGTGGTCCGTCGGGGCCGAACCCCGGTGGCAGCGGCCCTACCTGGTCGAAGACCTCGATCGGCTCGTCGTCGGCCCCCGGCTCCGGGAGGAGCTCCACCGCCGAGGCCAGCGCCTTGCGCGCCCCGGTGGCCGTACGGAACCTCGCCTGCGGATCCGGCTGCACCAGCGCGGCCACGACCTGCCACAACGGTTCGGGAATCCCCTGCGGAGCCGCCGGCGTCCCGTGCTCGGCGAAGCGCAGGACGAGCTCCTTCGCGTCCGGCCTGGCACCCCGCAGCAGATACAGGGCGACCAGCCCCACGGCGAACAGGTCGGCGGGGAAGTCCGGTTCCGCACCCATCAGCTGTTCCGGCGCGAGGTAACCGGGCGTTCCCACGACCAGGTCGGTCTCCGTCAGCCGGGGCTCGCCCAAGCGCATCGCGATGCCGAAGTCGGACAGTCTCAGCCGGGGACGCCCCGTGCCGGTCGCCTCGAGCAGCACGTTGGCGGGCTTCACGTCGCGGTGCACCACGCCCTCCGCGTGCACCGCCGCCAGGCCCGACAGAAGCTGGTCCAGCAGCGTGCAGACGAAACGCGGCGGCAGGGGGCCGTAGTCCCCGACCAGATGGGCCAGTGAACCGCCCGTGACCAGGTCCATGGTGAACAGGACCTGGTCGTCGTCGGCGGCCCAGCCGGTCGGCGCGAGCACATGGGGGTGGTCGATCCGCAGTGCCTGCTCCCGCACGAAGCGCAGCAGCGAGTGGGCGTCCCTCTGCCGCAGCACCTTGGCGGCCACATAGCGCCGGCGGCGGTGGTCCCAGGCACGCCAGACGGCCCCCACCCCTCCACGGCCGATCGGATCGACCAGCTCGTACCGGCCGGCGAAGACCTCACCCATGACCGTGTGCCGCTCCTCCCCCTCGCGTCACGCCCCGCGGACCGGCCGTCGGCCGACCGGCCCGGGCGGGTCAGTTCTGGTGGGACTGGTAGTGCGCGACCGCGTCGGAGGTCCGGCCCGCGCCGTACACCCGCAGGAACTCCGCCAGCTCCGGGTGGGAGGGGGAGAGGGAGTCCGCGGCCTCGATTATGTCGCCGGCGGCCGCCACCGAGCGCAGCAGCGACTGGATCTCACGGACCACCCGCTTGACCGTGGGCGCACCCGAACTGCTCGTGGTCTGCGTGGTGTTGCTGAGCACCGAGCCCCCCTGCGACTTCTTGATCTCGTCCATGCGCGCGGAGGCCTCGGCCGCGCTCACGCTGCCGTCCGCGACCTGCCCCGCCAGGTCCTGCAGCAGCTGCACCCGCTGGACCACCGCCGGGTTGCCGATCTTCGCCCGCTGGCCGCTCATCAGCTGCGACAGCATCGGCGCGGACAGTCCCAGCACTCCCGCGAGACGAGCCTGATTGAGACCGAGGTCGTCGATCAGCCTGCGGAAGAGCACCCCCAGCGGCTCCCCGTACCAGTTCCGCTGCAGTTCCCGCGCTCTGGCGGTGGCTTCCTGCTGTGCGGCGTCCATTGCGTCTCCCCATCGCTTCCCCAAAAACCGCAGTTCGCTCCAGCGAACCACGCCGAGCATCTTACGGAGCGTGGTTGTTCCCCGGGACCCCCAATCATTTGTGAGATACGGGGGCCGACCCGGTACTCTTGTCCCCGGCGCCCGCCGGTACGAGGTTCTCCGGCCGGACGTCGCTTCCGGGGCCTTAGCTCAGTTGGTAGAGCGCCGTCTTTGCATGGCGGATGTCAGGGGTTCGACTCCCCTAGGCTCCACCCTCCGAAAGCCCGCCCGACCTGCGCAGACACCAGGACGAGCGGGCTTTCGCGCGACCAGCGTCACAGCCCGCGCACGACGGGCCGCCGCTCCGGCGTCCCCAGCACTCGCCTCCCGGATAACAGGAGCGCCAACCCCGGCCGGTGACAGGCAGGTTGACGGCACAGAAACGACCGGTGCACCCCGCGCCCCCGTGGGAACGAGTGTCCGGGAGGACGCCTCTCGGCGCCGGAGTACGGCTGTCTGCTCTTGATATCGTCACCCCAGCGGGCACCAGCGCCACACCCCTGCGGGGCGGTGCCGAGCGGCGACCGCCGCCGGAGCAGTCCGGCCGCTGCCGGCGAGATGAAAGGGGCAGAGCATGCGGGCCAAGGTACGAGCCGCACTCGATGCGCTGTACATGAAGCGTCTCGTCAGGGAGCTGGAGGGCCGCCCACGCCCCCAGCACATCGGCATCATGCTCGACGGAAACCGCCGCTGGGCCAAGGAATCGGGCATCGACGACCCCCGCGAGGGCTACCGGGCCGGCGGCGCCAAGGTGCTGGACTTCCTGCGCTGGTGCGACTCCGCCCGGATCGAGCACGTCACCCTCTACATGCTCTCCGACGACAACCTCCACCGGCCCGAGGACCAGCTCACCCCCCTGATCGACATCATCGCCGAGGTCGTGGAGCGGCTGGCCGCCCCCGGCAACCCCTGGCGCGTCGAGGTCGTCGGCGCACTGGACCTGCTGCCGGCCGAGTCCGCCGCCCGTCTGAAGGCCGCCACCGCGGCGACCGAGGGACGACAGGGCGGAACCAAGGTCGACGTCGCCGTGGGGTACGGAGGCCGCCGGGAGATCGTCGACGCCGTCCGCTCCGCCCTCACCGAGCACAGCGCCCGGGGCGGGGACATCGACGAGTTCATCGAGACCTTCACCATGGAGCACATCTCCAAGCACCTGTACTCCAAGACCCGGTCCGAGTCCGACCTCATCATCCGCACCTCCGGAGAGCAGCGGCTGTCCGGCTTCCTCCTCTGGCAGTCCGCGTACGCCGAGATGTACTTCTGCGAGACGTACTGGCCGGACTTCCGCGAGATCGACTTCCTGCGCGCCCTGCGGTCCTACTCCCTGCGCGAACGCCGCTACGGACGCTGACACCGGCGTCGGCACCGACCGACGTTCCACGTGAAACATGGCGCCGTTCATCCGGGAACGTGGAGCAACGCCGAGGGGCGGAAGACCCGGCCCGGGTCTTCCGCCCCTCGGCGACGCTCGGGATCAGCGCGACTCGTCGCCGCCCTCGGCGGCCTCGTCCTCGGCCTGCTTCGCCTGGACCTCCGGATCGAGCACCGCCCCACCGGTGCCGTCCACCGAGGTCAGCCGGCCACCCTCGGCCACCTCCGTCGCCTCCGGCGGCTCGACCAGCCAGTCGGGGTTGGCCTGCTTGTCCCACCACTTCCAGGCCGCGAACGCGCCGCCCGCGACCACACCCACCACCGCCAGGATCCTGACGACACGTCCGGCACGCGCCCGCCGCTCGTGCCTGCGGGCCAGCTTCCGGATCTCCTCGGCCGAGACCTGGCCCCGCAGCGCCGCCAGCGCGGCGGCACCACGCGCGGCGGCCTCGCCCGTGACCGGACCGGCCGCGGCCACAGCCTGCTCGATCACCGGACGGGAGTACTCGGCCGCCTGCCGGGCGGCCATGCGCGTACGGGCGGCGGCCTCCTGAGCGGCCGCGTCCACCTTCGGCGGCACATGCGTACGGGCCTGCTCCAGACGCGGTGCGACATGCACGCCGTACTGAAGCCGGGCCTGACACGCGGCCTGCGACACCTTGGGCGCCAGCCGTACGCGCGCCTCCTGTGCGTAGTGGGCGGCCCTGTCCTTGGCCGTGTCGGCGTAGGGCGCCACCACTTCCGCGGCGTGCAGCACGCTGTCCTTCGCCGAACCGGTCGCGGCGCGCACGCTGTCGATGCGGGTCACGGGTTCCTCCTCCTCGGTGGCGTACGGTAATTCGACTTTCCACCCTTTTACGGATCATGCCTGCCGACACACAGCCGGGCATGCGAGGGCGGGCATCCGGGTCACGGACGATGCCCTGGGGCACCCTGAGGCCCTGTGGGACAACTGGTACGAAAGCGCATTGACGGGTCGGTCAACCGCGGCAACGGACGAATACGGAACAACGGGAGCCCGCCGACGACAATGCCACGGATCGGCTCCCCGCGCTCGCGACCCGGGCCACTCGGCCGGAAACCCCGTGCGAGGATCGGGGAGCACCACAGGACGACGGAAGGCACACCGTGGCCGAGCAGCTCTACGCCACCCTGAAGACCAATCGCGGCGACATCGAGGTCCGGCTCCTGCCGGACCACGCCCCCAGGACGGTCAGGAACTTCGTCGAGCTCGCCCGGGGGGAACGCGAGTGGACCCACCCCGAGAGCGGGGAGAAGACCACCGCCAGGCTCTACGACGGCACGGTCTTCCACCGGGTGATCAGCGGCTTCATGATCCAGGGCGGGGACCCGCTGGGCAACGGCACCGGCGGCCCCGGTTACCAGTTCGGGGACGAGTTCCACCCCGATCTCCGCTTCGACAAGCCCTACCTGCTCGCCATGGCCAACGCCGGCCCGGGCACCAACGGCTCCCAGTTCTTCATCACCGTCTCGCCGACCACCTGGCTCACCCGCAAGCACACCATCTTCGGCGAGGTGACCGACCCCGCGAGCCAGAAGGTCGTCGACGCCATCGCCGGCACCCCGACCAACCCCCGCACCGACCGGCCCCTCGAAGACGTCGTCATCGAGTCCGTCGTCGTCGAGACCCGGCAGAGCTGAGACCCGGCAGAGCTGAGACCCGCCGGCGCAGGGAGCCGCCGGCGCAGGGAGCCGCCCCGGCCCCGGCGCCCGGGACGGGAACCAAACGCCCCGCTCGTCCGTAAGGATGGGCGGGGCCGCGCCATTCGGACACGGACGGACAAGCGAGGGGAAACCATGGACCAGGCACCAGACGGCCCGCGGGGCCCGGAGGACCAGACACCTCAGCCTGCCCGGAGCACCCCCCACTGCTACCGCCACCCGGACCGCGAGACCGGCATCCGCTGCACCCGCTGCGAACGCCCGATCTGCCCCGACTGCATGGTCAACGCCTCCGTCGGCTTCCACTGCCCCGACTGCGCCCGTGGCGGCACCGGAACCGGACACGCCCCCACCGCCTCCAGGCCCCGCACCCTCGCCGGCGGCACCGTCACCGCCGACCCCCACCTCGTCACCAAGATCCTCATCGGTGTCAACGTGGCGGTGTTCATCGCCGTCCACGCCAGGCCCTCGCTCCTGAGCGATCTCGTCCTCATCGGCCGCTGGCCGCCCGCCCCGTACCTGCCGACCGAGGGGGTCACGGAGGGCGAGTGGTACCGGCTGGTGACCTCGATGTTCTCCCACGAGGAGTTCTGGCACATCGGCTTCAACATGCTCGGCCTCTGGTGGCTCGGCGGCCCCCTGGAGGCGGCCCTCGGCCGGGCCCGCTACCTGGCGCTCTACCTCGTCTCCGGACTGGCCGGCAGCGCCCTCACCTACCTGCTCGCCGAACCGACCACGGCCTCGCTCGGCGCGTCCGGTGCCATTTTCGGCCTCTTCGGCGCGACCGGCGCCCTGGTCCGCCGGCTCAACGCCGACATGCGTCCGGTCATCGGCCTGCTGGTGATCAACCTGATCTTCACCTTCGGCTGGAGCAACATCGCCTGGCAGGCCCACATCGGCGGCCTCGTCGCCGGTGCCGTCATCGGCTACGCGATGCTCCACGCCCCGCGCGAGCGGCGGTCCCTCGTCCAGTACGGAACCTGTGCACTGGTCCTGGTGGCAGTCGTCGTCCTCACCCTGTTGAGGACCGCTCAGCTCACCTGAGCACAGGTTGCCCACAGCGGGTGGCGGATCTTGTGCACAGTGTGCGAGAACAGGTGCGCCCCTTGTCGCTGACCCGTGTTTGCGCAGGTCGGACAGGGGGCGAGCCTGTTTTCGCTGGGTGGTACTTCCGTCGTACCGGCGTCAATGCCCGACGAGTTATCCACAGATCGTCGTCTCTTTTCCCCATCGTGTGGACAAGCGTTGTGGATAACTCGGTGGATAGCCCTGGGGAGAGCTACTTCCACTGTGTGGAGACACCGAATCCGGCGGCGATGAAACCGAAGCCCACGACGATGTTCCAGTTCCCCAGGTCATCGACCGGCAGCGAGCCGTCCGTGACGTAGAAGACGACGATCCAGGCGAGCCCGATGACGAACAGGGCCAGCATGACGGGCGCGACCCAGCTGCGGTTGGTCAGTTTGACGGCGGTCGCCTGCTTGGCGGGCGGCGGCGTGTAGTCGGCCTTCTTGCGGATACGTGACTTCGGCACGAGGGTCTCTCCTGTCGATGCGCTGCGTGGCCGCGCAGGGAACGGTTCGGGCTCGGGGGGACGTACAAGGGGACTCCGAGCACTCCCCCGGGCGTCCGTTAGCGTAGTGCTTCCGCGGCGCCGAAGGAGATAAGGGTACGTTGAGCAATTCCGCCGACTCCCCCGGGACGGGCCCCAGCCCTGCCCGCAGGCACCGTTTGCGGCCCGTGCGGGTGCTCACGGCGGCCGTCTTCGCTCTCGCGGGACTCATTTTCTTCACCAGCTTCGACACGGCAAAAGGCACCAATATCCGCACGGATGCCTCTTTGCTGAAATTGTCCGACCTCATCCAGGAACGCAGCCGTGAGAACGGTGAACTGGAAGAGTCCAACGCGGACCTGCGCGACGACATCGAATCCCTCGCCGAGCGCGACGACGACAGCACGAAGGCGGAGGACGACAAGCTCGCGGCGCTGGAGAAGAAGGCCGGCACACAGGAACTGAAGGGCGAGGCGATCTCGGTCACGCTCGACGACGCCCCGCCGGACGCGACCGCCAGGCTCCCTGGATATCCGGAACCGCAGCCCGACTACCTGGTGATCCACCAGCAGGACCTGCAGGCCGTGGTGAACGCGCTGTGGCAGGGCGGCGCCGAGGGCATCAAGGTGATGGACCAGCGGCTGATCTCCACGAGCGCGGTGCGCTGTGTGGGCAACACCCTCATCCTGCAGGGACGGGTCTACTCACCGCCGTACAGGATCGAGGCGGTCGGGGACCCGGGGGCGCTGAAGCAGGCGCTCGCCCGGTCGCCGGCGATCCAGAACTACATGGTGTACGTCAACGTCTACGGGCTCGGCTGGAAGGTCGAGGACGAGGGGACGGTGACGCTGCCCGGCTACGCGGGCGCCGTCGACCTGCGTTATGCACAGCCTGTGGAGTGACGCCGTTCCCGAGGACCTCGCGCCGCTAGTCTGGTGCCGTACGGCGTGAGTCTGGTGCCGTGGTGCGACGGAAGGGACGGCATGTACGGCTGGATCTGGCGGCATCTGCCGGGGAACGCGTGGGTGAAGGCGCTGCTCTCCCTCGTGCTGATCGTGGCCGTGGTCTACGTGCTGTTCCAGTACGTCTTCCCATGGGCCGAGCCGCTGCTTCCCTTCAACGATGTGACGGTGGACAACCAGTGAGTGCGCGCATCCTCGTCGTCGACAACTACGACAGCTTCGTCTTCAACCTCGTCCAGTACCTGTACCAGCTGGGCGCCGAGTGCGAGGTGCTGCGCAACGACGAGGTGACCACGGGACACGCCCAGGACGGTTTCGACGGGGTGCTGCTGTCACCGGGCCCCGGTGCGCCCGAGCAGGCGGGCGTCTGCGTCGACATGGTGCGGCACTGCGCGGCGACCGGGGTGCCGGTCTTCGGCGTCTGCCTGGGCATGCAGTCGATGCAGGTGGCGTACGGCGGTGTGGTGGGCCGGGCGCCCGAGCTGCTGCACGGGAAGACCTCGCCGGTGGAGCACACGGGCAAGGGGGTGTTCGCGGGGCTGCCGTCGCCGTTCACCGCCACGCGGTACCACTCGCTGGCCGCCGAGCCCGGGACCGTGCCGGAGGAGCTCGAGGTGACGGCGCGCACGTCCGACGGGATCGTGATGGGGCTGCGCCACCGGGAACTGCCGGTCGAGGGCGTGCAGTTCCATCCGGAGTCGGTGCTGACCGAGCACGGGCACCGGATGCTGGCCAACTGGCTGACGGAGTGCGGTGACCAGGGCGCGGTGGCGAGGTCGGCGGGGCTCGCCCCGGTGGTGGGCAGGGCCACGGCGTGACCGCGCTGCGCCCCGAGCGGGAATCCGGCGCGTCCGGTGACCAGGGGTCCTCGTACGGGGGCCTCTTCGCGGGCGGGGACGAGGGGGCGTACCGGACGGTTCCCGTGGACGACGAGACCGTGGCGCTGCGGGTCCCGGGGCCGCCTGGCGGGCGGACGGAGGAGGCTTCCTCCCCCGCCGTGCGTCCGGCGGACGGTGGTCGCGCGGCCCGCAGGAAGGCGGCCAAGAGGCGCCAGGGGCGCCGTGGGGGCGCGCAGCACCGGCCGGGTGCCCAGGAGGCCGCGGAGGAGTCGGGGGCGCCGCTGTCGCGTGTGGAGGCCCGTCGCCGGGCCCGGGCACGCAAGCCGAGCGCCGCGGTGATCGCGAGCCGGGCGCTGGGCGAGGTCTTCATCACGACCGGTGTGCTGATGCTGCTGTTCGTCACCTACCAGTTGTGGTGGACGAACGTGCGCGCGCAGGCGCAGGCGGACAGGGCGGCGAGCAGCCTCCAGGAGGACTGGGAGAGCGGCAGGCGGAATCCGGGGACCTTCGAACCGGGGCAGGGTTTCGCCCTTCTGCACATTCCCAGGCTGGACGTCGTGGTGCCGATCGCGGAGGGCATCGACAGCAAGAAGGTGCTGGACCGCGGCATGGTCGGGCACTACGCCGAGGGCGCGCTGAAGACGGCGATGCCGGAGGACAGGACCGGGAACTTCGGGCTGGCCGGGCACCGGAACACACACGGTGAGCCGTTCCGGTACATCAACAGGCTGCAGCCGGGCGACCCGATCGTGGTGGAGACGCAGGACCGGTACTTCGTCTACAAGATGGCGTCCATCCTGCCGGTGACGTCGCCGAGCAACATCAGCGTCCTGGATCCGGTGCCGAAGCAGGCCGGCTTCAAGGAGCCCGGCCGCTACATCACGCTGACCACGTGCACCCCGGAGTTCACGAGCAAGTACCGGATGATCGTCTGGGGCAAGATGGTCGAGGAACGGCCGCGCAGCAAGGGCAAGCCGGATGCGCTCGTCAGTTAAGGGCGGATGACCAGTGGCATCGACCACCGACACGGAGCACGAAGAGCACACCGGCGTGTCCGGCCGTCCGCCGTCCGCGGCCGCGGGGCGCCGCCGCCGCGGGCCGGGGCGGGCGGTGGCACTGGTGGTCAGCGTCTTCGGTGAACTCCTCATCACCGCGGGCCTGTTGCTGGGCCTGTTCGTCGTCTACTCGCTGTGGTGGACGAACGTCGTCGCGGACCGCGCGGCCGACAAGCAGGCCGACAGGGTCCGTGACAACTGGGCCCAGGAAAGGGTCGGTTCCGACGGTCCGGGTGCGCTGGACACCAAGGCGGGCATCGGTTTCCTGCATGTGCCCGCGATGGGCGAGGACGACATCCTGGTGGAGAAGGGCACGTCGATGAAGACCCTCAACGACGGCGTGGCCGGTTACTACACCGATCCGGTGAAGGCGGCGCTGCCGACGTCGGGCAAGAAGGGCAACTTCTCGCTGGCGGCCCACCGGGACGGGCACGGCGCGAAATTCCACAACATCCACAAGCTCGAGAAGGGTGATCCGATCGTCTTCGAGACGAAGGACACCTGGTACGTCTACAAGGTCTACGGCATCCTCCCCGAGACCTCGAAGTACAACGTGAAGGTCCTGGACCCGGTCCCCGAGGAGTCCGGCAGGAAGAAGGCCGGCCACTACATCACGCTGACCACGTGCACCCCGGTGTACACGAGCAAGTACCGGTACGTGGTGTGGGGCGAGCTGGTCCGGACGGAGAAGGTGGACGGGGAGCGGACCCCTCCGGCGGAGTTGCGGTGAGGGACTGAGTTACTCGAAGCAACTCGGTGCCTTAACCTGGCGGAGGCCCGAAGCCGCAAATTGACCTTGCGGCTTCGGGCCTCTCGCTGCCGTCCGTTCCTACCGCAGTGCCTCGAGGCGCACCCCGGCGCTCCAGGCTTCCAGTTCCTCGCGGTTCACGGTGACGACTCCGCTGAGCCTGGCGATCGCCTCGGACTCGTGACTGAAGTTGCAGGTGGCGACGAAAAGCGCGATGTCCACGCGGTTGACGGCGCGTGCCGCGCCGGCGAACTTCTGCATGTCGGCGCTGGGTACGGTCCAGCGGCCGGCCCGGTTCTTGCACTGGACGGCGACGGTGCGCCCGTCCGGGGTGCGGCCGGTGATGTCGATGCCCCGGTCGCTGTGGGCCTGGCGTACGACGACGTCGACGCAGCCGTCGCGTCGCAGGAGGTCTGCGACGTGGTGCTCGAACGCCTTCCAGGTCATGGCCTGGAGCTTCGCCCTGACGTCTTCGGTGGGGGGCTCTCCCTCCAGGACGGTGAGGCGCTTGTGGTGCCAGCACAGTTTGCGCTCGACGTTCTCGATGTCCTCGCGGAGTTCGATGAGCTCGCGGCGGTGCTCGCCGGACGTGGCGATCAGGGCGTTGAACATCGGTACGACGGTCTTGCCGAGGATGTGGGCGAGACGCCGGTCGATGCGGTCGTCGAGTGCGGAGGGGACCACCGGTGCCGGGTTTTCCACAGGCTGTGTGCGCGCCAGGTACTCCGTGTCGAGGAGATAGACACGCACCTGACGTGCGACTTCGCTGTCGCGGAGGAGCATGGCGACGTTGAGGACGGCGCGGCGGGAAAAGAACGCCATCGAGCGTGCACGTGACCGCACTCCACTGAGGTCCTTGAAGGACCTCAGTGGATCGCCGGTCAGAAGGCGGTAGCCGTTGCTCTCCAACTCCATGCGGTGGTCCTTGACGAGGGACTTGATGGCCTCGATGCCGACCTCGAAGTACGTCGCCACCATCGCCGTCGTCACGTGCATGCCATCCGGCAGCAGTGAGAGCGCCTTGACGCGGTCAAGTACGTCTGTGCGTGCGAGGACGCTGCTGCGCAGAGCCGCCGACTCCAGTAGGGCCGTCTCGCTGATCATGTGCTGTTCCTTCCCTTGAGGTGCGTGGTCACCAGGGGCAACGAGTCATGACATGCGAAGACACGAACAGGGGTGCGGAAAGGGTGGAGCCCCAGACCTCGAGAAGGTCTGGGGCTCCGCCTTGAGCGTGCGGTGGCGTCAGTCGTCGTGGTGGCCGAGGCCGCCGATGAAGCCGCCGTTGTCGCCACCGCCGTTGCCGTTGCCGTTGTTGCCGCCGGCGGCGAAGAGGACGACCTTGTCGCCCTTCTTGACCTCCTGGCCCTCCTGCGGGTTGCTCGCGACCACCATGGCGTTGTCGTCGCCGCTGCCCTCGACCTTGTCGAGCTGCAGGCCGTGCTGGGCGAGGATCTGCTTGGCCTGGCCGACGGGGATCTGGGTCACCTTCGGCATGGCGAACTTCTCCTCCGCCGGCGCCTTGGCGATCTTCACGTTGACCGTGCTGCCGCGGTCGACGTCGGTGCCCGGGGCGAAGTTCTGCTCGAAGATCGTGCCCTCCGCCTGGGCGGTGGACTCCTCCTGCGTCTGGGTGCCGAGGACGAGGCCCTTCTCGTTCAGGCGCTTCTCGGCGTCGGCGGGGCTCAGGCCCAGCAGGCTGGGCACGGTCACCTGGGAGGTCTCCCGGGCGACGGTGAGCGTGACGGTGGAGCCCTTCTCGCGCGAGGTGCCGCCCGCGGGGTCCTGGGAGAGCACCGTGTCCGGCGTCTCCGTGGACTCCTTGGACTCCTTCTCGACCTCGAAGCCCTTCTCCTTCAGGGCGGCTTCCGCCTCGCTGTAGGTCATGCCCTCGACGTCCGGGACGTCGACCTTCGGTGCTCCGGTCGAGACGACCAGGTTGACGGTCGAGTCCTTCTTGACCTGGGTGGACGGCTTCTGGTCCTGGGAGCAGACCTTGCCCTTGGCCTGGTCCTCGCAGGGCTTCTCGGTGAAGGCCACCTGCAGGTCGGCGTTGGTCGCCTGGCTGCTGGCCTCCTGCTTGGTGAGGCCGACGAAGTTCGGCACGGGGACGTTGTCGTTGCCGACGCCTCCGCCGCCGATGGCGTACTTGCCGATGAGGACGGCGCCGACGAGGACGAGGATGCCGGCCAGGACCAGGAGGACCGTGGAGGTGTGGGACTTCTTCTGCGGCTGCTGGCGGCGCCGGCCGGGGCGGTCGTCGTAGCCGTAGCCGCCGTCGTCCGGGTTCATGGGCGGCAGCATGGTGGTGGCGCCCGCGCCCGCGTCGGAGCGCAGGGCGGTGGTGGGCTGCTCGTCGGGGTAGGCGCCGTAGCCGCCGGCGGCCATGGCGCCCATCGCGGCGGTGGCGGCGACGGGCTGGCCGTCGAGGCAGGCCTCGATGTCGGCGCGCATCTCGTCGGCCGACTGGTAGCGGTAGTCGGGGTCCTTGACCAGGGCCTTGAGGACGATCGCGTCCATCTCGGGCGTGATCTCGGGGTCGAAGACGCTGGGGGCCTGCGGTTCCTCGCGGACGTGCTGGTAGGCGACCGCGACCGGGGAGTCGCCGACGAACGGCGGCCGGACGGTGAGGAGTTCGTAGAGCAGGCAGCCGGTGGAGTACAGGTCGGAGCGGGCGTCGACCTGTTCGCCCTTGGCCTGCTCCGGGGAGAGGTACTGTGCGGTGCCGATGACGGCGGAGGTCTGGGTCATCGTCATGCCGGAGTCGCCCATGGCGCGGGCGATGCCGAAGTCCATGACCTTGACCTGGCCGTTGCGGGTGAGCATGACGTTGGCCGGTTTGATGTCGCGGTGGACGATGCCGGCGCGGTGCGAGTACTCCAGGGCCTGGAGGATGCCGATGGTCATCTCCATGGCCCGCTCGGGCAGCAGCTTGCGGCCGGAGTGGAGGAGCTCACGGAGCGTGGAGCCGTCGACGTACTCCATGACGATGTACGGGATGGAGACCCCGTCGATGTAGTCCTCGCCCGTGTCGTAGACCGCGACGATCGCGGGATGGTTGAGCGAGGCGGCCGACTGGGCCTCCCGGCGGAACCGGGCCTGGAAGGACGGATCGCGCGCGAGGTCCGCGCGGAGCGTCTTCACCGCCACGGTGCGGCCGAGCCGGGAGTCATGCGCGAGGTAGACCTCGGCCATGCCACCACGGCCGAGCACCTGGCCCAGCTCGTACCGGCCGCCGAGGCGACGCGGCTCTTCCATGGTTACCTACCAGCCCTCTCCGTCGGTCCCGACCGGCATGCTTGTACGGTCGGAGGCTGCCGTCCGGCCTACCGTACCCGGCCCGCTCGGCGTGATCCGGCCGAGCCCGGTACCCGATACAGGACCGGTATCGCAACGTGCGTCGATGCGAAGGCGGCGTGAGCGGGCTCACGTCGCCTTCGGCGCTCGGTCACTTCTTGCTGTTGATGACGGCCTCCATCACGTTCCTCGCGATCGGTGCCGCGAGGCCGCCGCCGGAGATGTCGTCACGGTTGGCGTTCTCGTCCTCGATCACCACGGCCACCGCCACCGGCGAGCTGCCGTCGTCGGCCTTGGCGTAGGAGATGAACCAGGCGTACGGGTTCTCGCTGTTGTCGACGCCGTGCTGCGCGGTGCCGGTCTTGCCGCCCACCTTGACGCCGTCGATGCGTGCCTTGGTTCCCGTGCCCTCCTCGACGACGGTCTCCATCATCGACTGCAGGATCTGGGCGTTCTCCGCGGACAGCGGCTTGCCCATCTCCTGCGGGTCCGTCTTCTCGATGGTGTCGAGGCTGGGGGCCTGGAGCTCGTCGACCATGTACGGCTTCATCAGGGTGCCGTTGTTGGCGACGGCCGAGGTGACCATGGCCATCTGCAGCGGGGTGGCGGCGGTGTTGTACTGGCCGATGGAGGAGAGCGCGGTCTGCGAGTCGTTCATGTCGTCGGAGAAGACGGAGGCGCTGGAGCGGACGGGGACGAACTGCTCCTCGGTGAAGCCGAACTTCTTGGCGGTCTCCAGCATCTTGTCGTTGCCGAGGTCGGCGCCGATCTTGCCGAAGACGGTGTTGCAGGAGACCCGCAGCGCCTCGCGGAGGCTGGCGTTCTCGCAGGGCAGGTCGCCCTCGTTGGGCAGCTCGGTGGTGGTGCCGGGCATGGTCCACGGCAGCGGGGAGTCGGTCTTCTCGTCCGCCGAGTCGTACAGGCCGTGTTCCAGGGCGGCGGCCGCGGTGAGCACCTTGAAGGTGGAGCCGGGCGGGTAGACCTCGCGCAGGGCGCGGTTGAGCATCGGGTCGTCGGGGTTGTTCTTCTTCTGCAGCCGGTTCCAGGCCTCGCCGTCCGCCTTGCCGCCGCCGGCGATCGTGGAGGGGTCGTACGAGGGGTAGGAGGCGAGGGCGAGGATCTTGCCGGTGGAGGGCTCGATGGCGGCGACGGCGCCCTTGCCGCCCTGCTTCCTCAGGCCCTCGTAGGCGGCCTTCTGCGCGGCGCTGTTGAGGGTGGTGACGACGTTGCCGCCCTCGCGCTTCTTGCCGGTGATCATGTCGAGGGTGTTGCGGAAGAAGAGCCGGTCGTCGTTGCCGGTGAGGATGCCGTCGTTGATGGCCTCGAGCTGGGTGGCGCCGTAGGCCTGGGAGACGTAGCCGGTGACGGGCGCCCACATGGCGCCGTCCTTGTAGGTGCGCTTGTACTTGAAGTCGCCCTCGGTGGTGGCGTGTCCGGTGATGGCCTTGCCGTCGACGATGATGTCGCCGCGGGGGGTGGCGTAGCGCTCGATGGCGACGCGGCGGTTGTTCTCGTCGGTCCTCAGTTCGTCGGCCTTGACGTACTGGAGCCAGTTGTCGCGGATGAGCAGGGTGAGGACCAGGAGGCCGCAGAAGATCGCGATGCGGCGCAGGGGCTTGTTCACGGTCGGACCACCTGGGTCATCTCGGCGTCGGGGTTGGCGGCGGGCGCGGGAGCCGGACGGCGGGCGGTGTCGCTGATGCGCAGCAGGATGCCGATCAGCGCCCAGTTCGCGATGACGGAGGAGCCTCCGTAGGCCAGGAAGGGCATCGTCATACCGGTGAGCGGGATGAGGCCCATCACACCGCCGGCGACGACGAAGACCTGGAGGGCGAAGGCGCCGGACAGGCCGATGGCGAGGAGCTTGCCGAAGGGGTCGCGGGCGGCGAGGGCGGTGCGGATGCCGCGCTCGACGATGAGGCCGTAGAGCAGGAAGAGGGCCATGAGGCCGGCCAGGCCGAGTTCCTCGCCGAAGGTGGCGAGGATGTAGTCGGAGTTGGCGGCGAAGCGGATCAGCTCGGAGTGGCCCTGGCCCCAGCCGGTGCCGAGGGTGCCGCCGGAGCCGAACGCCCACAGGGCCTGCATGGCCTGTTCGGAGTGCAGGACGCCGTCCTGGACGCCGGCGCGGGAGAGCTCGTACTCGTGCATCGGGTCGAGCCAGGCCTGTACACGCGTCTGGATGTGCGGCTCGAAGCTCGCCACGCCGACGGCGCCGACGGCGGACATCAGCAGGCCGAAGACGATCCAGCTGGTCCGCTCGGTGGCGACGTACAGCATGATCACGAACATGCCGAAGAAGAGCAGCGAGGTGCCGAGGTCGGTCTCGAAGACCAGGATGAGGATGGAGACCATCCACACCACCAGGATCGGGCCGAGGTCGCGGCCGCGGGGCAGGTAGAGGCCCATGAAGCGGCGGCTGGCGAGGGCGAGGGCGTCGCGCTTGACCATCAGGTAGCCGGCGAAGAAGACCGCGAGGACGATCTTGGCGAACTCGCCGGGCTGGATGGAGAAGGAGCCGACCTGGATCCAGATCTTGGCGCCGTAGATGTTCTTGCCGAGGCCCGGGACCAGCGGCAGGAGCAGGAGGAACAGGGCGCCGGCCATGGAGATGTAGGTGTAGCGCTGCAGGACGCGATGGTCCTTGAGGAAGATCATCACGGCGACGAACAGGGCGATGCCCATCGCGGTGTACATCAGCTGGCGGGGCGCGGCGGTGCCGGCCTGTTTGATGCTCTGGAGGAGTTCGGACTGGTCCAGGCGCCAGATGGCGACGAGTCCGAGGCCGTTGAGCAGGGTGGCCAGCGGCAGCAGCAGGGGGTCCGCGTAGGGGGCGAACTTGCGGACGACCAGGTGGCCGACGCCGGCCAGGAGGCCGAGGCCGAGGCCGTAGCTCAGCAGGCCGGCGGGGACCTCGTCGTTGATGGCCAGGCCCACGTTGGCGTAGGCGAAGACCGGGATGACGACGGCGAAGACCAGCAGCGCCAGTTCGGTGTTGCGGCGGCTGGGCGCGCCGATGGAGCCGATCGTGGACGTGTGGTGCGTCGGCGAGTTGGAAGTACTGCTCATCGTGGGAAGGGGCCTCTCACCGATTGCCTACTGCTTGCCGCACAGCGAGACGACCTTCTGCTCCTCCTCCGAGAGGCTGGGGCCGGGGCTGGTGGTGGGTGCGGTCGTGGACGGGGTCGGGGACGAGCCGGGCGTCCCGGCGGTCTCCGACGTGCTGGGGGACGGTGTGGCCCTGGTGGTGAAGGAGGCGGGGGTGGTTCCCGTGGTGCCTCCGGCCTCGCCCTCGCCCGGCTTCGCGTTCTGGCTGTCCGCGGCGCGCCGCTCGGCCTGCTTCTTGCAGGCGGAGGCCTGGACCGACAGTTCCTCGATCTTCGCCCGGGCGTCGTTCAGGTCGCCTTCGGCGATGGCCGACTCGACCCGCTTCTGCTGGTAGGGCGGCAGGTACTTGAGTTCGATCTCGGGGTGGTCCTTCTGGACCTTCGACAGCGAGATCCAGGCCAGGTCCTGGCTGATGCCGCGGTACAGGGCCACGTGGTCGTCGTTGGTGCCGACGTAGTACTGGGTCTGGGTCCAGCGCCAGCCGCCGTACAGGCCGCCGCCGACGACGGCGAGGGCGAGGGCGGTGTAGAAGGACCGCTTGAGCCATTTGCGGTTCCTGCGGGGTTTGACGAAGTCGTCGTCGCCGTAGTCGCCGAAGCCCTGGGCGGGGACGTAGCCGGTGATGTCGCCCCCGCCGGGCGGCCCGAACTCGCCGCCGCCCTGCCGGCGTCCCTGGCGGCCGAGGCCGGCGGCGCGGCCGGCCGGGGTCTGCATGATGCCGTTGTCGCCGTACTGGGCCTGGTTCTCGGCGACGGCGCCGACCACGACGGGGGTGTCGGACAGCTGTCCGGCGAGGGTGTCCCCGGTGTCGAGGTCGAGGACGTCGGCGATGATGACGGTGATGTTGTCGGGGCCGCCGCCGCGCAGGGCGAGCTGGATCAGTTCCTGGACGGTCTCCTGGGGGCCCTGGTAGCTGGCGAGGGTCTCCTCCATCGTCTGGTGGGAGACGACGCCGGAGAGCCCGTCGGAGCAGATGAGGTAGCGGTCGCCGGCCCGGACCTCGCGGATCGACAGGTCGGGTTCGACGTGGTCGCCGCTGCCGAGCGCCCGCATCAGCAGGGAGCGCTGCGGGTGGGTGCCCGCCTCCTCCTCGGTGATGCGGCCCTCGTCGACCAGGCGCTGCACCCAGGTGTGGTCCTGGGTGATCTGGGTGAGGACGCCGTCGCGCAGGAGGTAGGCGCGGGAGTCGCCGACGTGGACGAGGCCGAGGCGCTGGCCGGTCCACAGCAGGGCGGTGAGGGTGGTGCCCATGCCTTCGAGGGCGGGGTCCTCCTCGACCATCTGCCGCAGCTGGTCGTTGGCGCGCTGCACGGCGGCGCCGAGGGAGGTGAGGAGGTCGGAGCCGGGTACGTCGTCGTCGAGGGCGACGATGGTGGAGATCACCTCGGAGGAGGCGACCTCACCGGCGGCCTGGCCGCCCATGCCGTCGGCGATGGCGAGCAGCCGGGGACCGGCGTAGCCGGAGTCCTCGTTGCCCTCCCGGATCATGCCCTTGTGCGATCCGGCGGCGAAACGCAGTGACAGACTCATGCGCACCTCGCCCGTCGGCTCCGCGTGCAGCCGGTCGTGTCGAGCCACACTGCCCACCCTCCGGTCGGGAGCGCGCCGGGGCCGGGAAGGCCGGCCGCTGCTGCGTGCTCGCTCCGCTCGCGCTCATTCATTGGTGTAGCACTACTTCCGCAGCTCGATGACGGTCTTGCCGATGCGGATCGGCGTCCCCGGGCCGATGGGCGTGGGGGACGTCAGCCGGGCCCGGTCCAGGTAGGTGCCGTTGGTGGAGCCCAGGTCCTCGACGATCCACTGGCCGTTCTGGTCCGGGTAGATCCTGGCATGGCGGCTGGAGGCGTAGTCGTCGTCCAGCACGATCGTCGAGTCGTGTGCCCGGCCGAGCGTGATGGTCTGGCCCTGGAGGGCGACGGTGGTGCCGGCGAGGGTGCCCTCCGTCACCACGAGTTTGGTGGGAGCGCCGCGGCGGCCCCGGCCGCCGCTCGCCTGCTGGCGCTGCGGCGGGGGCGCCTGGCCCTGGCGCGCGGCGGTCTGCTGCGGCCGGTCGGCGCCGCGCCGCGCTCCGCGCTGGGTGACCCGTGTGCCGAACAGGTCGCTGCGGATGACCTGCACGGCCACGATCACGAACAGCCACAGTACGGCGAGAAAACCCAGCCGCATGACCGTGAGGGTCAGCTCTGACATTGCCCCCGGATCACCCTTCGGCTTGCCTGTAGATAACGGTGGTGCTGCCCACGACGATCCGCGAGCCGTCGCGGAGCGTAGCGCGGGTGGTGTGCTGCCCGTCCACCACGATGCCGTTGGTGGACCCGAGATCCTGGATCGTCGAGGGCGTTCCGGTCCGGATCTCGCAGTGCCGGCGGGAGACGCCGGGGTCGTCGATCCGCACGTCGGCCTCGGTGCTGCGGCCGAGGACGAGGGTCGCGCGGGAGATCTGATGGCGGGTGCCGTTGATCTCGATCCAGTGGCGGGTGCGTCCGCCGGCCGCGGGTGCGGCCGGGGGCTGGTGGGCGCCCGCGGGCTGCGGGTAGCCGTAACCGCCGGGGCGTGCGCCGGGCGGCGGCGCGGCCGGCATGGGAGGGGCGCCCGCGGGGCCCGCGGGCGGGTAGCCGTAGCCGCCGGGTGCGCCGGGCCGTCCGGTGGGGGCGGGGGGCGCGGCGGGGCCGGGGCCGCCCTGCTGGTTGCTGGAGGAGGCGAGCGTACGGCTGCGGACCCGGTACAGGCCGGTGTCGAGGTCGTCCGCCTTCTCGAGGTGGACCTTGATCGGCCCCATGAAGGTGTAGCGCTGCTGCTTGGCGTAGTCGCGCACCATGCCGGCGAGCTCGTCGCCGAGCTGGCCGGAGTAGGGGCTGAGGCGTTCGAAGTCGGGCGTGCTCAGCTCGACGATGAAGTCATTGGGTACGACGGTGCGGTCGCGGTTCCAGATGGTCGCGTTGTTGTCGCATTCGCGCTGGAGCGCTCCCGCGATCTCCACGGGCTGCACCTCGGACTTGAACACCTTCGCGAAGGTGCCGTTGACCAGACCTTCGAGACGCTGCTCGAACTTCTTCAGGACTCCCATGGGGCACCTCCTCCGTCGCTGCCGTCCTGTCCGCTGTCTCGCGTACTGCCGTCTTGCGTGCTGCTGTGCTGCGTACTGCCGTCTTGCGTACTGCTCTTCGTGCCTGGTGTACGGGCACTGCCTACCTGGTACTGCTTACTGATCGTATCCACGCGCCGGTCGATCGGCTGGTTCCCCCTGTCGGCCCCGTCGACGGGTGTCGACGCCTCTCGGAGTTCCCGCCGGAGCTCCTCTTCGAACTCCCCGAGCCGTTCGGAGCGTGCCCGGGCACGTGATGCATGCCCAGGATCGTAGAGGTGGCCGCGGACCAGTGTCCCGCACCGGGCCGCGGACCCCCACCCGCTCATGGGGAGACGGGCGGGACCGGTACGAGGTTGATACGTGAACGGGTGTGCGCCGCCGCGAGTGCCCGGCCGGCCCGTCCGGTCCGCCGGCCTGCGGAGAAGGGATGTGAAACCACCCCGTGGGGCGTGCTAATGTTCTGCGTGTCGGAAGGCGCCGGGCCGAAAGGAACGGAGCCCGAGGACACACCCAATGCGCGGGTGGCGGAATAGGCAGACGCGCTGGATTCAGGTTCCAGTGCCCGCAAGGGCGTGGGGGTTCAACTCCCCCCTCGCGCACCACAGAACACTCGGATGTTCTGGATACGCAAAAGGACGGGGCGGCATCGTGATGATGCCGCCCCGTTCTGGTCTGCGCTGGGCTGCGGAGATGCCATGGAGATGTCATGGTGCGGCGGTCTGAGACTTTACTCACAGGCCGGCGTTCGGCGGCCGGTGCTCAGATGGTGCTCTGCCCGGGTGCCTCGCTCTCCGTCGTGGTGCTGAGGACGGCGGCGAGTTCTCCGACGGTCTGCTCCCGCAGCAGCTTGTGCGAGGGGACGGGGACTCCCAGCGCCGACTCCAGGGTGCGCTGGAGGGCCAGCGCGGTGAGCGAGTCGATGCCCTGGGCGTACAGCGGCCGGGTCAGGGAGACCCGGTGGGCCGGCGGGACGTGCAGGTGGGGTGCCAGGCTGTGGCACAGGAACGTCTCGAAGGCCCGCACGCGGGCCGCGCCGTGGAGGTCTCGCAGGGCGTCGGTGTCGGGGGGGACCGGGTTGCCCGGCACGGTGGTGTCCTTTCGTCGGGTGCGGTCGGTCAGGTGCGTGGGCGTGGCTGGGAGGTGCGCAGGGCGTGCGCTTCGGGGCCGGGTCGCGGGCCCGCCCCGTCCGACCACGTCAGGTGGAACCGCCAGCGGCGGATCCGCCAGCCGTCCGGGGTGCGGACCGCCTCGGCCTCGCTGTGACCGCCGATGTCGAAGCGGCCGCCGGGGTCGGGGCCGTCGTCGTGGTGGACGTGCGAGGCGACGAGGTGGACGCGGACGCGGGCGGTGCTGCCGTCCGTGGTGATGCCGTAGTTGGAGGCCAGGTGATGGGTCCGGGCGAACCGCGACTTGCGGTCGAAGTGGAAGCCGGCCGCCCCGTCCCGTCCTTCCACCGTTCCGACGGGGAACTCCAGCAGGCAGTCCTCGGTGAAGACCTGTGCGGGCCAGCCGTCGTCGAAACCGTGCTCGTCCTGGGTGTCCAGCAGGGTGACGTAGCGGTCGACCAGCTCGGCGATCTCCGTCCGGTCGCTCAGGGCCCGGACCTGGGCGCGCAGGGCGTCGAGTTCGGTCCGGGCGAGGGTGACCGTGTCCGTGTCCGTGTCGGCGGCGGGGCCGAAGAGCGGGCGGGTCATGAGGTGAAGTGCTCCTTTCCGGTGGACGGTCCGCTGCCCGGGCCGGCGGCGGCGTGCCAGCCCCGGGGGTCGCGGTGCCGGGCGGTGCGTTCCGGGCGTCGCCAGCCCGCGGTCGGCCGGGTGCCGGGCGGGCCGGGCGGGGTGGCGCCGAGGGCGGCGGCGCGGGCGAGCAGGACGCTGGTGACGGCGGCGATCTCGGCGGGGGTGGGCCGGCCCCGCAGGATCCGGACCACCGGGGTCTCGTCCGCGGTGTCCGCGTCGTTCGTCCCGCTCACTGCGGCGGGTTGCCGTGTTTGCGGCACGGCAGGTCGGCCTGCTTGCTGCGCAGCATCGCCAGGGCACCGGTGAGGGCGCGCCGCGTGTCCCGCGGGTCGATCACATCGTCGATGAGGCCCCGTTCGGCGGCGTAGTACGGATGCATCAGCTCCGCCTGATACTCCTTGATCTTCTGCACGCGGGTGCCCTCGGGGTCGTCCGACGCGGCGATCTCCCGGCGGAAGACGACGTTGGCGGCGCCCTCGGCGCCCATGACCGCGATCTCGTTGGACGGCCAGGCCAGCGCCAGGTCGGAGCCGATGGAGCGGGAGTCCATCACGATGTACGCCCCGCCGTACGCCTTGCGCAGTACGAGGGAGACGCGCGGCACGGTGGCGTTGCAGTACGCGTACAGCAGCTTGGCCCCGCGCCGGATGATGCCGTTGTGCTCCTGGTCGACGCCGGGCAGGAAGCCCGGGACGTCGATCAGCGTCACCAGCGGGATGTTGAAGGCGTCGCAGAACTGCACGAACCGCGCGGCCTTTTCACTCGCGTCGATGTCCAGGACGCCGGCGTACGACGTGGGCTGGTTGGCGACGATGCCCACGACCTCGCCGTCGAGCCGGGACAGGGCGCACACCACGTTGGTCGCCCAGTCGGGGTGCACCTCGAAGCAGTCGCCGTCGTCCACGATCTCCTCGATGACGGCGCGGATGTCGTAGACCCGGCCGGGGTCGTCGGGGACGATCTCCAGCAGCCGGTCGGTGCGCCGGCCGGCCGGGTCGGAGCCGGGCGCGGCCGGTGGCAGCTCGCGGTTGTTGGCGGGCAGCAGGGACAGCAGGTGGCGTACGTCCTCCAGGCAGGTGAGCACGTCGTCGTAGGCGAAGTGGGCGACACCGGAGGCGCCGGCGTGGACGTCGGCGCCGCCAAGAGCGTCCTGGCTGATCTCCTCGCCCGTCACCGCCTTCACCACGTCCGGCCCGGTGATGAACATCTGTGCGATGTCACGGACCATGAAGACGAAGTCGGTCAGCGCCGGGGAGTAGGCGGCACCGCCCGCGCACGGGCCGAGCATCACGCTGATCTGCGGGATGACGCCGGACGCCTTGGTGTTGCGCTGGAAGATGCCGCCGTAGCCGGCGAGCGCGGAGACGCCCTCCTGGATGCGGGCGCCCGCCCCGTCGTTGAGCGACACCAGGGGTGCACCGGCCGATATCGCCATGTCCATGATCTTGTGGATCTTCAGCGCGTGGGCCTCGCCGAGGGCGCCGCCGAACATCCGGAAGTCGTGCGCGTACACGAAGACCGTGCGTCCGTGGACGGTGCCCCAGCCGGTGATCACGCCATCGGTGTAGGGGCGCTTCTCCTCGAGGCCGAAGCCGGTGGCCCGGTGCCGGCGCAACATCTCGACCTCGGTGAACGAGCCCTCATCGAGCAACAGTTCGATACGTTCGCGGGCGGTGAGCTTTCCCTTGGCGTGCTGCCGCTCGGTGGCCGCGGGGTCACCGCGCCGGGCCGCCTGCTTGATCAGTCCGAGTTCCTCGATGCGCTCCTCGGCGCTCCACTGGCCCCGGTGCTCGCGCCGGTGCAGCGGCTGTCGCCCGGCCGTGTGCTCGGTTCTCTGGTCGGTCGTCATCGTCGTGTCACGCTCCCCAGTCGGATACGCGGGTGGTCACACCGTCGGCGGCCAGGTCCACCGCCCCGTCGACGTGTGTCGTGGTGGGCGGCAGCCAGCGCACCCGGACCCGCTCGGGCGGCGCGCCGCGCACGGCGACGGCGGCGTTGTGCCGGAGGCCGGACGCCAGGTCGAGCAGTGTCCAGCCGGCCGGCCGACGGCCCTGGTCGGCGCCCAGGTAGTCCAGGGCGGGGTCACGGGAGAGGCCGGTGCCCAGTGCCTTGAGGTAGGCCTCCTTGCGGCTCCAGATCCGGCCGAAGGCCAGGCACCGCTCCTCGGTGCCCAGCTCCGCCAGCTCGGACTGCTCGTCGGGGTGCAGTGCCGCGGTGCACACCTCGACGGTCTCGGGCCGTGGCAGCCGCTCCACGTCCACACCGAGCACGACGCGGGAGACGGCCACCACGGCCATGCCGTGACTGTGCGCCAGGGAGAAGTGCAGCGGCGGGTCGGGGTGACGGACGGCCGGCCTGCCGTGCGGCCCGGCGCACCCGGGGCAGGGCTCGCGCACGAACGGGACATCGGCCGCCGGCAGCCCCAGGTAGGCGCCGAGCAGCCGGCGCAGCGCGATGTGCGCGGACGCGTAGGTGACCCCGTCGGCGGGGCGTACGAAGGAGGCCGTGCGCCGGCGTTCCGGCTCGCTCAGCTCGCCCAGGGCGAGCGTCCCGGCCGCCGTGCCGAGCCGTGGGCGGCGTACCAGCCATACGTCGAGGTGCCCGGGCACGGGCAGCCGCGGCGCGGTGGCCGCCGCGTGAGGCCGGTGCTCGAGCTGCCCGATCACGTCGTGCCCAGCACGTCGTGCGAGACGAGGTGGTCGTTGCGCCCGTCGTGTTTGTGGCGGCTGTCCCCGGGGCCGAGCTGCCCGGCCAGACAGTCGATGAGCTCGGCGGCGCTGTTGGCCCGCAGCAGCCGGTTGAGGTTGACGTCGACCCGCAGCACGGACTCCATGCGGCGTTGCAGTTCGAGGCCGTTGATGGACCCGATGCCGAGGCTGTTCATGGGGCGTCCCACGGTGTCGATCGTGTCCGGCGCCACCCGCAGCACCCGGGCCAGTTCGTCCCGTACGTACAGGTCGACGAGGCGGATGCGCTCGGCCGGGTCGCACGCGGCCAGGTGCGCCAGGTCGGGCGGCTCCGGCTCGGCGACGTGATCTCGTTCGAATTCGTAGTCGAGGTCATCCAGGTCGTCGAGGTCGTCGAAGACCCAGTTCTCCGTTGTCAGATCCATGATCGTGCCCCGTCGTGGAGTAGAAGGAGTGAACGTCAGGTGAGGGGTGCGGCCGTGCGGCCTGCGGCGCCGGGACGGACGAGCCCGGTGAGCCCGGTGAGCAGTCCGAGACCACCGAGAGCGGCCACCAGTGCCAGGGCCGGCCGGCAGGCGTCGAGCCGCGCCGCGGTCCCGCCGTCCCCACCCGAACCGGTGAGCAGCGCCGCGACCAGCGCCACCGCGAAGACCGCGGCGAGTTGTACGGCGGTCTGGTAGAGCCCGCTGCCCGCGCCGCGGTCGGCGGGTGCCAGCTCGGACGTGGCCTGTGCGTTGAGCGCGGCGAAGGACAGCACGAAGCCCAGCCCCACCAGCAGCAGCGTCGGCAGCAGCCGCCCGGTGTAGTCCAGGAGCCCACCGGACCGCAGTTGCAGCAGGCAGCCGGCGAACGCGCTGGCGGCACCGGCCGCGACGAGGCGCGGCGCGCCGAACCGGGCGATCAGCCGCCCCGAGGCGAGCGCGGTGATCGCCGGCGGCACGGCGGCCGGCAGCAGCGCCGCGGACGTCGCGAACGGTGACCAGCCGGCGACGGTCTGCGCCTGGTACGTCAGCACGACCAGCAGCCCGAGGTACGAGCCGTTGAGGCAGGCCGCACCGATGGCCGAGCGGATCAGGGCCCCGCTGCGCAGCAGCCGGACCGGCAGCAGCGGGGCCGGCGCGGCACGTTCCAGCGCCCGGAACCCTGCCAGCAGCAGGACCGCCGCGGTCACGGACCCGAGGAAGCGGACGTCGGTCCAGCCGTGTCCGGGCAGCGCGGTGATGCCGTGCACGAGGGCGAGCAGTGCCCCCGTGAGGGCGGCCGCGGCCCCCGCACCGTAGTGCCGGGGCCCGGCCGGGCGGCCGTCCGGTGTGCCCTCTCCGTCGGGGACGAGACGCAGTGCCGCGACGAAGAGCAGCAGGACGACGGGGGCCGGGAAGGCGAAGGCCAGCCGCCAGCTGTACGTGCTCAGCCAGCCGGACAGCAACAGGCCCACGGTGAAGCCGCCGGCGCCGAAGAGGGTGTAGACGGACACCGCACGGCTGCGGGCGCGGCCCTCGGGGAAGGCGGTGGAGATGATGGCCAGTCCGGTGGGAGCCGTCAGCGCGGCGCAGAACCCCTTGACCAGCCGGGTCGCGACGAGCAGCGCGGGCTCCTGGGCGAAGGCGCTGAGCAGGGAGGCGGCGGCGAACCCGAGGAGCGCCACCAGATAGACCCGGCGGTGGCCCAGCAGGGACACCAGCCGGGTGCCGAAGAGCATGAGGGCGCCGAATCCGGCGGCGAAACCGGTCATCGCCCACTGCGCGCTCGTCAGGGGCAGCCCGAGGTCCGTGCCGATGGAGGGCAGCGCCACGACCGCCACGGACACCTCGAGCGCGTCGATGAGCATGTTTCCGGCGAGGACCAGCAGCAGCCCCCACAGCCTAGGGCTCCACCGGGCTTCCCCGGCGTCGTCCACCGTCCCTGGAACGGTCCTGGTCATGACGTCATCCCAGGAGGGTGCCGCCGCTGGCGTCGACGAAGGAGCCGGTGATCCAGCGGGCGTCGTCGGACACCAGGAAGGCGACGACGTCGGCGACGTCCTGCGGTTCGCCGACCCGGTTGAAGGCGGACAGCGCGGCCATCGCCTCGACCGCCTCGGGGACGTCGAACACCGGGTTGCCGTTGCGGGTGATGCCCGGGGCGACGCTGTTCACCGTGATGCGGCGCGGGCCGAGTGCCTTCGCGAAGTGCAGCGCGAGCTGCTCCACCGCGCCCTTGCTCATCGCGTAGGCGATCTCGTCGGGGTTGGCGAACCGGGTCAGTCCGGAGGAGATGTTCACGATCCGGCCGCCGTCGGGCATGTTGGCGAGCGCCCTCTGGATGATGAAGAACGGCGCCTTGGCGTTCACGGCGACGATCCGGTCGAACTGCTCCGGCGTGGTGTCCTCGTGCTTGACACCGCCCATCACCCCGGCGTTGTTGACCAGGATGTCCAGTTCGGCGGAGCCGGTGCGCTCCTTCAGACCCTCCTCCAGGGCGAGAAACAGCTCGTGCACGTCGCCGGGGGCGCCGAGTTCGGCCCGTACGGCGAAGGCCCGCCCGCCGTCCCGCTCGATGCCGTCGACGACCTCGGCGGCCGCGTCCTCGCTGGTGCCGTAGTGCACGACGACGAGCGCGCCGTCGCGGGCCAGCCGCTCGGCGGTGGCCCGTCCCATGCCCCGGCTGGCGCCCGTGACGAGCGCCGTGCGTCCGGTCAGACTGCCCATGTTCTCTCTCCTGCCGTGAGGTCGTGCGGCTTGGTGTCGTGCGGCGGTGCGGTGCGCGGGGCGGTGCCGCTGCCCGGCGGTGTGCTCGGCACGGGGGGAGGCGCTCGCGGCCTCCTCGTCGGGGACGAACCAGCGGGCGAGCGCCGTCCGCAGGCCGTCCGGTGCGTCGCCCGTCCAGGCGACGTGGCCGTCGGGACGGACGAGGACGGCGGCGGCGTCCCGCAGCGGGCCGTCCCCGGCCGGCGGAACGGTCACGGTGTCGACGGCGCCGGCCCACGGGAGCGCGGCGCGCACGAGGGCCTCGCGCGGCTCCCCGTCGCCGGCCGTCACGAGGAGCACCCCGCGGGCCCGGCGCAGGGCTGCCGCTGCGGTGCCGTGGGCGTCGGACGGCGGGCCGGGCAGCCGCGCCCCCACCGGGGCGGGGACCTCGTCTGCTTCGTAACGGATGTCGAGACCGCTGATCAGGCCGGCCAGGTGCATCCGGACCGGCTCGTACGGGATCAGTTCGCCGATCACCGAGCGCAGGGACTCCACCTCGGGACCGCCCAGCAGCAGCCGGGCCTGCGCGCGGATGGTGGACAGCACGCGCCGGCCGACCGCGTGCCGCTCCTCGTGATACGTGTCCAGGAGGCCTTCGGGAGCCCGGCCGGACACGGTGGCCGCGAGTTTCCAGCCCAGGTTGACCGCGTCCTGGAGACCCAGGTTGAGCGCCTGGCCGCCGATCGGCATCTGCTGGTGCGCGGCGTCGCCGGCCAGCAGGATCCGTCCTCGGCGGTAGTGCTCGGCCTGCCGGGAGGCGTCCCCGAAGGAGTTCACCCACAGGGGGGTGCCACCGGCGATGTCCTCGCCGGTGACGTCCCGCCAGGCCGACACGACGTCCGGGAAGCCCGGCTCACCGGCGGCGCGCGGCGGGGTGCCGAAACGGTGGACCATCACGCGGGTGACGCCGTCGCCGCGCCGGGCCGCGATCGCCAGCCCCTTCGGCAGCCGCTGGAAGCGCCGGTCGGGGATCTCGATGCCGGCGACGTCGGCGCGCAGGAGTTCCCGCTCGGCGTCGGCACCCGGGAAGCCGATGCCGGCCAGCCGGCGCACGGCCGACCGCTCGCCGTCGCAGCCGACTGCGTAGTGGGCGGTGAACGTGGTGCGCCGTCCCGCGTGCTCGGTCACCACCCGCGCCCGGTGCGCGTCCTGGCCGACGGAGACGACGTGGTGTCCGCGCAGCACACGTGCACCGAGGCGGTGTGCCCAGGCGCCGAGGATCTTCTCGGTGTGCACCTGAGGGACCTTCCACTGGCCCGGGTGGGAGCTGGGCAGCGTGAGATCCAGGGGGAGGCCGCCGAAGTGGCCCCTGGGTTCGCACGGCGGGAGGGGGTCCGCGAAACCTCCGGGTGTGTCCAGCAGACCGCGCTGTCGGAGGATCTCCATCGTCCGCGCATGCAGCGTGGAGGCCCGGGACTCGGTGGTCGGGGTGTCCAGCCGTTCCAGCACGGTCACCTCGACGCCGCCGAGCCGCAGTTCCCCGGCGAGCATCAGCCCGACGGGGCCGGCACCGACCACGACGACCTGCGTATCGGCTGTGTCGGCACCGGACATGCGTCAGCGCCTCGCCTCGGCGTAGTCCCGGGCGTGTCCCAGCGTGGCCCGGCTGTTGGTGCTCAGCGCGGTGCGCACGTACTCGCGGGCCTCGGCGATCCCCGCCTCGGGTCCCAGGATCCGCTCGATGTTCTCGGGACGCAGTACGACGGTGTGCTGCGAGGACGCGAGGGCGCCGGTGTCCGTGTCGCGGAAGGTCCAGTAGCCGGTGTGCAGGCTCATCAGAGCCGGCAGTGTGGTCTGCTTGTAGGCGATCTTCCGGCCCTCCAGGCACACCCGGTACGAGCGGGTGGTGTGGGTGGAGCCGTCCTTGGCCCGGGTGTCCATCTCCAGGGTCTGCAGGCCGGGGGTGTCCTCGGTGAGGCGCACGGTCGCCACGTGCGGCAGCCGCTCGGCCCATCGGCCGGCCTCGTTGACGAAGTCGTAGGCGTCCTTGGCGGAGCCGTCGATGGCGATGGTGTCCTCGAAGGAGAAGGTGAGTTCCTCGTCGGCGGTGGCGAGTTCGACGTTGGTCTTCAGCGACGCCAGCTCCGTGCGGGAGTTGCGGTCGACGGCCTCTTCGATCCAGGCCAGACCGGCAGGGTCGTCGTCGACGGCGGTGTAGTCGTGGAGCAGCCGGACGCGGGCGGTGCGCTCGCCGAGGGGCTCGACGATCCAGGTACCGCCCATGCCGGCGACCGGCGGTGTGGAGACCTGCTGCCGGAAGGTGATCCGCAGGTTCTCGGGGTCCAGGACCCGGCGCGAGGTCCAGTTCTTGGCCTCGCCGTTGGCGGTGGCCCAGATCCTGATCAGCTCCTCGTCGCCGGAGCGTTCCAGGTGGTCGACGTAGATGGTCGGCGGGAACACGCGCGGCCAGTTCGTCACATCGGCGATCAGCCGGTAGACGTCGCCGGCCGGGGCCGAGACCGTGATCTCGTGCTCGACTTCCCGTGGCTCGGGTGCGGACATGGGGATCTCCTCGTCGGGGTGGGCGGTGGTGACCGGGGTCAGAAGTTGCCGAGGCCGCCGCACACGTTCAGGGCCTGTGCGGTGATGGACGCGGCGGTGTCGGAGGCGAGATAGCCGACCAGGCCGGCGACCTCCTCGGGCGTGGAGTAGCGCCCGAGCGGGATCTTGGCCTGGAACCTGTCGAGGATGGCGTCCTCGGTGGTGTCGTAGGCGGCGGCGTACCCCGCACGCACGCGCTGCGCCATCGGTGTCTCCACGTAGCCGGGGCAGACGGCGTTGACGGTGATGCCGGTGGGGGCGAGCTCGTTGCCGAGAGCCTTGGTGAAACCGACCACTCCGTGCTTGGAGGCGGAGTAGGGGGCGCCGAGGACCACGCCCTGCTTGCCGGCGGTGGAGGCGATGTTGATGATCCGGCCGCGGTTCTTGCCGCGCAGGCCGCCGGTGGTCAGGACGGCGCGGGTCAGCCGGAAGACGCTGTTCAGGTTGGTCTCGACGACGTCGTACCAGAGCTCGTCGTCGATGTCGGCGGTGACGCCGCCGCCGGACCGGCCCGCGTTGTTGACGAGGACGTCCACGGCGCCGTAGCGGTCCACGGCGGACTGGACGAAGGTCTCGATCGACAGCGCGGAGCGGACGTCGAGGACGGAGCCGTCGACCTCGAGGCCCTCGGCGCGCAGTTCCTTCACGGTGGTGCTGACGTTCTCGGGTGCGCGGGAGCCGATGAAGACCCGGTGTCCCTGCTCGGCCAGCAGCCGCGCGGTGGCGCGGCCGATGCCGCTGGTGGCCCCGGAGACGAGGGCGACCCGCTGATGCTTGTCGGACATGACTGGTACTCCCTTGTGGGTGGATGGGTGGGCGGCTGCGCCGGGGCCGCCGCGGCCGGGCGGAGGGGCCGGGCCGCGGCGGCAGTGGGGCCGGGGCGGGAGGGTCAGGCGGCGGCGGCCACGCCGGTGAGCTGGGTGTTGACCAGGCCCAGCAGGGCCCGGGGCGTCTTCGCCTCGGTCACCACGGAGTCGTCGAGCGTGATGCCGTACTCCCGCTCTATGCGGCCGCAGGTCTCGAGGATGGCCAGGGACTCGTAGCTGAGTTCCTCGAAGTCGGTGTCGAGGATGTCGCCGTCGAGATCCACGCTCTCGTCGGCGCCGGCGGCCTCCAGCAGGACACGCCTGAGGTCGTCGAGGGTGAAGGACTGCGCGGGCATGGGTGGGATTCCTCTCTGTAGGAGCTCCGCGCCCGGGCGGGATCCGGGGACGCGGACGGACGAACACCCGCCGCCCGGTCCGGTGGGGGAGAGACGGATGACGGACCGGGCGGCGGGCGCGTCGGGGGAGCAGGGGAGCCGGGACCGCCGGGAGCCGGGACCGCCGGCCAGTGGGGGCGGGGAGGCCGGCGGCGGCCGGCCGTGCTCGTGGGGCGGGACGTCAGGGGGTGCGGACGACCAGGGCCGAGTTGAAGCCGCACTCGCCCCGGGCGAGAACCAGGGCGGTGCGGATGTCGGCGGGACGCGGATCGGTGACCAGGTCCAGGTCGTAGGAGGCGTCCGGGGTGACATTGGTGGTGGCGGGTACGAGGCCGTCCCGGGCGGCGAGCAGGGCGGTCGCCACGTCCAGCGGGGCGGCACCCGAGTAGAGGCGTCCGGTCATCGTCTTGGGCGCGGTGACCGGGACACCGTGTGGTCCGAAGACCGCGTTGAGCGCGTCCGCCTCGACCCGGTCCAGTTCCGGTACGGCGGCCGCGTCCGCGAAGACGACGTCGACGTCGCCCGAGTCCACGCCCGCGTCGGCGAGGGCCAGTTCGACCGCCTTGCGCAGGCCCGGGGGCCGGCCGCTGCCGGGGGCGGGGTCGAACGTGGCCCCGTAGCCCGCGATCTCGCCGTACACCCGGGCGCCCCGGTCCGCCGCCGACCGTTCCGACTCCAGGACGAGCAGTGCGCCGCCCTCGGCGGGTACGTGTCCGCTCGCCGCGGTGTCGAAGGGCAGATAGGCCCGCTCGGGCTCCTGCACGGTGGTCAGCCGGCCACCGGCCAGCTGGGCCACCCAGCCCCAGGGGCAGATCGAGGCGTCGATCGAGCCGGACATGATCATCCGAGTGCCTTTGCGGATCTGCCGCCGCGCGTGCGCCAGCGCGTCCAGTCCGCCCGCCTGATCGGACACGACGACGCCGCTCGGGCCCTTCATGCCGTTGCGGATGGAGATCTGGCCGCTGTTGACGGCGTAGAACCAGGCGAAGGACTGGTAGGCGGACACGTACTGGCTGCCCTGGCTCCACAGTTTGCGCAGCTCCCCCTGGCCGAACTCGAAGCCGCCGGAGGAGCTCGCGGTGACCACACCCATGTCGTAGGCGGGCATGTCGGCCGGGACGGTGCCCGCGTCGGCCAGCGCCCAGTCCGCCGCCACGAGGGCGAGTCGGGTCATCCGGTCGGTCTGTGCCAGCAGCCGGTTCGGCAGGTGGCCGGCCGCGTCGAAGCCGGGCACCTCGCCGGCCAGCCGCGCCGGGTAGGAGGTCGGGTCGAAGCGGGTGACGCGGGCGATGCCGCTCTTGCCGGCCCGGGTGGCCGCCCAGTAGTCGGCCGTGCCCAGGCCGTTGGGCGCGGCGATGCCGAGCCCCGTCACCACGGTCCGTGCGGGGGCCGTGCTCATGCGGCGCTCCTCTCCGGTCGGGCGAGCACCATCGCGCTCTGGAAGCCGCCGAACCCGCTGCCGACGGTCAGCACCGCGTCGGTGCGGTGCTCGCGCGCCGTCAGCGGTACGTAGTCCAGGTCGCACTCGGGGTCGGGGGTGTGCAGGTTGGCCGTCGGCGGCACCACGTCGTGCTCCATGGCGAGGACCGAGGCGGCGATCTCGATCGAGCCGATCGCGCCGAGCGAGTGTCCGACCATGGACTTGATGGAGGACACCGGGGTCCGGTAGGCGTGGTCGCCCAGGCTCTTCTTGAAGGCGGCGGTCTCGTGGCGGTCGTTCTGCTTGGTGCCCGAACCGTGCGCGTTGATGTAGTCGATGTCCTCCGGGTTGAGCCGGGCCTCGTCCAGCGCGACCGTGATGGCCTCGGCCATCTCCGCGCCGTCCGGGCGCAGACCCGTCATGTGGAAGGCGTTGCAGCGCGAGGCGTAGCCGGAGATCTCCGCGTAGATGTGCGCGCCGCGCCGCCTGGCGGCCTCCAGCTCCTCCAGGACGAACACCGCCGAGCCCTCGCCGAGCACGAAACCGTTGCGAGTGCCGTCGAAGGGACGCGAGGCGTGCTCCGGGTCGTCGTTGCGGGGCGTGGTGGCCTTGATGGCGTCGAAGCAGGCCAGGGTGATCGGTGAGATGGGCGCGTCGGTGGCCCCGGCCACCATGGCGCACGCCGAACCCTCGCGGATCAGCTCCACCGCGTGTCCGACGGAGTCCAGCCCGGAGGTGCAGCCGGTGGAGACGACCGTGGCCGGGCCTTCGGCGCCGGCCGCCCACGCCACCTCGGCGGCCAGGGAGCTGGGCACGAGGTAGTTGTACAGGTGCGGCACCGCGTACCGGTGGTCCACGAGGTCGAGCCGGCCGCCGTCGCTGACGACCCGGTACTCCTGGTCGAGGCCCATGGTCGCGCCGACCGCACTGCCGATCGTGACCCCGACCCGGTACGGGTCGGCGCCGGACAGGTCGAGTCCGCTGTCGGCGAGTGCCTCGCGGGCGGTGACCACCGCCAGCTGGGCGGCCCGGTCCATCCGGCGGATCTCCTGGGGGCTCAGTCCGTGTTCCTCGGGGTCGAAGTCGATCTCGGCGGCGACCCGGGACCGGAAGGCGGAGGGGTCGAAGAAGGTGATCCCCCGGGTGGCCGTGCGTCCTTCGCTGAGCAGGCTCCAGAAGTTCTTCCGGCCCACCCCGCCGGGCGCGGTGACGCCGACGCCCGTGATGACCACTCGTCTGGCGCTCACGACCGGCCTTCCCAGTCGTAGAAGCGGGTGGCGAGCGCGTCGGCGGGTGAGCGCCAGGTCGCGGGGTCGTACGCCTGGATGAACGGCTTGAGGTCCTCGCTGATCCGTACGAACCTGTCGTCGGTCTTGGCCTTCTCGATCAGCTCACCGCCGTTGTCGCCGTCGAAGTCCTGCAGGTGGAAGTAGAGGCCGCGGTAGGCGAAGAGCTGGCGGCGCCGGGTGCCCATCAGGCGGGGCATCTCGGTGCCGTCGAACTCGCCGAAGAGCCGGGCGACCTCGGCGCTGCTGCCCGGGTCCATCCGGGCGACGATCAACGTGCTGTGCATGGTCTCTCCTCTGGGCGGGTGGGGCGGGTACGGGCGGCTGGTCAGCGGGCCGGTCCGAACCAGCGCTCCAGGGCCATGGGCAGGTCGGCGTGGCTTCCGGGGGCCGCCCAGGCCACGTAGCCGTCGGGGCGGACCAGTACGGAGGTGGTGCGGGTCAGGGCGCTGCCCTCGGGCAGCACGGGGACGGCGGTCACGACGTCGATCCGGTCCAGCCAGGGCCGGGCCCGCTCGCGCAGTCGGCCGTTGTCGGCGAGGTCCAGCAGCACACCGCGCCCGGCCCGAAGCGCCTCGGTGCTGCGGGACAGCAGCTTGTGGCCGCTCAGCTCCACGTCGGGCAGGCGCCGGCCGAGCAGCGGGTGGGAGCCGCCGTCGAGGTCGTAGCGGATCTCCAGTCCCGAGACCATCGCCGCGAAGTGCCGGCTGACCTCGGGGTAGCGGATCAGTTCGGTCAGTACGTCGCGCAGCGGCTGCACCTCGGGTCCGGACAGGAACAGCAGTCCCTGGGCCCGGGTGTTCATCAGCAGCCGCTCCCCCACCGGGTGGCGTTCGGCGTGGTAGCTGTCGAGCAGCGACTCGGGGGCCCGGCCGCGCACCACGGCGCCGAGCTTCCAGCCGAGGTTGACCGAGTCCTGGATGCTGGTGTTCATGCCCTGGCCGCCGGCCGGGAGGTGGATGTGGGCGGAGTCGCCGGCGAGGAAGACCCGGCCGCGCCGGTACTCGGTGACCTGCCGCGTGCCGTCGCCGAAGGCCGACAGCCACACCGGTTCGGCGTGCGAGATGTCGTCGCCGGTCAGCCGCTGCCAGGCCGCGGAGACCTCGTCCCAGGCCGGGGGCTGCTCGCGCCGCTTGGGCGGGGTGCCGCGCTCGCACACGATCAGCCGGGTGATCCCGCCCGGCAGCGGGCCGACCATGACCATGCCGCCGTCCAGGGTCTCACCGATCATCCGGGGCTGCAGGTCCACGCCCTTGACGTCGGCGAGGTACATCTCCAGGGACGAGGGCGTGCCCGGGAAGTCGAAGCCGGCCTTCTTGCGGATCACGGAGCGGCCGCCGTCGCAGCCGACCAGGTACTCGCAGCGCAGCCGGTGCACTCCGTCGGGACCGCTCACCTCCACCTCGACGCAGTCCTCCTTCTCGGTGACGGACCGCACCTCGTGGCGGCGTCGCAGGTCGGCGCCGAGCCGGGTGCACCACTCCTCCAGAACGGTCTCGGTGACCGACTGCGGAACGCTCTTGGCCGCCTGGTGGGCACCGTCGAGCACGCCGAAGTCCACCGGCAGGCCGCCGAAGTGGCCCACATTGCTGACCTCGACGTCCCCGAACCCGGACAACAGGCCCCGTTGGTCGAAGACCTCCATGGTGCGTGCGGTGAAGCCGAGGCCCCGTGATTCTCCGGTGCGTGCGGCGAGCTTCTCCAGTACGACGACGTCGACGCCCGCGAGCCGCAGCTCGCCCGCGAGCATCATGCCGGCCGGCCCGGCGCCCACGACGATGACTTGTGCGTCCATGACACTCCTCGGGAACTCCCCACCGGGCGGGCGGGGCAGGGAACGGGTGTGGGGCGGTTCAGCGGTACAGGCGTCCGATGGCCTGGTTCGCCACGTGCGCGGCCGCCGCGTGCCTGGGATCGGGTGAGAACGCCTCGTGGCGCACCGCGACCTCGGCGAGTTTGATGGTGTGCTCGTCACCGATCTCCACGGCCCGCGCGAAGACCTCCGTCAGGGCGGGGGCGTCCACCGGTGCGGGGGGGCGCGGGGTGGGGCGCCGTGCGGAACCAGTCGAGCATCGTGCGGCTGACGGCCCGCGCGGTCAGGTAGGACGGGCGGCGCTGGGCGGGCGGCAGATGCCCGACCACCAGGCGCACGGCCGCGGGCCCGGTGATCGCGTGGATCAGCGGGATCGGGTGGTGGGGGGAGACGGCGGCGTAGATCCCGGCGTACTCGGCGACGAGCGCGTCCAGTGCGCGCGCGGCCGGGTCGCGTCCGTCGTTCCCGGTGGCCGGGCCGTCGCCCGTGGCCGTGACACCGCCGGGGCCGGCCACGCCGGCGGGGACCGGTACGTCCTCGGGGCCGGCGGCGATGCCGTGGGTCGAGTGGCGTGCGGCCCAGTACCCCAGGCCCTGCGCCAGTTCGCCCAGCTGGAACCGGCTGTCGCCGGAAGAGGCGGCCACCGCGCGGACCGCGTGCGCGGTACGGATCACTCCGTGTGTGAGCACCGCGGACATGCCGGGCAGCAACCGCGGCCACCAGCGGGCCAGCACCTGGGCCCACGGGCTCAGCGCCAGCTCCCTTTCGAAGAGCGCCGTCCAGTCGGCCACCCGGGAGAAATCGCCGAGTGCGGCCCGCCAGTCGCCGGGGTCGTCGGGGTCGATGGGCCAGCGGCGCTCGGGCACGTCGTGATAGGAGCGGCTGCGCAGATTCCGTTCGACCCACGCCGGCACCTCGTCGGCGTACCCCATGTGGGCGAGGGCCTCGGCGGCCATCGGAGCGTGGTTGACGAAGCTTCTGCCGTGCTCGAAACCGACCGGTCGCAGACGCTCCAGCGCTTCGCTCACGGCTTCGGAATAGCTGAGTGCTGCCACGGGTGTCAGTCCTTGATCTCGCAGATCGCGGCGCCCGAGGTGAGGGAGGCGCCGACCTCGGCGGTCAGGCCTTTGACGGTGCCGGACTTGTGGGCGTTGAGGGGCTGTTCCATCTTCATGGCCTCGAGCACGACGATCAGGTCGCCCTCCTGGACCTGCTGGCCCTCCTCGACGGCGATCTTGACGATGGTGCCCTGCATCGGGGAGGCGAGGGTGTCGCCGGAGGCGGCGGG